>DATBAX010000180.1:0-28866 GCA_036271275.1 Terriglobales bacterium
TGAACGTGAGGATGCACATTGACTGCAACTCGACCGCCCAAACCCACGAAGTTGATGTGAGGAGAAGTAGCGCTGAGATTGAGGTAATCGGCGAACGCTCCGAATTCAACATGGTTGTAATCCTGCGCCATCAGACCCGACGGAACAGCGAATAGAAAGGCCATCACGGCTAGTAAAGTAATTCGTTTCATGAGTTTAGATTCTCCTAAAGATTTGCATTCGTCCGCACACACTTATCCCGGCTTTCGCAAACAGGGATTTGAAACCGGCGAACAGTGGCTTAGATGTCAACGCCGGGGCGCAGGTTGGGCTGAAAGGCAAACTCCCGGACATGTTCGGTTTCCCGGCAAACTCTACTTCGCGGAACTGGTTGACGCATTTCGCTTCCCCCATTAGGCTGCCAGCAGGTACTTAAGTTACCCAAGCAAAGCGAACAGAACGGCGGATGCCCTGAATTGGGCCGTTCGAAGGGGCGACAGACCACTTTCGGGGAGCGCAAGCAGTACAACGAAAAGCTAGTTATGCCGCATCGAACTGAGTGCGGCCGAAAAGGCGACTTGACGGACGCAAGAAAACTCAAGAGCGACAAAATTTCAGAAGCGGACGCGATTGAACGCGCCAAGCAAGGCGACGGGTCTGCTTTCGAAGCGCTCTACAATCTGCATAAACGGCGTGTGTATTCTTTATGCCTTCGCATGACGGCCAACACTGCGGCAGCCGAAGATCTCACCCAGGAAGCGTTTCTGCAGTTGTATCGGAAAATTGGGACGTTTCGCGGCGAGTCCGCGTTTTCGACCTGGCTGCATCGCATGGCAGTCAATGTCGTGTTGATGCAATTACGGAAGAAGAATCTGCCAGTAGTGCCGATCGACGACACCCTGGAGACCGAGGAAGACGCTCCGAAGAAGGAACTCGGGGGCTTGGACTTGAATCTGGCGGGTTCAATCGACCGCTTGCAGCTGCAGCGCGTGATAGAGGCCCTGCCGCCCGGGTATCGCACGATTTTTGTATTGCATGATGTCGAAGGTTACGAACACAATGAGATCGCCGATATGGTTGGATGTTCCATCGGCAACAGCAAGTCGCAGTTACACAAAGCACGCATGAAGTTGCGCGAGCTCCTCAAAACGAGCAGAGCCGAAAAGGCCACCAAGCCGTGAGGAGTTCCAAAAGAGCGGTATCGGGGAGAGTGGCAGTATGAACTGCGCAGAATTTGAACTGGTTCTGCCGGACATTACTGAGGGCGACCGTGAATTTGAACAAGAGCAGCATTTGCGGTCTTGTTCCGCCTGCAGAAGTCTGGTAGCCGACCTCAATGCCATTTCGAAGCAAGCCCGTGCGCTGCAGGCTTTCGAGGACCCGAGTCCGCGCGTTTGGAACTCGATCGAAATCGCTTTGATCCGCGAAGGTTTGATTCGTAAGAATCCGCACAGCGAATTGGCGAAGGTGCATGCATTTCCGAGCCGTTGGCGTTCCGCATGGCTGTTGCCCGTAGCAGCCGCCCTGCTGGTGACCGCCGGCGTCGTGAGCTACGAGCGCAATCATGATTCAAGGACGGGGCAGGTGGCTTACAATCTCCCCGCGACGCAGACCCAGTTAGCGCCGGCTGGCACGGCAGAGGCAGCAGCCGATCAACAGCTGCTCCAGTCGGTAGCGCAGAGAGCGCCTGCTATGGAAGCGGCTTACAAAGCGAATTTGCAGGATGTGAATTCCTACATTCGGGATGCGGAAGCATCCGTGAAAGACAATCCGAATGACGAGGAAGCACAACAATACTTATCAAATGCGTACGAGCAGAGGGCCATGGTTTACGAAATGGCCGAAGACCGTCCTCTGCCATAATTTCTAAGTCGGACCTGCGGATGCTTAATCCGCAGGCGTTTCGGGGAGAGTCAATATGTTGAGCAGGCAGCGCGCCGCGCAACTCGTCGTAGTCATGGTTCTCGTCGGGGTAGTATTTGCAACCGCTGAGGAGCATAAGGAATATCGGTTCAAGGTTGGCCGCAAAGCCAGCATTTCGATCATCAATCAATACGGCCCTATTTCGGTGAAAGCCGGCGCGCGAAAAGAAGTCTTGGTGACGGCCATCCTGCATTCCGACAAAGTAGAAGTCGATCGGGGACAAAGTGGCAGCCGCGTAACGCTGCTTTCGCATCTGCTTCCCGGCGCCGACACGACTACAGGACAGGTTGAATATCAAGTTGTTGTTCCGGCCGACGCCAGCGTCACACTGCATTCGGCGACCGGCCCTTTGCATGTGGAAAAACTTCATGGCGACGTAATTCTCGAGAGCAACACCGCCAATGTCGATGTCCGAGACCTTGCCGATGGGCATGTTCACGTCAAAACATTGAACGGCCCCGTCACGTTGACGAACGTGGTCGATGGACATGTCGAAATCACTTCGCTCAGTGGCGATGTGGTCCTCAACTCCGTGAGCGGACCTCTGGTCGAAGTAAACTCCAGCAGCGGCAAAATCAACTATGACGGCGATTTCGGCGGTGAGGGCGAGTATTCCCTGACCAGCCATACCGGCGACATAGAGGCCACTGCTCCCGGCGATGCTTCCATCGATGTCACTGCTCGTTCCGAGCAAGGGAAAGTAGTGAGCGATTTTTCACTCCAGCCCAAGCACACATCGTTTCCGATCAGGGCGGGGAGTGCCTTCGCGGGTACGGTCGGCAAGGCTGCATCTTCAGTTAAGTTGTTTTCCTTCAGTGGTAAAATTCACCTCAAGAAACGCCAAACTAACTAGCCGGGCGGATGGATTGCCGTCCCTGGCAATCTGAGGCCATGAAAGCCATCCCTGGTTCGCTGCCGGAGGAAAGTTCCTCCGCGAGTGCGGGTGCTCCCGCCGTGCGGGCGGTGTGCCTGGTGGGCTTTATGGGCGCAGGCAAGAGCAGTGTGGGCAAGGCGTTGGGCCGGCAGCTGGGGTGGCTGTTTGTGGACCTCGACGAGCGCATCCAGTCCCGTGAAAAACGAACGATTGAGGAGATTTTCCGGCAATCGGGGGAAACGGAATTTCGCCAGGCCGAACACTCCGCGTTGCGCGAACTGCTATCGGAACTCAGTTCGTCTCCTGTAGTAATCGCGCTGGGTGGTGGGGCGTTTGTACAACCGGAGAATGTTGCGCTGTTGGAAAAGGCAGGAATTCCGACGGTCTTTCTGGACGCACCGGTAGATGAACTGTTTCGGCGCTGCCAGGAGCAACAAATTGATCGTCCGCTGCGCCGTGATCAGGAGCAGTTTCGGCAATTGCATGGGGCACGACGAGAAGGTTACATGGCTGCCAGCTTGAGGATTGAAACCAGCGGCAAAGATGTAGACACAGTGGCCACAGAAGTAGCCAACCGTCTGGAGTTTCGCTAGACAAGCCGGTGATTCTGAATTTGAAGACTTCAGGAGTAGCGAAGTGAAATTTAGACAAGCGTTGGTTTTGATTTCAGTCTGTGCGGGATTGGCCTCGACTGCGGCAGCCAAAGAGCCCAGCAAGGATGCCGGCACGGTTGTGGACTCTGGGTCCTTTGGCGTTTTGATCAGTGGAAAGCGCGTGGCCACAGAAACTTTTTCCATCCAGCAAACTTCCACGGGCAGCTCGATCAGTTCAGAATTCAAAGCCGAGCAAGGCCAGGAACAGGCAGACCAATCTTCTGAACTGCAACTGAATGCCAAGGGCGAACTAAAAAAATACGAATGGAAAGAACTGGTTCCCGGCAAGACGCAAGCCGTAGTCGCGCCCAAAGACGATTTCCTGATTGAAAGCGTGACCAATCATCCCGGCGACAAAGCTGAAGAGCAACCGTTTATGGTGCCTGCCTCGACCAGCATCCTGGACGATTATTTCTTCATCCAAAGGGAGGTTCTGGCGTGGAAGTTTCTGGTTATGGGATGCCGCCAGCAAAAGGGCGAAGTTCAGTGTCCCAAGGACCAGAAGACGCACTTTGGCGCGATCAATCCGCATGGCAGAGCGTCATTGTCGGTGAGCATGGAGTTTTCCGGGAACGACAAACTTACGCTCCATGGAACCGAGCAAGCGGTCAGCCGCTATATTCTAAAGGGCGACACTGGGGACTGGACGCTCTGGCTGGATGACCATAATAAGCTGGTAAGGATTGTCGTAGCCGGAGACAATACAGAAGTAATTCGAGACTGAACCTCGCTGCTGTATAACTCCGAGTCATTGGGCCTATGTCTCTCGTCGACTCACGCACCACCCGCGTACTTATCACAGTGCTGCTTTTCGCACTGGTGCTGGGCTTTCTGTACGTCGCTCACTACACGCTGATTGCATTCCTGTTTGCTGTGTTCTTCGCATATCTGGTCGACCCGGCAGTGTCTCGCATAGAAAAATGGACGAAAAGCCGCGGCTGGGCTATCGCCGTCATTTATTTGCTTCTGCTTATTCTGCTGGTAACATTTTTCTTTTTCGTGGGGCCGCAGATCGCGCGCCAGACGCAACGTTTGACGGAATCATTACCGAAACTTTTGGACAACGTAAGTTCGGGAAATATTGCCAAACAGATCGGGCAGGAACGCGGCTGGGACGAAGCCACCAGCACCATGATTCAGAAATTCCTGCTCAACCATCGCAGCACTTTGTTGAGCATTGCCCAGAATGTTGGCATCCACGTGGCGCAGGTGGCGCAACAATCCTGGCTGATTATTGTGGTCCCAATTCTGGCGGCTTTTTTTCTCAAGGATGGGCGTGGCTTCAGCGAAGTCATTCTTTCTTTCATGCATGCCAAGGCGCAGCGTGAATTTCTGCAAGGCGTGTTGGACGATCTCAATCAAATGCTTGCCCAATTCATTCGGGCGCAATTGACCCTGGCTTTTTTCTCATTCGTCGTCTACCTCTCTTTTCTCGGACCGATGCAAGTGCCTTACTGGCTGGTTCTTAGTTCGGCCGGCGGCGCCATGGAATTCATTCCTGTGGTTGGACCTCTGTTAGCAGCGGCAGTAATCATGGCGGTCGCGCTTTTGACCGGACAGCATTGGCTTCTGATCCTGATTTTCCTGGCCGCTTGGCGCTTGATTCAGGATTACATCGTTTCCCCACGCATCATGGGCAGAAGTTTGGAACTGCATCCGCTGGCGGCGATTTTTGGCGTATTGGCTGGCGCCGAGATTGCCGGCGTGTTGGGGGTTTATCTTTCCATTCCGATCATGGCCAGCTTGCGCATCGTATGGCGGCGATGGCGGCTATATGCGGAGAAGAAGCGCTTTGGCCCGCTCAATGAATATTCTTTTGGAACCGACATCAGCCCCCGGCAGTAACCTTCGCCCAGCTCAATCCCTGTTGTAGAATTCTAATCAACGCTTATGTCGAAGAAAATCCCAATCGGAATTCTCGGCGCGACCGGTGTTGTCGGTCAGCGCTTTGTGCAGTTGTTGGAGGACCATCCCTGGTTCGAAGTCGCGTGGCTGGCGGCTTCTGACCGTTCGGAAGGCAAGCTTTATAGCGAGGCCACACGGTGGCGTTTGAAGACGCCCATGCCTTCAAAGATCGGCGGGATGCGTGTGTCTCCAGCTACCCCCGATGGCGCACCGAAGGTGATTTTTGCCGCGCTCGATACCGCGATTGCTCTGGAGATGGAACCGAAATTCGCGGCCGCGGGACACGCCGTCATCACGAATTCAAGCGCGCTCCGCATGCAAAAAGACGTGCCACTGGTGATTCCGGAAGTGAATCCCGATCACGTGAAATTGGTCGAATGCCAGACTTGGCGAAAACAGTCAAAAGGATTTGTCGTGACCAATCCAAATTGCTCCGCCATTGGGTTGGTGATTGCGCTGAAACCTCTGCAGGAACATTTTGGGATCGACACGATTAACGTCGTCACCATGCAAGCCGTGAGTGGGGCGGGATATCCGGGAGTTCCTTCACTCGACATTTTGGGCAACGTGATTCCCTACATCCCCAAAGAAGAAGAAAAAATGGAAGAAGAAACGCGGAAGCTCCTGGGAAAATTGAATGGCTCCGGAATTGCTTCTGCGGACTTTGCCATGAGCGCCCAGTGCAACCGCGTCGCAGTCGAAGACGGACACACGGAATCGGTTTTTTTGAAATTGAAAAAGAAGGCAAGCGCTGAAGAAGTGATCGCTGCGTGGAATGAGTTCTCCGGTGTGCCGCAGGAACTGAAACTGCCTAATGCTCCGGAAAAAGCCATCCAGTACGTTACGCAAGCGGACCGTCCGCAACCGCGATTAGATGTGGATGGTGGTCACGGAATGACGACTACTGTCGGACGATTGCGTCCCTGCGGTGTATTAGATTGGAAATTCACGGTGCTCTCACACAACACCATTCGTGGAGCAGCCGGCGCGGCGTTGCTGAATGCCGAGTTGCTTAAAGTCCAGGGATATCTCGATTAACTTCCAGCCATTGCCGAGGAAGCTGCGCCAATGATCGTCATGAAATTCGGCGGCACCTCGGTGGGGGACACGCGAGCGATCGAGCGCGTCGCCGGCATCGTCAAGGAGCGGCTTAAACAAAAGCCGGTCGTTGTGGTCAGCGCGATGGCCAAGGTCACGGACCAACTGCTGGCCATGGCTCGCGCAGCGGGTTCGGGCGATTCGGAAGCGGCCCTCAAACTCTCGCGCGACCTGCGCGAACGTCATTACAACACCGCAGGCGAACTGCTCGGCACGGCACTCTTCACTCAATTTCACAGCGATCTGGGCGCAGATCTTGAAGCGCTGGATGAATTGCTGCGAGGGATCGCCGCCGTTGGCGAACTAACTTTACGCACTACTGACAACGTTGCGGCTTACGGAGAAATGCTTTCCGCCAAGCTGGTCACGGCATGCCTTTCGGCCCACGGACTTCCTTCCACTTTGGTCGATTCGCGAAAGTGCATTGTCACCGATAATTCTCACACTCGCGCGACACCTTTATTCGAAGAAACCAATTTAAATCTTCGCGCGAAGGTGCAGCCGCTGCTAGACAATGGCCGCGTACCGGTCATGGGCGGATTCATCGGCGCCACCAAAACTGGCGTGACAACGACCGTAGGCCGCGGCGGATCGGATTTCTCCGCAGCAATCGTGGGCGCTGGACTCGATGCCGAGAGAATCGAAATCTGGACGGACGTCGATGGCATGATGACGACCGATCCCAATATTTGTCCGGACGCCCGGCGAATTAAAGTCATTAGCTTTGATGAAGCGGCCGAGCTGGCTTATTTCGGGGCCAAAGTTCTGCATCCAGCGACGGTCTTACCCGCCATCCAGAAAAATATTCCCGTATACATTCTTAATTCCAGGAATCCAACCTGTGAAGGCACGCGCATCACCGCTCGGGGCGCGCACAGCCGCAATTTTTTTAAGGCCATCGCCGCAAAAAAACGCATCACTATTGTGGATGTCGCGGCCCCGCGCATGTTGTTGGCGCACGGCTTTCTCAAATCGATTTTTGACGCTTTCGACCGGCATCATATTCCGGTGGATGTGGTGTCAACTTCGGAAGTCAGCGTTTCGTTGACCGTCGATTCCAACGAGTCGATTCCCGCACTGGCCGCCGACCTGGCCAAGTTGGCAGACGTAAAATATGAAGGCCGCAAAGCGATTGTCTGCTTGGTGGGTGAAAATTTGCGGGAAATCCCCGGCATTGCCGCGCGTGTGTTTGGCGAGCTAGCAGACGTTAAAATAAGAATGATTTCGCAGGGCGCGTCGGAAATTAATCTGACGTTTGTAATCGAGGAAGACGCGGTACCCGGCGTGATTCAGCGCCTGCACAAGGCATTTTTTTCGGACCTCGACCCGGAAGTATTCGCATAGGTTGAACTATGAACATTCTTCTATTAGGCAGCGGCAAGACGGGCTCGTTGGTGGCGGAAGTCGCGCATGAACGAGGACACAAAGTTGAGGTGATGCGCTCGGCGGACAATCGTGGCGCGTCCGGATTAACCTCGCAAAAACTCGACGGCGTTAACGTCATCATCGATTTCACCACGCCGCATGAAGTGGTTGGGCATATTGAGGCTTGCGTCAACGGCGGTCACAGCCTAGTTGTCGGCACCACCGGATGGCTTGGCAACCTGCCAAACATTCGCAAGCTGGTCGAGCAGAATGGATCCGGATTGTTGTACGGCGCGAATTTTTCGATTGGCGTAAATCTGTTTTATGAAGTGGCGCGCGCCTCGGCTGCGGCATTGCAGCACCAATATTCCGGACAGATTTTCGAACGCCATCATGCGCAAAAGAAAGACGCGCCCTCAGGCACTGCGATGATGGTGCAAAAAGTCGTCAAGGAAGTCTCCGGCAAAGAACTCGAGATTACTTCGTTTCGCGAGGGCGAAGTCGTCGGCCTGCACGAGCTCATTCTCGATTCAACAAACGACAGAATTTATCTTTGCCACGATGCGAAATCCCGCCGCGGATTCGCCGAGGGCGCAGTGCGAGGCGCGGAATGGTTGTCCGGCAAGAAGGGATGCTTTGATTTCAAAGATATCTGGCGAGAGGTGTAGTGCTTGCTCGCCAAACCGTCATTTCAGATTGGTGATTTTAGATTTGACGGCCTTGGAGCTCAATGGCTCTTGAAATCTGCCAATCTGAAATCCTCAATCTTAAATATCTGTTTGCACAAGCCGGTTAGCGTTATCTTAGTATCATGCAACTCCGTGGATGCGGTACGGCGTTAGTTACTCCATTCCAACAGGACGGCTCGGTCGACGAGACTGCCCTTCGCAATCTGGTCTCGTGGCAAATCGAATCGGGCATTGATTTTCTGGTGCCTTGTGGCACCACCGGAGAAACCCCGACACTTACGCACGACGAATGGCTGCGCGTGGTCGATGTCACGATTGAAGTCGCCGCCGGACGCGTTCCCATCGTTGCTGGCGCAACGTCCAATTCGACGCGAGAAGCGGTTGCCAAAGCCAAAGAAGTGGCGACGCGTCCAGGAGTGAATTTCATTCTCACCGCCAGCCCCTACTACAACAAACCCACGCAGGAAGGCCAGTACCAGCATTTTCGCGCAATCGCGGAAGCTGTCGACAAGCCGCTCATTCTCTACAACGTCCCGGGACGCACCGGAGCGAATCTGGAACCGGCCACTCTCCTAAGGTTGACCGAAATTCCGAATATCGCTGGAGTCAAAGAAGCCAGTGGCGTAATGAATCAGATTGCCGAGATATGCAATCTGGTCCCGGAGAACTTTACAGTTTTGTCTGGCGACGATGCCGTCACGCTCCCGGTACTCGCGCTGGGCGGCGTCGGTCTGATTTCTGTAGCGTCCAACGAGATTCCGCACGAGATGTCAGCCATGATCCGATTTGCCATGAGCAACGATTGGGACGCGGCCCGGAAAATTATGCGCAAATTCCTGCCGCTGATGCAGGCAAATTTCATGGAGTCCAGCCCGCTGCCGGTGAAGGCGGTTCTGGCGATGATGGGAAAAATCGAAGAGGTTTATCGTCTGCCGCTATTGCCCATGCGCCGCGATACGCGTTCAAAGTTACAGAAGATCGCGGCGGAAGCGGGACTTATCGCAAAACCTGCGGCAGCTGAACCAGCAAGTTTTTACGTCTACGAAAACTGGCTCGCGGGGCCGCATAAAATCGTTCTCCATCGCTCGAATTGCGGACAATGCAATCACGGCAAAGGCCGTCCTGCCGGACACGATCCCAACCACTCACGCTGGCACGGCCCGTATGCAAACCTCAGCGAGGCACGGGAAACGTCGCACGCCATGCAAAACGTGTTGATTCGGAGCGAGTGCAAATGCATTTGAGAACGGGATTTCAGATTGGAGAGGTGGGAAGTCAGAATGCAGAAGTCAGAACGCAGAAATGAGATTCTGAACGCGATTTTAAATTCCGACTTCTGATTTCTACATTCTGACTTCTACCTCTTTAAATCTGCAATCTAAAATCCCCAATCTGAAATTCCTCTATACTTGCCTAGATGGAATCCCTCAAATCTGCGATTGAACGTCTGGCTTCGCTGGACGAAGTTGAACGTACTCATGACGCGCGCCAGATCTTCATGGACTTCCGCGACGAGCTCACTCAGGGAAAGATTCGCGCCGCGGAAAAGATCGATGGCCGCTGGGTCGTCAATATCTGGGTGAAACAGGGCATTCTGCTGGGCTTTCGCCTCGGCGAACTCAGTGAGAGCGCGCAGGATGCCAGCCTATCGTTCGTCGATAAAGACACTTTTCCAGCCCGCCGATTTACCGTCCGCGATCGTGTGCGTATTGTGCCCGGCGGATCGTCCGTACGACTGGGCTCCTATGTCGCTCCCACGGTGATTTGCATGCCGCCGATGTTTATTAATGTCGGCGCATATGTGGACGAAGGCACCATGGTCGATTCGCACGCGCTGGTCGGTTCCTGCGCGCAGATTGGGAAACGCGTGCATCTGAGCGCGGCGGCCCAGATTGGAGGAGTGCTGGAGCCGATTAGCGCATCTCCGGTTGTCATTGAAGATGACGTGATGGTAGGCGGCAACTGTGGTGTTTATGAAGGCACGCTGGTGCGGAAGCGCGCCGTGCTGGGAGCAGGAACGATCCTTACTCGTTCGACTCCACTTTATGATTTGGTGAAGGGCGAAGTTTATCGCGCGACGGCCGATCATGGACTGGAAGTCCCAGAAAATGCGGTGGTCGTCCCCGGTTCGCGAGCCGTGAAAAAAGGTAAAGGCGAAGAATGGAATTTGTCCCTGTACACACCGGTGATCGTGAAATATCGCGACGAAAAGACCGACCAGGGGACTGAGCTGGAAGAGTGGCTAAGATAAGTTCTGCGACCAAACGGCACTAAAGCGCCGCTCCGCCCAAAACCAAGGTTTGGCTAGGAGCTAGAAGCTTCCCCAGCTAGCTTCGCAATCGGCGTCGCCTCGATCACCCGATGCCTTGCTGCCGCCAGCATCTTGCTACGCATTTCCAGATGGCGCTGACGAAAATGCGATCCTGCCCGCTTTCCCCACGCGCGCACAAAATAATAATTCAGCCCCGCCCCGATCACCGAACTGACCAGTGGAATCACGCGTCCCGCCCACTTCTCCACCACTTCAGTGCTGGCTTTTACGGCAATTCTTTGGATCACGCGTGGCACAAACTTGTTGATGACTTCTTTCTCCAGCATCTCGCGGCTGATGTCCACGCCCGCGGCGGTCGCAGCGGCTACCCAAAGTTCGGCCGTTTCGTCGTCGGTGTTGAATTCGAATCCGTAGATCAAGCTGAGCTTCTGAATGGTCCGCAGCGTAATTCCGGCGAGAATTCCAAGATCCGGCACAATTGTGATTGCACCGCCCAACCCGAAGCCTGCGCCCTCGACTGCGGCCATCTTCATTCCGCCGCGAATCACTTTTTCCGCAACCTGATCGAGTACGCGCATGTCCACCGAATAGAGCCCTTGAAAACTGGTGATGGGCAATCCATAGGCAGAGCGCAGTTGCAGCAGGAACTTCGATTGATCGACGCGCACGGTTTCGTAGGCATGTTGAAAGCCCCGCCGTAGGCCATTCTCGATGCGTCCACGCAGCCACGATTTGGACAATTGCTCCGCCATCTGATTTAACGTTACGCCTTCGTGCCGGCAAAAACCAGTTCCCTGCGGAGGTTGTCATGGCGCATGACCGCCGCGAGAATGCATGTTCCGTACACTTCCTGTGCTAGCATCATTACTTCAATGCCAACTGGAAAATTGCATATTGTGCCCCTGGGCGGCCTGGGCGAGTTCGGGATGAACTGCATGGCCATCCGCTGGAACGATGACATTATTGTCATCGACGCCGGACTCATGTTCCCCGAAGCTGAGCTCCTCGGCGTCGACATTGTTGTCCCCGATATTTCCTACCTGACCGAGAACCGCAGCAAAGTTCGCGGCATCGTGCTCACTCACGGACATGAAGATCACATCGGCGCTTTGCCTTTCGTCCTCTCCGAATTGAACGTGCCGGTGTACGGGACCGAGTTCACACTCGCGTATGTAGAAGACAAGCTCGAAGAGCACGGCCTGCTGGAAGACGCCGTTCTGCACGAGATGCGTGCCGGCGAACGCTTCAAGCTTGGGCCTTTCACAATTCATCCCATTCGCGTTACGCATAGTTTGGTGGATTGTGTGGCCATCGCGGTCCACACCCCTCTCGGCGTGCTTATTCATACCGGCGATTTCAAAGTCGATCCCACTCCGACCGACAACAAGCTTTTCGATTTGCACGCGTTTGCGGAGTATGGCAAAGAGGGCGTGCTAGCTCTGTTTCAGGATTCAACCAACGTCGAGCGCAAGGGATACACGCCCAGCGAACGCGCCGTACACCGCAAGTTCGATGAAGTGTTTGTGCACACCAAGCGGCGTCTGTTTATTTCGTGCTTCTCTTCTTCGATTCACCGCATAAAACTCGCTGTCGAGATGGCCTGGGAGCACGGACGCAAAATCGCTTTCCTCGGACGCTCCATGAACAACTCGGCGGAAATTGCCGAAGACCTTGGCTACATAGAAATTCCTGAAGGTCTGCTGATCCATCCCGGCGAGTTGAAGAACTTTCCGCCTGAGAAAGTTTGCGTTCTGATCAGCGGCACACAGGGCGAACCCATGTCGGCATTGTCACGGGCAGCTGTCGACAATCACAAACACGCCAAGATAGAAAAAGGCGATACCGTCGTTCTTTCCTCGCGCATCATTCCGGGCAACGAAAAGGGCATCTATCGCATGATCGATCACCTCTTCCGTCGCCAGGCACACGTGATTTACGACGACGGCTCCTACCCGCCGATCCACGTCAGCGGACACGCCAGCCAGGAAGAATTGAAGCTGATTATTAATCTGGTGAAGCCGAGATATTTTATTCCCGTCCACGGCGAATACCGGCAGTTGAAGTTGCACGCGGAAATGGCCGGAGCGATGAAGGGTTCGGTAGGGCAGGCAATTCTGATCGAAAGCGGCGACGTTCTCGAGTTCGACGAACTCGGAGCCCGCAAAGCTGGACGTGTCAACGTAGGCCGCGTCTGCATCGACTCCGGATCGCGTACAGATGTCGTCGAAGACTTAATCGTGAAAGACCGTCGTCACTTGAGCGAAGACGGCATCGTGCTTCCCATCATCGCCATCAACAAGCTCACGGGACGAGTTGAGAGCACGCCCGAAATCGTGACTCGCGGCTTCAACACCGGCGACGAAGGCCTGATGGAAGGCGCCCGCCAAGTTCTGTTGGAGACGCTCGAATTATCCAGCGACGAAGAAAAAAGAGATTACGGTGTGATCAAAGAAAAGATCCGCACCGACCTAAAGCGCTACATTTCCAAACAGACACAGAAACGACCACTGATCATGCCGGTGATTCTGGAAATCTAGATCGCTCGAGAATACCCCACCCGAGCTTCGCTTGAACGGCCCCATGGGCCACGCAGTTATTTATTCCCCAACGGTCTTGCAACGACCCGGCAGATCATTTGTGCGCGTAGGCGCTGGCCAGCTCGCGCCAAGTGATCAACTTGATTTTCTGTTGAGCCAGGACCGCGCGAAATTGGTCGCTGGTGAAGAAATCATAGTCTCGTTGGCGCCAGGCTGCGCCCCAGGTAGAGCGTTCTTTGGTGGCAGCGCGAAGTTCCTCGTCGTCAAAACCGGGGTGGATTACGAATTCGGTGACGCCGGGTTGCAAATTTTTAAGGGCATTCAGATAAAAATCCGCCCATTTTTCCGCGGGAATTTCGGGGCCGATCGTCACTGTGTGGTCGAGCACGATATCCTCAGGTCCCAAACTTTTTTCCAGATAGGGATACGTTGCGAACCAATCTCTGGTAACGAAAATTGGCAACTTGTATTCGTGCGCCACTTTCAGCATCACGTCGAATAAATCTTTGCCACTCATGATCAGCCGGTACTGATGCGAATCGAGATGCGTGGGATGGACACCCATAGCAATCGCACGTTCGATCTGGGCGCGCAGTTCTATTTCCGCTTCCTTCGGATTGATGGGTCCGGTGCGGTCCCAGTCATGGTGGAAATATCCATTTTTGTCCACCAAACTCGGAACGCTGTCTTTAGAAGCCGCAGGGCCCCAGCGGTAATACACTCGCTCGCTAGTCAGTGTGAGGTGTAGTCCGAAATCAATATCTGGATGGGACTTCGCATAGTCGGCCATCTCTGGAAACCAGGGACACGGCGCCATCAGACTAGCGGAATTGATCGTTCCTCCCTCGATAGCTTTCATGGCCGCGGCATTTACGGCGTGGGTCACACCCAGGTCGTCAGCGTGAACAATAATTAATTTTGTGCCGGGAGGGTAGCCGAGGCGATCCGCAAGATTTTGTGCGGAAAGCGGAAGCGTACAAAGGAGAAGAATTAGGAGTCCGCGTTTGAAGTTCATTGCCGGGATAGTAAAACACAGCTTCGGTGGAGATTGCCATAAGTCGGTTTGGGAAATTGATGGCAGGGCGGAAGGGCGCACCCTTCCCGGGCTCCACCATTCTGGCTCTATCCTAATTTCAGCAAGGTCAAAAGCCCTGCCCTCTTTCGCATAAACCGCAAAAAAAGGATGGGCACGATGCTTTGATATACGGAGTGAATATTAATTTTAGATCGATGATGGCCGGGTTTGTTTCACTCGTTCGTAGATGCGAATGTATTCTTTGGCCGAGGCGTCCCAGGAGAAATCTTTTTTCATGCCGTTGCGCATGAGGGTTTGCCATGAGGTCTGGTCGCGGAAGGCGAGAAGGGCATTCTTGATCGTGAGCAGCAAAACCTCGCCGCTGAATTCGGAAAATTTGAAACCAGTGCCTTTGCCGGTGCGGGTGTCCCAGGATTCGATCGTGTCATCGAGGCCGCCGGTGGCGCGCACGATCGGCACGGTACCGTACTTCAAGCTATAAATCTGGTTCAAGCCACAGGGCTCGTATTGCGACGGCATGAGAAACATATCACTGCCCGCTTCAATTTTGTGCGCGACCGGATTGTCGTAGGCGATCTTGACGGCAATTTTCTGTGGAAATTGCTTATTGAGACGCAAGAACATCTCTTCATATTTTTTGTCGCCGCTGCCAATGCCAATGATCAACAAATCTTCACGGACAAGACGATCTACAATTTGCGCGATCAGATCGAATCCTTTTTGTGAGGCGAAACGCGAGATGATGCCGATAATCGGCAACTTGGGATCGGCGTTAATCATGCCAAAGCTATTGAGCAGGTCCTGCTTGCATTTGGCCTTGCCAGACAAATCTTCGGGGGAATATTTCGCGATGGTGTATTTGTCGGCCTGCGGGCTCCACTCGTCATAGTCGACGCCGTTCAGGATACCGGTGACCGTCGACGCACGATCGTGCAGAACGCCGTCGAGTCCGAAGCCGAATTCGGTGGTCTGAATTTCCTGGGCGTATTTGCGGCTTACCGTGGTGACGAAATCCGCATAGATTAGCGCGCCTTTCAGAAAATTTACCTGGCCAAAAAATTCCATCTTCGAGATCGTGAACAGGTCCCAGGGGAGAGTGAGCAGCGGGAGCGTGTCCGGCGAGAACAGGCCCTGGTAGCCGATGTTGTGGATGGTGAAGACGGTCGCAACATTGCGAAAAGCCGGGTCCGAAGCATATTGCGTATGCAGTAGAACTGGGATTAAAGCGGTCTGCCAATCATGGCAATGAAAGATATCGGGCACACCGAGAATTTTTGTAGCTTCGAGAACAGCGCGGGAAAATAGCGCGAAACGCTCGGCATTGTCGGGATAATCCCCGGCAGCGCCGCCGTAGATTGCTTCCCGATCGAAATAGGCGGGGTACTCGACAAAATAATAACGGATCCCGTCTATGTTGCCACCGCTGATCATTGAACAAAAGCGATAGTGGTCATCGAATGGAATGGTGATGCTGCGGACGACTGTCTGCGGATCGGGCAGTTTGGTCTGACGGTAGCGCGGAAGGAAGACACTGACGCGATGTCCAGCGGCGGCGAGGGCCTTGGGAAGAGCGCCGACCACGTCCGCCAAGCCGCCGGTTTTCGAGAATGGGACGCACTCCGAGGCGGCAAAGGCGATGTGCATAGTGAGCGTGACTCCTGTGGTCTAAAGCACGGTCTTCCGGCGCAAGCTATTATTAAGGCTTCACGCTTTCGCTGCAGAACTCGCGTGGGGTGACGGTCAAGTTTAAAGCCGGAAAGAAAGAGGGTCAATGTGCCGAAGGTTTCCGCCGCGCGGCCAACTCGCGCTAAACCAAAATTAGGCCAGCATTTTCTGGTAGATGACGCCGCCGCCATGCGCATCGTGGAAGCTCTGGGCGATATTTCGCAAACCACCGTGCTTGAGATTGGTCCCGGCCGCGGTGCGTTGACTTCCCTGCTGGCAAGGCGGGCGAGGCGGTTGATTGCCATCGAGCTGGATCGGGTGTTGGCGGCACAATTGCGCATGAATTTTGGATTGACTCCGAATGTGGAGATCATCGAAGGCGATGTCCTGGCGATCGATTTTCATGCGATCTTTGGGCAGAAACCGGGCATGACGCGTCCGGGACTGGAGGAGTCGCAGCAAGCGGTGCGGGTGGTTGGCAATCTTCCCTACTTCATTACTTCCGATATTTTATTTCGGCTGTTTTCCTATCGGCAATATTTCGAGTCAATTGTGTTGATGGTACAGAAGGAAGTGGCGGACCGCCTGGTGGCGCGTCCGGGGAAGAGCGAGTATGGGGTTCTGTCTGCGACCACCCAGCTTTATGCGCGAGTGGAAAATTTGTTCACGCTTCCCCCGGATGCATTTTCGCCACCGCCCAAAGTGCATTCGTCCGTGGTGCGGCTGACCATGGCGTCGCGGATCGAAGAGTTGGGCGTACCTGAAGAAGCATTTATCAAATTCCTGCGGTTGGCTTTCGGACAGAAGCGGAAAACGCTGTGGAATAATTTGAAGTCGGAGTATGACGCCAGCGTTTTGAAGGCTGCACTGGCGAAGGCTGGAGTGAAGCCGACGGTGCGGGCGGAGGCGATGTCGTTAGAGAAGAGTGCGGCTCTGCTGAGGGCATTGTTGGGAGCATAGCCTCATGCGCTGAAGCGCCGCGCCACCCAAAAGCAACCTTGTCGCAGAAGTGCGGAAGGCATCCATGACCGAACTCATACGCCATCCCGCCGTGGCCGGACGCTTTTATCCAGCCGATACTTACGAGCTTCGTTCAGCGGTCATTTCCTATAGTTCGCCGTCAAAGAAGCAAATTTCTGCGATTGGCTGCGTTGTGCCGCATGCCGGCTATGTCTACTCTGGAGCGGTCGCGGGTGCCGTCTACTCCCGCCTGAACATTCCGCAACGTTGTATTGTTCTCTGCCCCAACCATACCGGGAAAGGGCCTCCACTCTCGATCATGAGCCGGGGTGGGTGGGAAACGCCGCTGGGCGTAGCCGCCATTGCTACTGGGCTAGCGGACTGCCTCATGGAGCACTCCCCTTTGCTCACAGAGGACAGCGAAGCTCATCGCGGCGAACATGGAGTCGAAGTGCAACTTCCTTTCTTGCAGGCGCGCCGGGTGGATTTCGCCTTTGTCCCCATTGTCGTGGGAACCAGAGATTTTGAAGTTCTCGAGGCGTTGGGAAATGCCATTGGAGAATTTCTCGCGGTACAGACTGAACACATTTTGATGATTGCTTCGTCGGATATGAACCACTACGAAAGCGATGCCGTTACACGCGTGAAGGACCGCATGGCCATCGACCAAATTCTTGCGCTCGATGCTCGAGAGCTTTTCGATGTGGCCATGCGGGAAAAGATCAGCATGTGCGGCCTGGGACCAACGGTTGTGATGTTGACTGCGGCGAAGCATTTGCAAGCGAGCAAGGCGGAGTTGATTCAGTACGCTACATCCGGCGATGTTTCAGGCGACCGTGACATGGTGGTGGGATACGCAGGCATTGCAGTGCGATAGGCCCCGCCCGTGTGAGCGAGGCCCATCCGCTGCTATTGTTTCGGAGCTTCGACCGTCGGTACGGTGGATTGCCCGATGGTTGCATTGCCGTCCACTGCCGGAGTGCCGGGAGTCTCGCTTGACGCCCGGGCCGGCGGTTCGAGCGTTGGCATTACCACCGGACGGATCTTTACCGAGGAAAGAATCGAATTAAGACGTGCGAAGACTCGCGCGCTGTTCACTTCTTTGACGGTAGATTGATCCGCAGAGTCCGGAACCGCAGAAGTGGACAACCCAAGCTGCACCTGATAGCAGACTCCGTTGGCAAAGCCAGCGTAGCTGCGCCATTCGGAGTGATAATCGCCTTCGGTGGTGGAATTGTCCGTCCAGTTGAATTGAACTCCGTTTACGGTTTGAGTCATCACTTTGGAATCCTCGTCAACCATCGCGGATTGCTGACAGGTTTTTTCCGTCAGGTTTCGATTGGCACTCACGCTGAAATAGCCATCGTCGAAATCGGTTTTGGGGTACATGCTTTGCGGCATCTGGACTGTCGCCAATGGGACCTCGGCGGGATCGCCACCCGTTGACGCTTCCAGCGCCGCTGGTTTCGCGTCGCCCGTGGGAACGTCCCATGCCTTCAACTTGTAACTCAGTGGATAACGGAAGCTGATTCCGTATGCGTCATTGGCATAGGTTGCGGTAGGAGAGCGTCGTTGCACAATTCTTTTTGCCGCTACCGGCGCAACGGCAGCCGTCACGACCGGCGCGACCGGCGCACTCGCTGCTACTGGCGGCGCCGTTGGCAGCGCCGATATGTTCTGCTCCGATTTTTTTGTGCATCCGTAAACTCCCAACAAGCCAACGAGCATGAGCGAACTGCCCAGGATCGCTGCTCTGTATTTCCCAATCCACTTTGGATCCGAAGTCGTGTCCGGGTTGCGCCGCGTTGTGGTTGTTACATCGTTGAATCGATCTGATTGCTTCATACCAGCCTCCCTTTGTACTACCCTGCCCAGAGAGGTGGCACGATGGCGGCCACTGAGTAATCCATTGATTACATGGCGGTTGCGGGTAAATTGCTTCTATGGAATCGCGGCTGTTGAGACACGGTGTGGCACGGTGAACACGGGATAGCGTCGGGTGCCTCCCTTACCACATGGAGAAAGCAGATTCCCCTGGCTTCTTGGAATGGTCCTATTTTCCGTGATGAGCGGGAGCCGGCGGAGCCGGTGCGGCTTGAGATGGCAGCGGCCTCGGCCGTTGCCCCGAGAACCCCGGTCCAGATCGCGAAGGGGACTCTCTCGGATCCAAATCACGCCGTGGCGTTGCGGGCACGGTGTGGATCCGGGTGCTGATTTCCCCTCCCTGCTGGACGTTCTGAGCAACTTTGCTCAGATTGTTGATGCTGCCGCGAGGAATTCCCAAGCCTGCGGAATTATTGCGCACCATAAGTTTTGACGAAGATCGCCCAGCAAGCGTGGAGGCGGGCCCGCGGTTCACGATAATTGTATTTTTCCCTGCACCAACCGGTGCTTGCGGCATCATGAAATTCTTTGGCGGGTTGACCACACGTGGGACCGCGGCGAAGGCTGTCCAGGCGCCACCCGGCTGCCAAGCCCATCCATAGCCAGGAACAAATGCCCAAGCGCCGTAGTGGTATGGCGTCCAGCCCCAGGGATAGGCCGAAACCCAGCCGTAGCCCATGCCCGGAGAAAACGCCCAGGCGCCGTCCATGAATGGATCCCAGCCCGCGCCGGCGAAGTAGGGCTGCCACATCATGCCGTAGCCGGGGGCGTTGAAAAAATTGCCATAGTACGCCATGTCGTTGGTGCCGTAGGTGTAGGGCGAGAAGCTGTTGGTGGCTGCCGAAGCGGTATACCGCTGGTGATATTGCTCCTGAGATTTGTCCCATGCATCGTAGGGATTAGGGTCGATATTTTTGGCCACCGACGACTTGTCATCTTTGCGAAGATCAAAACTAACCGTCTGATTCTTGCCCACATCCTGGCTGCCGGAAGGAGCTTGCACCTGCACGTCGCCTTTGAAGACTGCTAACGCGGCGGCGGCATTATTTGTGTCCAGGCGGAGGTGGGCTGCGTGATTGAACAAAACTTTCTCGTGGCCGAAGGTCAAAGTGAGCTGTTCATCTTTCGCACCAACAAAATTAATGTAAGCGGTTCCCGTCCCTACATTCACACTGGACGCTTTGCTGCCGGATTCCAGCAGGGATAATTGAGGGAATTCCACCTGGGTCTCCGCCACAATGCGCAAGGTGCTGCCATCCTCGAATTCAATTTCCGCGCGCCCCTCGCCTTTGACGCGCAGCTTCACCCCCTGCGTGACGGGCAGATTCAGGAAGGCCTTCTCGTAACCTTGTCCCAGATTGCGGTCGATCTGCACATTGCCTTCTACAGAACTCAATCGCACAATACGCGCCTGCGAATCGGCAAACGATGGGATCGAATACAGGGAAAGAACCAGAGCCGCGAACACGGGCAGCTTTCGCATCAACATGGGAAACCTCCAACTGCTTGAGCAGCCATTATCTCTCTGATGACGCGTGGATGCACGGTTTAAATTGTCATGCAGATGTCATTTAACCGGAAGCGCTAACAGCCGTTGGGCGCGGGCGCGGACGACGTTCATCAGGGAAGGATCGGTCGCGATTTGCCGCAAAATCGGAGCCACGGCAGCTAATTCTTCCAGATCGTTTTCGCTGGATTGTTGCTCCATGTGCTTCAACTCTTCGTCGAGGGCGGTTTTTTGGTAGTGCCGGTAATACTCAAGCCGGCGGCCGAATTCCAGTGTGGTCGAGAGTTGCTGGAACAGTGAGGTCAGGTCCTGCACCGCGGGGAGTGGAGAAAAATTGTAAGTGGCTTCCGTGTTCTTCTCGCCATTTTTATAGATCAGAACTTTCGCGCCCGTGTTTGCAATATTTTTTTTGCCGGAATCGATTTTCCCTTCGAAGTAGTGCGCCTTCTGGGCAAAGTCGAAGATCCGGGTGCGGGTGGCCGGGGAGATAGTGAAATCCAGGTGAAAAGGCTCGCCTGCATCGGATTGCAGGGTTAGCTTGCCGTTCGAGTCATAGCTGGCATGGCCGTCTGACGAAACAGACACAATGTAGTGTTCGGGCTCGGAGCCTGGAAAATCAAATTTGAAAGTGACCTCCTCGACGCTTTGAGCTACTCCCCAAGAAGAGACAAGCAGGAGGGCCGCGAGAAGTGTCAGGAGATAGCTGAATTTGCGAGGAAGCATGAAGAAAGATTATGCCAAAAATGCACGAAGCCTGCAGAGAAGAACCCATTGACCCAAGCAGTTGGCCGCAGGTAGGGTCCTTCGACCGCGAGAGACTTCGCTCAGCATGACAAAACTGCTTATTTTCCTACTGCCTGCTGGCGTTCCAGCGTCGCGGCTGTGTGCAGGTGACAGATGGCGATAGCTAAAGCGTCCGCGGCATCGGGCGGCTCGGGAATCTCCGCGAGGTTGAGGAGACGCGTGACCATGTGCTGCACCTGCTGCTTCTCTGCCCTGCCGTAGCCGACCACGGCGGATTTGATGGTGAGGGGAGCATATTCAGTGACCGCCAATCCAGCGGTCGAGGCAGCCAGCATGGCCACTCCGCGGACTTGTCCCAGCTTGAGCGCGGACTTCACGTTGAGCGCGAAAAAGATGTCCTCGATGGCGACATTGTCCGGCTGGTGTTCCTGGATGATTGCGCCCAGACGCTCGAAAATTCTGGAGAGCCGCAGCGGAAGCGGTTCGCGAGGAGAAAGCTTCACGGCTCCGCAAGTGAGGCAGAGCAGCTTGCCGTCGAGACAAAGCTCCACGACGCCAAATCCGGTGTACTCCGTGCCGCAATCAATGCCGAGAACTCGCATTGTGAGAAGTTTAGCATTGGACGGGAGGAAGATCTGTTTACTGCGAAGTTTGTGACGCTGCACGCGAGAGCTTTTAACCGCAAAGGGCGCCAAGAAAATCCGCAAAGATCGCAAAGAAGGGCAAAAGAAGAAATGACTTCCAGAAAGATTTCCTAGGGTTGATCGAACAGCTCCGAGCGATTGAGGTGTTCGCCTTTAAAAAAGACAATGTCGATGCGCTCGATGGCATTAATATCGTCCAGCGGATTTCCGTCGACCAGGAGCAAGTCTGCGTCGTTGCCTTTTTGGATCGAACCGATATGATTTTCAGCGTGTAACAGGCGTGCGGCGTTGTAGGTCGCACCCTGAAGTGCCACCCTCGCTGGAATTCCGGCTTGCACCCAAAGCTCGACCTCGCGTTGCACGGTAGGCCCGTGAACGACCAAGATGTTGCCGGCATCGCTGCCCGTCACCAGGGTCACTCCATTTTGATAGGCGCGCTTGAAGTTCTCGATGCCGGTCTTCATGTCGAAGGGAAACGCACGCATTTGTTGCAGCATGGGTTCGGCGTCCTTGGACGCGAGAAAAGCTTTTGTGCCGTCGAGCAATTCTTTTGGTCCCACCTGCTGGACGAGAGAGCGATCGAGCAATTCCGTGTTGCCTCTGGCCAGATCTGTGAATGCTTCTCCCACGCTCAAAGTGGGATCATAGAACGTCTTCTGCTTGACCATCTGCTGAAATACCGACTCCGGAATAGCATCACGGAACGATCCGTGCTCAATGGAATCGGCCCCAGCGGCAACTGCGTCAGACACGTCTCGGGCATCGCCCGTGTGTACGGAAGCCGGCAATCCGTCGGTATGGGCTTGCTGGACAATAGCTTGCAGGTAAGCGACATCCATCCGGTTGAACACTTCGGACCCGCCACCCGATTCCATCACGGCTTTGATGCAGTCGATATCGACATGCTTGAGCGCATCCACCTGTTGCCGGGCTTCATCGGCTGAAGCGGGAAGGCGAGTGAATT
This sequence comes from Terriglobales bacterium, assembly GCA_036271275.1. Classification (GTDB taxonomy): domain Bacteria; phylum Acidobacteriota; class Terriglobia; order Terriglobales; family Acidobacteriaceae; genus DATBAX01. The sequence continues at coordinate 22,700 of DATBAX010000180.1, forward strand.
GCGCCTGTGCCGACTGGCGCATATTTTCGGGTAAGCGGCTGAAGTATTCCGTTCCATGTCCGCCAGGCGCAGTAAATAAAGGCCCGCAGGTAAAGACTTCGGCACCCAATTTCTCGCCGCTATTCGTTACACTGCGCACCTTGAGCACACTGTCCAAAGAATCGCCCACGCTACGCACAGCGGTTACGCCGTTATAAAGATATGCTGCAAGATGACGTTCCATCGCCGGCTCCAGCTGGTAACTGCTCATGTCCTCTAGAAATCCACCCGGAGCGCCAAGATGGACGTGGACGTCGATGAGTCCGGGAAGCACCGTCTTGCCCGAGGCCTCGATGAGGGTGGCTTTCACTGTCTTCAAATCCGGACCTTCGCCTTCGTAAACTTCGGCGATCTTGCCGTCGCGAATCAAGATCGCGCCGGACTCGATTACTTTTCCGTTGCCCACGAAAATGCGCGCGCCACGAATCAAATAGCTTTCACTGCGGGCGAGTTGGCGATTGAGAGATCTGGTTTTATTCGCGTTCTGCCTGGTATGCGCTTGCCATGTCCCCAGAAGCAGGAACGGCAGCAGCACCGCACCGATCCATAACTTGGCGGCAGGTCTGATTTTTTCTTCCTTCTCCCAACGAAAAAGCTTGTAAGAAACGAACAGACCGACTGCAATGGTGAGCAGCAGTGCGCCAGCCGCCTCACGATTTTGGATCAAGCCCTCATGCCCTTTGCGCAACATCATTCCCTGTAGTCCCGACACCAGATACGTGGCCGGCAGGAAATTCGTCACGGTCAGCAACCAGTCCGGAAAGATGGAGGTGGGGAAAGTTGCGCCGCTCAGAAAGAGCATGGGCAGATAAACCAGTTGCACGAGAATCTGGCTCTCCTGCATGGAATTTGCAACCGATGCCAGAATCATCCCAATCGCGCGGAACGCCATGATGCCCAAAGTCAGAAAAATCAGGATCGATCCCAGGCTGGCCGGCCACGGCATGCCATAACCGAAGTGCGCCAGAAAAAACATCAACAACACAAACGGCAGGAATAACATCCAGCCGACAATGGTCATCGAAATCAAGATCGGCGCCGGCGTAATGGGAGTGACTTTGTAGCGACGCAGAACGTTCGATTCGCGATCTTGGACCGTGCGCATGCCCGCGCCGAACAGTCCGTTGCCCAACACACCCAAGATGATGACCATGGTGAGAACTTGCGCCATGGTGCCACCACCGCGGTCCGCATGTTCGATCTGAGCAAAAGTAATGAAGAAAATGAACGGGAACAGATAATTGAAGAACAGAACGGACTTCTGGCGGAGAGCCAGCTTGAGATCCAGCGTGATCAGGGCAAGATAAGGTTTCATTCGCGAAGACGCTTTCCCGTCATTTCGATAAATACATCTTCGAGTGTAGGTTTCTTCAGGTGGACATCGATCAGTTCCAATCCACTTTGATCGATCCACTTGATTAAATCCACCAGGGTGGTTGCTGGGCGACGCGAGACTACGGTCATGGTGCGGCCCGTTGCGTCCAGAATCGTCTCAATGGATTCCGCCCAATTGGGTCGCTGCGCCGGAATCTGCTTATCACAGGTCACCGCGATTGTGGACGCAGCGCGACTCTGCTGCTGCAGCTTGGCTGGGGTATCGAGAGCGATGATGCGGCCTTCATCCATGATTGCGACGCGGTCGCAAAGACGCTCGGCTTCTTCAATGTAGTGAGTCGTCAGTAGGATGGTGCGATTTTCTCCACGCAACTGCTCCAGCAGAGAATGAATTTCCGCGCGCACCTGAGGATCCAGACCGGTGGTGGGTTCATCTAGAAAAAGCAACGACGGATTATTCACCATGGCCAAAGCCAACGCGAGCCGCTGCTTCTGTCCGCCGGAAAGCGTGCCGTAGAAGGCGTCACGTTTATCTTCGAGTTGCAGGCGTTTGAGCAACTGGTTCTGGTCCGTATGTTGCGAATAGAGAGACGAGTAGACCTGAAGCGCCTCCCGGACACGAATTTTTTCCGGCAGGTTGGTGGCCTGCAAACAGACGCCAATACGATCTTTGAGCTGCTTTTTCTGTTTCTCGGGATCGAATCCTAGTACGCGAACTTCCCCGCCGGAACGCGTACGCAGTCCTTCAAGAATTTCAACCGTGCTGGTTTTACCGGCCCCATTCGGCCCCAGCAGTCCAAAAACTTCCCCGGGACGAATTTCGAAATCGACGCCTTTGATTGCTTCCAAAGGGCCGTAGGATTTGCGCAGGGCTTGAACGGATATGGCTGGCTCACTCATGCGGAACATCCAGCCTATCCAAGTGTGCGGGCTGCGTCAAAGGGTCAACAGCATTTTGGCTGGCGGGCTTTGCGTATTTCCTGTTCTTTGACAAACATTGCGTAAGACGCGCGGCTGGAATTCAGTTCGGATCGCGTCAAGAAACGCTGGTAGGCGGATTCGTCGAAAATCTCAGCGAGGGTTGCTCGCAGGAGTTGGAGTGCACCCTTGAACCTGGCCGAGCGTTGTTCGACAGGAGTTGTGATTGCTGCTTTCGTCGTCATTGCTCCACCGCGAATTGCGTGGCTACGAATGGCGCCTCGTGTATGCGCGCTTCCCTGTTTCCGGCGACGACTTGAATCCAGGTAATGGCTGACTCGATCAGAATCAGGGCAATCATTGAGATTAGAATTCCCGTCACGGCAGCATCCAGGCGATCGTTAAAAATCAGCCTCGCACTTCCCCGGCTCGCCGCTAACATTCGAGCATGGGACAGAAATCCAATACGAATATTCGGATCGAAGATTTTATGCCACGCCGCCGTGAAGGTCACTGCGACCAACCAAACCAGAGGCGTAAGAGTGACCGTGGCGTAGCGAGCTTTCCCCATCTTGACGATGATGGTGGTGGCCACGCAAAACGCAACTATCGCGAGCAACTGATTCGCGATCCCGAATAATGGCCAGAGTGAATTGATTCCGCCTAGCGGATCCTTCACGCCCTGCCACAGAAAATATCCCCAGGCGCCGACGATCAGAGCACTGGTGGCCAGAATCGAGGGATACCAACTCGTCCGGCCCAAGGGTTTCCAGATATGACCGAGAGCGTCTTGCACCATGAAGCGGCCAACGCGCGTGCCCGCATCGAGGACGGTAAGAATAAATAGCGCCTCGAACATGATGGCGAAGTGATACCAGATCGCCATCAGAGCTTGGCCACCCAGACTGTTAGAAAATATGTGCGCCATCCCGACAGCAAACGCAGGAGCTCCCCCGGTTCGGTTGTAGAGCGTCTGCTCGCCGACCGCCTGGGCGAGAGCGTGCATGTCCGCGGCGACTACCGGGAATCCCCAATTGCTGATTGTGGTCGCAGCCGCTTCCGGAGCGCTTCCGACGATTCCTGCAGGACTATTGATCGCAAAATATATTCCCGGCTGCAAAACACAGGCAGCAATCGTCGCCATAATCGCGACCATGGATTCGGCAAGCATCGCGCCGTAACCTACCATGCGAGTTTCGATCTCATTGCGGATTAACTTCGGAGTGGTGCCGCTGGCGATCAACGAATGAAATCCGCTAATGGCCCCACAAGCAATGGTGATAAACGCGAACGGAAAAACATTTCCGGCAAACACCGGGCCGGAGCCGTCGACAAAACGAGTGAGCGCGGGCATGTGCAATGTGGGATGAAGCACGATGATCCCAACCGCGAGCAATCCGATTGTCCCAAGCTTGACGAACGTACTGAGGTAATCGCGCGGAGCCAGCAGCAACCACACTGGAAGCGCCGACGCTGCGAAACCATAGACGATAATCACGATAGCCAGAGTCGGCGCGGTCAAAGTGAACCAGTGCGCCACCGTCGGGGTCTGCGACGCCCATTGTCCGCCCCAGATGGCGAGCATCACGAGAATAAATCCGAGCACGGAAGTTTCCAGAACTCGCCCGGGACGAATGCGGCGTAGATAAACTCCCATCAGCAATGCGATTGGAATCGTCATCGCGATCGTGAAGGTTCCCCACGGACTCGACTTCAAGGCATTCACCACAACCAACGCACAAACGCCAAGCAGGATCACGATGATGCTAATTACAGACACATAGGCGACCCATCCCCCGACGCGTCCAATTTCTTCGCGCGCAATTTCAGTGAGGGATTTGCCGTCGCGCCGGACGGAGAAAAGCAGAATCACGAAGTCCTGAACGCATCCGCCGAAGACCGCGCCGGCGAGAATCCAAAGCGTTCCGGGAAGATATCCAAACTGAGCTGCCAGCACGGGGCCGACCAAGGGACCTGGTCCCGCAATCGCCGCAAAATGATGCCCAAAGACCACCCACTTGTTCGTTGGAACGAAATCGCGGCCATTCTCCAGGCGCTCGGCGGGAGTGGCGCGTTGAACGTCGAGGGCGAGAACTTTGGCGGAAATGAATTTGCTGTAAAAACGATAGCCGATCGCGTATGTACAGACGGCGGCCACTACCAGCCACATGGCGTTGATCTGCTCGCCTCGATGAATGGCAATCGTGGCAATAGCCAAGGCGCCGCTGAGGGCGACAAAAATCCACATCAGAACCCGTAAGAGTTTCGGCATGAGAACTGATTATCTAAAAGCAGGTATTGTGGACAATCCGACGCACGAACGCAATTTATTTAAAAATGCTTCGCAAAATTCGTGCGGTAGCCAGCATCTGGAATTGTAATTCCCTCGCTGGATCCGTTTCCCGGACTTTGCGGATTTAATGATAATCTTACTGTTCCGTTTTACACAGATATCCGCAGCGTCACTTCCAGGTGTCTTGAAACGAACGGCAAAGCAATACACTGACTTTTGACCCCAAGGAGCAGGCAATGAAAGTAGGTATTCTGACCGGCGGAGGCGATTGCCCCGGACTCAACGCGGTGATCCGCGCCGTGGTGCGTAAAGGTAGCTTCCATTACAGCGACGAGTTTGTCGGATTTCTCGAAGGTTGGCGTGGAGTGATGGAGGACAAAACGGTTGTCCTCGATCTCGAAGCCGTGGCCGGAATCCTGCCCCGCGGCGGCACCATCCTGCGGACTTCGCGGACGAATCCTGCAAAGAAGCCCGACGGTCTGGATATTTGTATTGCGACCCTGAAGCGGCACAACATCGAAGCGCTGATCGCGATCGGCGGAGACGACACTCTTTCCGTCGCTAAGAAACTTGGTGAAAAAGGCGTGAAGGTCGTGGGTTGTCCCAAGACAATCGACAACGATTTGGCCGGCACCGACTACACTTTTGGTTTCGACACCGCAGTAAACATTGCGACCGAAGCCATTGATCGTGTCCACACCACGGCGGAAGCGCACAACCGCGTAATGGTGGTGGAAGTCATGGGCCGCGATGCTGGTTGGATTGCCATCCACAGCGGCATCGCCGGTGGCGCGGATGTGATCCTCATTCCCGAGCAGCCGTTTGATATCGACAAAGTGTCCGCCACGATTCGGCAGCGGCATGATCGCGGCCGTTACTTCAGCATCGTGGTCGTGGCCGAAGGGGCGAAGTTTGCGGCGGGCGCCGAAGAGGGTGCGATTGTTACTTCAGATCTTGGCAAAGACGAATTCGGACACGCGCGCCTCGGTGGCATCGGCAATAGCCTCGCGAAGGAAATCGAAAAACGCACTGGATTCGAAACCCGAACCGTAGTGTTGGGACACATCCAACGCGGCGGCTCGCCCAGCGCATTCGATCGCGTACTGGCAACTCGTTACGGCCTGGCGGCCATTGATATGGTGCACCGCGGCGATTTCGGACATATGGCAGCCGTGCAGGGGAATAAATTGGTTTCAATTCCTCTCACCCAAGCGCTTTCCAAGAATCGCACCGTTGATCAAGAGATGATGGACGTAGCGGCCGGTATTTTGGCTTGACGCAGGCAGGGTAGCCAGATGGCTGCTTGAAGCAATTTCACAATGACCTGGGCGATCCTGGTGATCGAACTAGATGTGGTCCTCGCACTGGTTGCGATGGCCTTGCTTTGGTCGCGGAAAAAATCCGCGTCGGCAAGGCCTTTTCTTTTTCCCCGCTGGTTTCGCGAACTTGCACACAAGAAGAAACTTTCGGTGCTGCTGGTGGGAACATCTGTTCTTTTGTTACGACTCTCTTTGATCCCCATGCTTGGGATTCCCCAGCCAAGCATTGCGGATGAGTTCAGCTATCTGTTGGCCGCCGATAC
>DATBAX010000181.1:0-8782 GCA_036271275.1 Terriglobales bacterium
ATCCGAAACAAGAAGAGCGGGCGAGATCGCACCGCCGATCGCGGCAAGCCAGCGCGCTTGACGGATCAGCTTCTGGTTAGCCGATGACAGCGTACCCACGGCAGCTATAACCGAAGCAGCTCCCGCCACGCCTCCCACAAAAAAATAAATCGGAATTTCCACCGTCCACTGTGGTTTTTTGAGCAACGGCGTTCCGTAATAACCGTGCTCTGCCGATGCTACGGACTGCGGAGCCTGGTGTCCGGGAGCGCTGATAGAACCGTTTCTTTGTGCCTCGCGACGAATATCGAGCAGGCGTTGTTCGCGCATCTCACGCGTCTGCTTAGCGGAATCGCTCATCGGCTTTCGCCTTTACCAAATGCGAGGATCGTTCCTGCCACCATCAATGCCGCGGCCAGGCCTGCGGCCATCCAGCCTCGTTTTAGAAATTTAGTAGGGACCACTGGATTAGGAGGAAGGTTGTAGGCGCGCGGGTCGCCTCTCACGATGAAGAACGCGTGAATCCCTCCCACGCTGGAATCTTGCGGATCGTATAAATGAATGTCGGTAAAGCCAGCGTCTTCAAGTTTAGCGAGACGCTGTTGTGCGGTCTCTCGCAGTTCATTGATCTCGCCAAATAAAATCGATTCCGTGGGACAAGCCGTAGCGCATGCCGGCTTGAGCTCTTCCTTTTGCCGGTCGTAACAAAACGTGCACTTGAACGCCTTCCCTTCCTCGGGATTCCGTTCCACCACCCCAAACGGGCAGGACACCACGCAGTAGGCGCATCCGTTACAAACGTCCGGCTGAATGAACACGCCGCCGAATTCGGTGCGAACAATGGCGCCCGTAGGACAAGCTTCCAGGCAACCTGCGTTCTCGCAATGCTTGCAAACGTCCGACGAAAATCCCCATGAGAAACTCTCTGGAGAATTCCCGCCGATCCCCGGAACCGCACCGCCTTCAATAAATTTAACGTGACGCCAGGTGGAGTGGCCGAGACCACCGGTATTGTCGTAGGAAAATCCTTTCCAGTCGAAGCCGTCGCTGGGGACTTGGTTCCATTCCTTGCAGGCCACTTCGCAGGCCTTGCAGCCTATGCACAAAGTCGAGTCAGTAAGGAAAGCGGTTATGCTCATGCGTGCCTGCCTTCCTTTCCGGCCAACTGATCCATCGTATCTTCAAGCTGCGAAAGAGCTGCGGAGCCCCGAGGCCGTTTCCCGGGACGCACATCACAAAGCAAAGCCTTACTCTCCATGATGCGCACGTTGGGCTCCTCCGAAAGAGCGACCAGATCATTCACAGCGTCGCCCTTCACTAAACCTTTATAACCCCAATGATATGGCAGGCTCACTTGATGGACGACTTTCTCTCCCATTTGGATGGGCGTCATGCGTTGCGTGACCATGGCCCGGGCTTCGATAATTCCGCGAGGAGTTGTTACGGTCACGAACGATCCATGCTCGATTCCGAGCTCCCCGGCTAGTTCTGGAGACATTTCGCAAAACAATTCAGGCTGTAACTCTGCAAGATGAGAAAGATAACGGCTCATTCCGCCCGCGGTGTGGTGTTCGGTCAGCCGATAGGTGGAGAGTACATAGGGAAAGCGGTTGTCGGGCGAATCGGCATATCGATTGTCAGGAGCTTCCATGGTTTTCGCCGTAGGACTGGTTTGACGATCGGGAAAAAGTACGTTGCGCGAAGGCGACTCCAGAGGCTCGTAATGGGATGGCAACGGTCCATCCTTCAATCCGCTGGCAACGAACAGCCGGCCAGTGCCTTCAGCCTGCATGATGAAAGGCTTGTCTCCGGCCAGGGCGTCATCACCCTTGGATCCCGGAGCAGGGCGGTAATCGGGCCGTTTGGTAGCGGTGAAATCGGGCACATCGTTGCCCGTCCACTTCTTTTGCGCTTCGTCCCACCAAACCAGTTTTTTCTTTTCACTCCATGGACTGCCATCGGGACGGGCAGAAGCACGGTTGTAAAGAATCCGCCGATCGGCAGGCCACGCAAAACCCCAACCGTGGCCATAGGCATCTTTCGGCTCACGTTTGTTGGCGAGGTTCTCTCCGGGCTTGGGGAAAATGCCGGAGTAAATCCAGCAACCGCACGCGGTCGAGCCATCGGATTTTAAATCTTTGAAGCCGGCGACGAGTTTGTGGTCCGCAGTCGTCCAACCGTTAATTTCCTGAAGCACTTCCTCGACGTTGGGTTCGGCGATCGGCCCCTCCGTCTTATAGTCCCAAGTCAAAGAATTTAGACCAGCGTTCTTCTTACTCGGATCCTTTCTTGCTTTCTCTTTCAGTCTCCGGCCAAGGTGATACATGAACCAGGTTTCACTGCGACAATCTCCGGGCGGCTCCACAGCTTTTTGATGGAATTGATTGAGACGCTGCGTGTTGGTGAAACATCCATCTTTTTCCGCGTATCCAGCAGCTGGAAATAGAAAGACTTCTGTATCGATCGTTTCCGGGCTTAGTTCGCCACGCTCGATCTCCGGTGAATCAAGCCAGAAACTGGCAGTCTCGATCTCAACCATATCGCGGACCACCAACCACTTCAGTTTGGCCAGAGCTTTACGCTCCATTCGAGAATTCGGCGCGCCCACGGCGGGATTTTGCCCCATCACGAAAAGGCCATCGACGTTCCCTGCCGCCATTTCTACCCAGTACCCTTGATGGGAATGATCTCCGGTGAGACGAGGCAACCAGTTGAAGCCAAAGTCATTCTCTTTGGTAGCCGCTTCGCCGTAATACGATTTCAGTAAGCTGACTATGTATTTGTCAAAATTTGCCCACCATCCGGACTTCGGAGAATGCTTGTCAATAAAACTGGCAAGGTCCTTCGAGTCAGCCTCGAACACCGGCATGGGCACATAACCAGGAAGAACGTCGAAAAGCGTGGGAATGTCCGTCGAGCCCTGAATCGATGCATGGCCGCGAAGTGCCAGGATGCCGCCACCCGGACGCCCGATATTTCCCAGCAGTAGTTGCAGAATTGCCGCGCAGCGAATGATCTGCACCCCATCGGAATGCTGTGTCCATCCCACCGCATAGCAAATGGCCGCTGTCTTATCGGGTCCGGACGCGGAACAAAAAGTTTCCGCAATGGTATTGAAGACATCTTGCGGAATGCCGCAGACTTGCTGCACCATCTCAGGCGTGTACCGTGAAAAATGCCTTTTCAGAACTTGATAAACGCACCGCGGATGCTGCAACGTCACGTCTTGTTGGTAAATATTGTCGTCCAGACCTTCCCCGCCCCGATCCTGGGCATGTCCGCCGCTGGCGCCATGATCGGATGCATCCTTCTTTATGGGTGATCCCTGATAAGCCCACGAATCGGTTTTATAACTTCGCGTCTTGGCGTCCCATCCGGAGAACACCCCGTCCAAATCTTCGGTGTCCCGGAAATCCTCCCGCAGGAGGATGGACGCATTCGTATAGTTCACAACATATTCGCGAAAGTCTTTGCCGTTTTCCAGAACATAGCTGATCAGGGCGCCCAGCAAAACAATGTCGCTACCGGCACGAAGCGGAGCCCAGATGTCCGCCATGGCGGAAGTACGATTGAAACGCGGATCGATATGAATAATCTTGGCCCCTCTGGTACGCGCTTCCACGACCCATTGAAAACCAACCGGATGGTTTTCGGCCATCGAAGAGCCCATGATCAGGATCGCATCGGAATTGATCAGGTCGGATGGTGCAGTCGTGGCCCCGCCTCTTCCGAACGATGTGCCCAGACCGGGCACGGTAGAGCTGTGTCATATTCTGGCCTGATTGCTCACGCAAACCATACCCAAGCCTGCGGTAAATAACTTCTTGATCAGGTAATTTTCTTCGTTATCGAGCGTGGCGCCGCCGAGGTGGGCGATGTTTTTCATCTGCATGAGCGATTGACCGTCCTGCTCCTCGACGAGACCCTTTTCTCGCGCTTCCCAGACCCGGTCGGCGACCATATCCATTGCGGTTTCCAGGTCGAGATCTTCCCATTCCGTCGAACGAGGCTTCCGGTAGCGAATCTTTTTCAGCCGGTTGGGATGCGTAAGGAGTTCGTAAGACGCCGATCCTTTTGGACAGAGATGTCCACGAGAAATCGGAGAACCAGGATCGCCTTCAATCGAAACCAGTTTGCCATTTTTGTGATGGATCAGCTGGCCACAGCCAACGGCGCAATAAGGACAGATGGAGCGTGTCACTTCGGTGTCATGGAACCGGGGACGCAGGCCCAAGGTACGGTCACTCATGGACTCAGCACCGGTGCCGTCAGCACCTGCAAGTACCTGCCGCACCAATGGCCATTTAAGTAACAACTCTTTCAGCATGGAAAGCCTCGAGCAGCTCCACCAGACTTTACAGACTATAAAAGACTAACATCGCGCACCATCAGGTACTCGCTGTAGACATTAAGATTAGGCCTGCCCTCGCATTCCTCTTCAGAATTCCCGAACCGACTCGATTCACCGGATATTCAACAGACATTCACGCGTTGTTAACAAATGGCCGTTAGCATTCGAGTCACTGAATAAAAGCATGCCGTACGCTTCGGCGAGTTTTCGGGCCTAACCCGACGCATGCGTGTGTTCTGACGATTCTCATTTCGTGGAGGAAAGATGAAACAAGTTCTAGCCCTGCTGTTGTCGTGCGCGATAACTTCGAGTGCGTTCGCTGCGCCTGCGCCGCAAAGCGATACCACCGATGCTCCAGCAAAACCTACTAAAAAGATGGTCCATAAGGCCGCCGCACCGTCCGTCTCGAAACAACTCGACGAGTTGAAGGACGAGATGAAACAAGCGATCGATGCCCAGCAGCAGCAGATTCAGCAGCTCCGTCAGGAATTACAGACTCGCGATCAGGCAGTCCAACAACTACAGCAGCGGCTTGATCAAAGCCAGGCAACAGCGACCGAAGCCCAGGGCAAAGCAGATTCCGCGACCACCCAGGTAACGCAGCAGCAAGAAGCCGTTACTGCACTAAAGAGCGATGTGGCTGACATCAAGCAGAATTCCACTAATACCGCACTCAGCCTGCAAGAAACCCAAAAGAACATCGCCGACACGCTGGAGAGTCCACTCGCCTTGCACTTCAAGGGAATCACTCTTACTCCCGGTGGATTCATGGCGGCAGAAACGGTTTGGCGCCAAAAGGCACTGGCGTCTGACATCAACACACCTTTCAACTCGGTGCCATTTGGCGGAAGCTCGCAGAGCGATCTTTCGGAGTTCTACGGTTCCGGCCGCCAGTCCCGCGTTTCATTGTTAGCGGAAGGCAAGCTGAAGGCTGCCAAACTGACGGGTTACGTGGAAGCTGATTTCCTCTCTGCAGGAGTGACCTCGAACAACAATCAAAGCAACAGTTATACGATGCGGCAAAGGCAGGTCTGGGGACAGGCAGCACTGAACAGCGGTTGGAGTTTCACTGGCGGTCAGATGTGGAGCTTGGTCACCGAGACCAAGAACGGTGTGGATAACCGTTCGGAAGCGCTCCCCATGGTTATCGACGCGCAATACACCGCCGGATTCAGTTGGGCGCGGCAGTTCGGTTTCCGCGTTGCCAAAGACTTCGGCGACAAATTCTGGCTGGCCTTCTCTGTGGAAAATCCACAGGCCACTCTGACTGCTCACGGCACCACCAACAACTTCCTGCTCGGCGGTCCCGGCACCAGCGGCGGTCTGTACAACGCATTCAACGGCACCTACTCGTTCAACCCGTCGCCTGACTTCGTGCTGAAGGCAGTCTTTCAGCCGACCAAAACAGTGCACATGGAAGTATTCGGATTGGTCAGCCAATTCCGCGATCGCATCTTCCCTTGCGCTGCCGCTTCCACAACCACTCCTTGTGATGGAGCCACGGCCCCAACCACACTGGGCGCTTTCAACGCCTCCAGCACGGGTGGCGGCCTCGGTGCAAACCTCCGCGCCAACCTGTTTAACAATCACGTTACCGCGGGTATCCACTTCCTTGGCGGCAACGGAGTAGGACGCTACGGTACTGTCGGACTTTCGGATGCAACCGCCCGTCCCGACGGCCACCTCGCGCTTATTCGCAGCTACCAGTCACTTGGAACACTTGAGTATCATGCGAAGAAATTCGACATCTACTCGAACGTTGGCGGCGAGTACGCGGCGCGCAATGCAGTTCTGAATGCCGCCGGTACGGGTGGCGTGGGCTACGGATCGCCACTGTTCTCCAACTCTGGTTGCGATACGGAAGCGCTGCCTACGGGGACCTTCGTACCGGGAGCGCCCGGAAGCTGCACTGGAGATACTCGTAACCTGGTCGAAGGCACGATCGGATTCTGGTATCGCTTCTACAAGGGGCCGAAAGGCACGATTCAGTGGGGACCACAGTTCTCCTACATCGTGCGCAATACCTGGTACGGCGTCAATGGAATCTCGCCTCACGCGGACGAACCAATGGTGTTGACGTCATTCCGCTACTATCTGCCCTAACCAAATATTCCAATTCCAAACCCGCTCCAGGCGCAGCCCACAAGCTGCATTGGAGCGGTTCTTTTTTGCAGAACTGTAAAAACATTTTCATATCAGGTTGTATCAGGCGCGCAACCGGCATGAAGTTTGCTGGCGCAAGTTCGGTAGTGGTGTAGTTTGCAATGAGACTCGTGTCAGGGGCCCGGCTTCAGCCGTGCCGAAATAATATCAACAAGGACGGGCTTTAGCCCTTGAGAGCGCGGCATATCAAAAACCTGCGCTACGCGCGTCATCGAATGTCCGAGCTTGCCGGCACCCCTGAAGGCGGTGCCCTGACGCTGATCTTTTTCAAAACTGCACCACTACCGCAAGTTCATGTCTCTGGTGGTTCATTGGTTTGTGCTGTTATCTTTGAATACTCCATGAAGATTGAAGCTCCTGACATTTCCGCGCAGCCGTCAATCGTCAATCTTCTGCTGTTGCTTATAGTGTGCTCTTCCCTATCCGTCGCTCAATCCGCCGGCCACGCAGACATTGCGGCTCCGATCGAATCGGCCCTCCGTTCTCGCGACTACGACTTGGCCTTGCAGCTCACCCGTTCTCAGCTCCAGCAATCACCAAACCAAGCCAAGCTCTGGACATTAGAAGGCGTGGCACTTTCCGGCCTTGGTCATGATCGAGAAGCTCTGGCCGCATATACCCACGCGCTAAGTCTTTCTCCAGACTATTTAGCGGCTCTCGAAGGCGCTGCTGGGTTGGAATACAAACAGGACAGCAATCGGGCAATCCCTCTGCTGAATCGTATCTTGCGGCTTCAACCTAACAATCCCACCAGTCATGCCATGCTTGCCGTGCTGGCTTACAAACGACACGATTGTCCAACCGCGGTGAAACATTTTCACGACAGCGGCGAACTCATCTCTTCGCAACCGATCGCGCTCACCCAATACGGCGGTTGCTTGATGACTCTACAGCGACCGAATGATGCGCTGCCGATCTTTCAAACACTGTTGAACCTCACGCCCGACGATCCACACGCACGCTATAACCTCGCCGTCGTCCAGATCGATGCGCATCTTGGCAAAGAGGCGATTGCTACTCTCGAACCTCTTCTTGAAAATAAAACTCCAGATGCGGATGTGCTCGACCTGGCATCTTCGGCGTATGAAGATTTCGAGGACACTCCAAATGCCGTGAGAACGCTTCGTCAGGCGATCGTCGCATCCCCAAACACGGCAAAATATTATCTCGACTTTGCCACCATTGCTTACAAGCATTCTTCGTTTCAAGTAGGCATTGACATGGTGAGCGTGGGAATCGCAAAGATTCCAAACGCGGCTGCACTTTATGTGGCGCGTGGCGTGCTCTACATCCAGATCGAGCAGTTTGAAAAAGGAGAAGCCGATTTCGCAACGGCCAATCGCCTCGACCCCAGCCAAACGTCAGGCTCTCTGGCCGAGGGGTTGGCGCAAATCCAGCAAAGCAATCTGACCAAAGCTTTGGCGACCGTACAATCTCAGTTGAAGGTTCATCCTGAAGACGCTTTCCTGCATTACCTCGAAGCCCAGATCGTCACTCAGAATGGCGTGGATGTCGGAACTCCGAAGTTTAAAGAAGCCATGGGCGCCGCTTCCCGAGCGGTACATTTGAAACCAGATCTCGCGCTCGCGCGAAATCTACTCGGCAGCCTCTACCTGGAATCCGGACAATTTGAGCAATCCATCGAACAATCGCGGGCGGTGCTGAACCAAAACCCTTCCGACCAGGTGGCGCTTTATCATCTGATTCAGGCATTGCGAAAGAGCGCGAAAGACCCGAAAGGTGAACTCCCAAGCCTGGTGAAACGTCTGGCGATTCTAAGGGAAGAATCCAGAAAGACTGAGGCTTCTGAAAACAGGTACAAATTGTATGAGCCGGCAGAGTCTGGAAGCGACGGTGTAGCGCCCTCATCCGACCCCAAAAATTAGGAAGCGCAAGACGGGTGCAAACTTACTCTGCGCCCTTCCACTTCATCTGATAAATCTGGGTCGCGCCGGTATCGCTCATCACAGCGATCTTGCCCTCAGGCGTGATGGATACGAAATCCTGCGCGCCCTGCCCGAGCGGGTTCACCCCCGTAAACTTGGTATACAACTCCCACTTTCCGTCTGGTATCGTTAGCCGGTAAATTCCGGTTTGCTCGCTGGGCCCTACTTCCCCTACACTGCGCACGAAATAAATCGACTTCGAATCCGGCGCCCACGCAAAAAATCCCCAATCGTGTTCGAAAACTTTCAACTGTTTCCATTGCTTTGTCTTGACGGAATAGATTGCCAGGCTCTTCGGTGGATTCTGAATTCCAGCCAGGTATTGCCCGTCGGGCGACCACTG
>DATBAX010000182.1:0-7451 GCA_036271275.1 Terriglobales bacterium
CGGCGCGGTTTGAGTTGAGTTATTTTTTTGCGGGATATGAGTTGGCGCAGTAAGGAGAATTTTCATGCCCATGGTGCAGATTACGATGTTGTCCGGACGGACCGCCGAGCAGAAGCGCAAGATCGCGCAGCGGGTCACCGATGTATTGGTAGAGGATGCAGGGGCGAAGCGCGAAGTGATTGTGATCGCGTTTCATGAAGTGTCGAAGGAGAATTATGCGTCGGGCGGGGTCTTGATGGTGGATAAGTGAGAGGTGTCAGCTCTCAGCTTAACCAATATCTTTCAGTTGCGTGGCGATGAGTGCTGGGAGATTGACGGAATGAAAATTGCATCAGGGATGGCACGCGGTTGTGATGCGGGACTCTGCGCTGATCCGGCTGATAGAGTGAGATTCCTCGCGGACTGAAGTCCACTCGGAATGACAAGATTAAATATTCTTGTCCCCCTCGGAACGACAAGATTAGTAAATTAATTCACTTCATCCCAACAGTTCGTACAGGTTGCCTTCTACTCGCTCCCCAACTTTTGGTAAATCTTTTTTGGCGTATTGCAAGAAGTGTGGCGCGGCGCGGTGGGCTTCTAGCGCGGCGTCGTCTTTGTATTGTTCGTAGATGAAGAAGCGGCGCGGTTCGGTTTTGTGGCGATGCACCTGATAGACGACGCAGCCTGGTTCTTTGCGCGATTCCTCGCTTAGCTTCGAGAAGATTGCGGCGACTTCCGCTTCGTGACCTGCTTTCGCCATCCACGTTACTGCGAGCACTACCATCGATTCTTCCTCCTAAAGTGAAAAACGTCGTTGGCCGTTCGTCGTTGGTCGTTGGCTAAAACCCAACTCCCAGAGGCCGATGACGAACGGCACGTAAATTATGCTGCCCCGTTGCCCGTCAGCGATTTCATCTCGGCGGCAAAGTCATCTACAAACATGGTTTGCTCGCGATCCGGGCCGGTGGAAACCATGCCGATGCGAGCGCCAGTTTCTTTTTCGATGAAAGCCAAATATTCGCGGGCGGCTTTTGGCAGCTTGTCGTACTGCTTGATCCCGACCGTCGGCGTGCGCCATCCTGGCAAGGTCTGATAAACGCATTCGATGGGATCGAAGCCGCTGGCATGCGCGGGGATTTCCGTCGTCGTCTTGCCATTGATCTTGTAGCCGACACAAAC
Organism: Terriglobales bacterium; assembly: GCA_036271275.1. Classification (GTDB taxonomy): domain Bacteria; phylum Acidobacteriota; class Terriglobia; order Terriglobales; family Acidobacteriaceae; genus DATBAX01. The sequence goes on from DATBAX010000182.1 coordinate 1,162, forward strand.
GGGAATCTCAGCCATTTCGTCCAGCACGTCGAGTTTGGTCACCACCAGCCATGAGATGCCATTAATCATGCCAGCGTAGCGCAAAAGCGGCAAGTCCAGCCAGCCGCAACGGCGGGGACGTCCCGTGACTGCTCCGTATTCGTTGCCGCGGGCGCGAAGCTGGTCTCCAGTGGCATCCAAAAGTTCTGAGGGGAACGGACCGCCGCCAACGCGGGTGCAATAAGCTTTGGTTAGGCCGATGACTGTACCAATCGCAGTGGGCGCAACTCCTGTACCGATGACCGCGCCGCCCGAGGTCGCGCTCGACGATGTGACGAACGGATAAGTGCCGTGATCGATGTCGAGCATGGTGCCCTGGGCGCCTTCGAACATCACGGATTCGCCGTTGGCGATGGCGGTGTTAAGCATGAGCGCGGTGTCGGTCACGAACGGCGCGATCTTGGCTGAGGCTTCGGCGTATTCGTGGTACATCTTGTCGGGATCGAGCGGCTCGGAATTGAAAAGAGCGTGCGCGATCATATTTTTCTCGCGGCAGGCGTTTTCGATGTGCGTTCTTAATAAAGGGAGATCGAGCAGATCGGCGACGCGCAGACCGCGGCGTCCCATTTTGTCTTCGTAGGCGGGCCCGATGCCGCGGGAAGTGGTGCCAATTTTTACTCGTCCGGGCGCATTCTCGGAGGCGAGCTCGATCATGCGATGGTAGGGCAGAATCACATGGGCGCGATTGCTGACGAATAAATTGCCATCAACTTTCACTCCGGCCTCGCGCAGCGCACCGACTTCTTTGAGAAAAGCCATGGGATCGAGCACGACGCCATTGCCAATGACGCTGCGGCATCCGGCGCGCAGAACGCCGCACGGGACCAGTTGCAAGATGAATTTCTTGCCGTTGATGATGACGGTGTGGCCGGCGTTGTGTCCTCCGGCATAGCGCGCGACGATGGAGAATTCCTCGGAGAGGACGTCAACGATCTTGCCCTTGCCCTCATCGCCCCATTGGGCGCCTACGATGACCGCGGTCTTACCTTTGTTCAATGCCTTCTCCGTGAAGAGGGTTCGCACACACTCGTTGCTCCAGCGAACAACAATTTACTGAATTACAGGGATATGAAGGCGCTTAGAGGTGTACCAAGAATCATAACCTGTGGGGCTGTGGATGAGCAATGTTTTGAATTGGAGGGGCGGAAGCTAGGCTTCGTCAGACCGATAAGTGTGGAACGTCCCATACACAATCGCACTTGGATTGGATTCGGCACGCAGGATCATGTCCTCAATCTCCCCTGACAATATGCGCTTGTTAGTTCTCTGAGCGAGCGATTCTTCACCCTCGATGCCTATGACATAGAGATTTAATGTGGCCGCTATTCTGTCGGCCTTTTTCCGGAATTCCTTCGCATCGCACGCCCACGTGACGATGTTGGTGAATGCGCCAGCGGCGCCATACCCTCTCGATTGAGTGGCCTCAGTTCTACCAAACCAATCCACAATTCAAGGAGCTGCGGCATTTGTCCTCTCCAATATCCTACGAATTGTTCCAAACTCCAAACGTGATGACACCTGTAAACTAATAGGTCATGCCTGAACTTCCTGAAGTCGAAACGATAGCGCGCGGACTGGCCAAACGAGTCAACGGGGATGTGATTGAGTCTGTGTGGCTGGGATCGAAGAAAGAGCCGTTGAAATCGACGGCTTCGGAGATCGCGGGTACGTTGGAATCCAGTCGGATTGTGAATGTGCGGCGGGTGGGGAAGCATATTGTTTTTGATTTGGAGAAGGCCGCTCGGCAGTCGAAAGGGAAAAAACATCAGCCGGCCCCATCAACCAAAGCGCAATGGATTGTGCATCTCGGGATGACGGGGCGCATGCTGGTTTGCGAAGGCGACGCCGAGATTGCAAAGCATACACATGCCATCGCGAAGCTGGCTTCGGGAAGAGAGTTGAGGTTTGTTGATCCCCGGCGATTTGGACGCTTGAGCGTTTCAACAGATTTTTCCGCCGCCGGATCTGAGCCTCTGGAGGTCGGACTAGACCGTTTCATTGAGCTGTTCCAGGGACGGAAGACCCCGATTAAGAGCGCGCTGCTGAATCAGAATCTCTTGAGCGGGGTGGGAAATATTTATGCGGATGAAGCGCTGTTTCGGGCGGGCATTCGGCCGCGACGGCGGGCGTCGTCACTGACTCATGAAGATCTGAAACGGCTTTATCTTGCGGTGCGGGAAGTTTTGAAAGAGGCGATCAAGCTGGGAGGGTCGTCGGTTTCGGATTATGTGGATGCAGATGGCGAAGAAGGATTTTTTCAGTTGCGGCATCGGGTCTATGGGCGCGAGGGTGAGGCTTGTCTGGTGTGTAAGACTCCGATCAAACGCATTGTGATTGCTGGGCGGAGTAGCCATTATTGTTCGAAGTGTCAGAAGTAGAGCAATTAACCACCAAGGACACTAAGGATCACCAAGGAAATCCTCCGAGGGCCCTCCTTGATAAGCCTTCGTCGTTAAGTCCTGTACTTGATCGAAGAGGAAATATGTCTAATTTTTCCATTGGCGTCGATCTCGGTGGAACCAATCTGCGCATTGCGGCTGTCGACGAGCAGGGAAATCTGCTCGAGAAGATTGCGCTTGATACGCAAGTCACGCTGGGACTGGATCGCGTCATCAGCGACATGTGCGGGGCCATCGAGCAGCTTAGCGTCAAATACAAAAGCGGTGGAGTGCTGCACGGAATCGGCATTGGGGTCCCGGGAATTATCGATATGAAGACCGGGATGCTGCGGGAGTCCGCGAACATGCCGGGCTGGGGCAACTCTCCGGTTCAGGCTGAGATTGAGCAGCGGCTGGGCACGCGAGTGATTTTGGAAAACGATGCGAATGTGGCGGCGCTCGGAGACAACTGGTTGGGAGCGGCGCGCGATGTGGACGACATGGCGATCCTGACATTGGGCACCGGCGTGGGCGGTGGCATTGTGCTGGGCAGAAAGATCTGGCATGGCATGACTGGCATGGCCGGCGAATTCGGACACACGACCGTTGAGCCTGACGGTGTGCCGTGCGGCTGCGGCAATCGCGGCTGCCTGGAGCAGTATGCGTCCGCAAGAGCGGTTATCCGGATGGCGCAAGAGGCAGGCGTAGATCACGCGTCGGCGAGGGCGGTTTATAATCTTGCGGTCCAGGGCGATGAAGGCGCGAAGAAAGTTTTTGAGCGTGTGGGACGCGCGCTCGGGATCGTGATCGCCAGCGCGGTCAACGCGCTCAATCTGCCTATGTATGTGTTGGCCGGCGGCGTCACCAGCGCCTGGGATGCATTCTCCCCAGCGATGTTCGAGCAGGTGCGGCTGCGATCTGTCGTGTTTGCAGCGACCGCGCCGGAAGGCTCAGCGGGTGCGGGACAAGGCGCTTCCGCGCAAGTGGTTGCTGGCGGTCCGACCAGAACAATTATTACGAGGACGACCTTGGGGAGCGACGCTGGTCTGTACGGCGCGGCCCGCCTCGCGATGATGGGCGTCCGGTAGTTGGTCGTTGCGAGGACGACCGTGAATTGAATGGGCGTCCGCTCGGCGGGCGAGCCCCAGGTTGGCGTTCTCCCGATGAGCCGGAAGCAAATTTGGGCCGGTTCGGCTTCGATGTTTTCGAAAACGATCCGCCGGGTTTTCCAGACGCCGATGGTCGGCCGCCCGAAGACCGTGCACTCGAAGTTCGCGGACTGAAACCGGACCGGGCGGGCTTTTCGCCGTTTCTAACAAATGGCCGGTTGGGCCGTTTGGATTCTGAATCGCGTGAGTCCGCCCCTGGGGTAAAAGTAGATCCGGACGGCTTCTTGCCGTATTTCGCAAAAGCGTTGGGCTTGGCAAACTTTGGCGGCCGTTCTCCGTTTGATCGCGGAGAAAATTCTGGCCGCTTCGGGTTTGAAGTCTTGCCAAATGAGCCGGTGGGTCTGGGAGTTGACGGGCGCGCACCTGATGGGCCGCGACCGAAACTGGGCTTTGTTCGCCGGTTGTCCGCCCTGGCGAAAGACCCGTCATTTTTCCCGGATATCGAAGCGCGCGAGTCCGGGCGCGGCGTAAATTTCGGACCGGCCGGTCTTTCCCCAAAGCTCTTAAATGGTTTATCGGTCTTCGTAAACGTCGAAGCGCGCGGCGGAGCAGGGCGCGGAACAAATTTAGGTTGAGCCGGTTCCGTTGGTTTCGCGTACGTAACTTTTGGCTTCGTAAAAATCGGAATGAACCTTGCCGGGTCTGCTCCCGGTTTCGTCATCGCTTTGAGCCGGTCGACTTCCTCGGTTGTTAATTTTCTGAATTTGCCTGGATGTACATCCAGCTCAAGATTTCCGTAGCGAACGCGCTTGATTTTCTCGACGTGGTGTCCGATCTCTTCGAACATGCGTCGAATCTGGCGATTCTTGCCTTCGATCAAAGTAACTTCGTACCAGGGATTATTGGCTTCGCGGATTAAGTTCACGCGAGCGGGCGCGGTTTTTACTCGGCGTCCCTCTTCCGTGCCAATGAATAGGCCTGAGCGCAGTTTGCTAAGGCCGTCTTCTTTGGGTTTTCCGGCGACTTTCACCATGTAAGTTTTCGGGACGTGCGATGCTGCCTTCATCAAAAGATTGGCAAACTCGCCGTCGTTGGTGAGCAGGAGCAGGCCCTCGCTGGCGTAGTCGAGGCGTCCAACGGGATAGACGCGAGCGCCGACGCCGTGAAGCAAATCCATGACGGTCGGGCGGCGTTCGGGATCGTGAAGTGTGGTGACGTAGCCCTTGGGCTTGTTCATCAGAAGATAAACATGCCGCTCGGGACCGTGCAGAAGTTTTCCGTTTACGCGAATGTGATCGACGTCAGGATCGGCTTTGGTCCCGAGTTCGGTGACGACTTGTCCATTTACCGAGACGAGTCCCGTGGTGATGATTTGCTCGGCCTTGCGGCGAGAAGCAATTCCGGCAGCAGCGATAATTTTTTGCAAACGTTCAGCAGGCATGGATAGGCGGTCTATCAGAAGCACAACTCATTACGCAGGAATCACTCAGTTTAGGCCTAATCGTTATGGCCAGAAATCCAGGCAGGTTGGCTCACATCTATTGTACCCGTGTCCGGCATGCGCCGGTCGGCGGTTCTGCAAATCGCCTACGAAGATGCCGGTTTGCCGTGCTGTCCGCCGACTCCGTCGTCGCTGCCCGTGTCGTCGCCATCCCCGGTAGATACAGAATCTACTTCGACATCCACGGCCGCAACCTCGACCTCGACTTCCTCACCATGGACGCCCGGATTCGGTTTTCCATGTTTTCCGCCGGCTGCATCATTGGTTCCCGATGTATTCTTTGGCATATCGTCATCTCCTGAGTCACCGTCGGTGACTGGCAGCAAATCGCTTTGAAAAGATTCTGCAACTAATTTTTCGAATTCTTCCATGCTGGGAAGTTCGCTAACGTCCTTAAGCCCGAATCGTAACAAAAACTCCCTAGTAGTTTTGTAAAGAATTGGGCGTCCAATCACGGCCTTGCGCCCCGCTGTGCTGATGAGCTTGCGATCGAGTAACGTGGCAATCACTCCCCCCGAATCGACGCCGCGAATCTCGCTGATTTCCGGCACGGTAACTGGCTGCTTATAGGCGATGACCGCTAAAGTTTCGAGCGCCGGCATCGAGAGGCGGATCGGCGGTTTCAGGCTTTTGGCGAAGGCCCTCACCACGTCATGATGCTCGGGCTTGGTGGACATACGGTATCCGCTGGCGACCTGCCGGATTTCGATGCCGTGGTTCGCGTTGTCGTAATCGGTGGACAATTCTTCCAGCGCCAAACGCACCTGCGACTTGACCGCAGCATCGTCGGAAGGGCCGCCGTTCGTCACCGAATCCTTAACGAGGTGGATCATATTATCGAGCGTGACCGGCGTTTCGGCGGCGTAGATGATGGCTTCGAGTTGGGCTTTAAGGCTCATGATCGGGTGTTGGTCTCAGGTCTCTGGTCGTTGCTCTCTCGCGGTTCGCCATGGTGTGCGGCCTCTGGTGGCTTCCTCACCGCCAGTCGTCCTTTACCGTGGCTTGTTCCGCCATGATGGCTTCGAATCCTGTGTGTTTGCGAAGCAGAATTTCACCGAACGAATGTTCCTGTCGTAGCTGGATCGCCTGTAGGCGTACTAATTCGAGCAGTGCTAGAAACATGCACACTAGAGTGGGACGCGAATCAATGTTCCGCAGAAGTTGTTTTAGACGAACCGGCCGGTCTTCGAGGGACAAGCGCCGTCGCAGATAATCAATCATATGGCCGACGGTTACCGTTTCTTCATCCACCTGAATCATGGG
>DATBAX010000183.1:0-15722 GCA_036271275.1 Terriglobales bacterium
GGAAGGTGAGTCTCCAGAGATCTATCCGTTTCTTGGCACATCCCGGCTGGCGGAAGTCGTCGATCGTCATGGGGCAGACCTCGTGCTCCATGGACACGCGCACAATGGAAGGCCGGACGGCGCCACCACAACCGGCATCCCCGTACACAACGTCGCGATTACGCTGTTGCAATCCCAGAATCCGCCAGCCGTGTATCGCGTCTTCGACGTGTAACGAAAAAATCCCCGTCCGAAGCAGAGCTTGAACGGGGTAGCGAACCGTGCCGATTGATCTCGAATCAGTGCAATGTCACCATACTCTGCAGACCTTTGCCGGGGCCATGGGCTGTCCAATTTTGCAACCGAACGCTTTGCCAAATTCTGGTGTGTTTACTAATACGCCATTCGCACGGAAACGATCGGGGGAATGTGGATCGGTCGTCGCGATTAATCTTTCCAGCTCCGGACGCCATTCCGAGCACCAATCCTGGGCAAATCCCACGAAGACTTCCTGCGTAGGCGTGTAGCCATCGGCGGTTTTTTGGTTCAAATCGATATCCTCCTCCGCCGCCCGCGCCAGGAATGCCATGTACGCCAATCGCATCCCGCCGTTGTCCGCGGTGTTTTCACCGAGTGTGAGTTTGCCGTTCAACTTGGTGTCACCCACGCTGAATCGCGAATACTCATCCACCAGACATTGCGCCTTCTCGGTGAACTTGTCGCCATCTTCTTTGGTCCACCAATCTTCCAGGTTGCCGTGGCCATCGAACTGGCGGCCTTGGTCGTCGAAACCGTGGCTGATTTCGTGACCCATGAACAGGCCGATGTGTCCATAGTTCAGCGCATCGGGCTGTGATGGATCGAAAAATGCAGGCTGCATGACTCCGGCCGGAAAGTTGATATCGTTCATGCTTGGGTTGTAGAACGCGTTCACGGTCGGCGTCGAGGTAATCCACTCTTCGCGATCGACCGGCTTCCCAATCTTCGCCAACTGGCGCAGCGACTCAAACTCCGCCGCCCGCGAATTGTTTCCAAATGCGTCGTCTCGATTGACCTTCAAGTTTGAATAGTCGCGCCATCGATCGGGATATCCAACTTTGTTGGCGATCAAGTGCAGCTTCTCTTTGGCCCGGCCTTTGGTAACGGCACTCATCCAATCCAGCGAATCGATGTCGCGATCCATGGCCGATTCAATGTCGTGGATCATCTGCACTGCTTTCACTTTGCTGGCCGCGGGAAACTGTTGTTCGACATACGCTCTTCCCAAGGCCTCTGGCAACGCCGCGTCAGTGCTGCGAACACAACGTTTCCAACGAGGCTCCTGTTCCGGAGTACCCGCGAGTTTGCGCGCATAAAAATCAAACTTTTCAGCGTCGAAGGCCTTGGGCAAAATCAAGCCTCCGGTGGAAGAAACCAATTGCCAGCGCAGATAAGCTTTGATCGTCGGCAAGTCGGTGTCAGCGATTACCTGGTTCAAGCCCTTGAAAAATTCCGGCTCCGCAACGTTCACTTCTTTAAATGCAGGCGCACCCGATTTGGAATAAAAATGTTCCCAGTCGAAGGATGGGGTCAGCGCCTGCAGTTCCCCGAGCGCCATCATGTGATAAACCTTGTGCGGATCGCGCTGTGAGGTGACATCGAGTGAAACTTTCGCAAGCGCGGTTTCCAGTTTCATAATCGCCGCCGCTTCGCTGGCTGCTTGCGCGTCATTCGATCCCAGCAGTTTGAAAATATTGGTTACATGCTGCACGTACTGCTTCTGGATCTCCAGGTCCTTCGGCGCGGTGCGCAAGTAATAATCTCTCTCGGGCAGGCCGAGACCACCTTGGGCTGCGACCGCGACAGTCTGGGTCGCGTCTTTGAAGTCCTGCTGCGATCCGAATCCCAGGAATGCATTCACGTTGATGAGCTGATAGTGGGCCAGCAATTCGGGCAACTGGGATTTGCTGGTCAATGCATCGATACGATCCAGTTCCGGTTGCAACGGAGCAAGCCCCTTTTTCTGCACTGCGGCTTCGTCCATGCAACTGGCGTAGTAGTCGCCAATCTTCCGGGTATTCATATCGGAGGTCGATGTATCCGCAGCGGCCTTTTCCAATATTGCGTGCAGCACCTGCCGATTGTATTGCTCAAGATTATAAAATTGGTCGGAGTAGGGCGCATCGCTCGGAATGGGATGCTTCTTGCTCCAATTTCCACATGCGTATTGATAGAAATCGACGCAGGGATCGGCGGTCGTGTCCATCAAAGTTTTATCGAGACCAGGAATCGGCGAGAAAGACTGCGCCGGGGCACTATTCGTTTGAGCAAAGGCCATGCTCAGGCTGGCCAGAAGAAGGCAAAGAGCAAGTGTTCTTGAAATCGAGAGCATGCGTTTTCTCCGAAAATGATGATATCGCAATCGCCGTCCAGCTTTTGTCACATAGGCAAGGATTGAGGGGATCGGCTCTGGAGTTCCGCCTAAGCAAAGCTTGAACTCCAAATCTGCTGGGGTCTTTTGGCGGTCCTCACAAGCCCACCTAGCTAAGAGGATTCTTCCAACGGAGGCCGGGGAAACGGGCGAAATCACGATCGGTGGTATGGAGCACGCCGCCGAATTCGATGGTTAATGCCGCCAGTTGCGCGTCTGTGACGAGCGCACCCGGAGCTTGTCCTTCCACCATCATTTGGCGGAACAAGGGCCAGTGGTCCTCTCCGGGTGGCAATATTCTGACGTTCGGCTGCTCCATCCAGCGGTCCACGATTTGTGCCGCATCTTCGACGCTGAATCGCTCCCCGGGGAGTTTAGCGTTGGTCATGATCCGCAGGAATGCACTGGTGGTTTGCCACGGCAGTCCTACAAGCTCCGATCCTGAGAAAACTTTCTCGATCCAGGAGCGGGCCTTGCCATGGTGGGGCGACCCGCTGTCATAGGCATATAGAAGAATGTTGGCATCGAGAATAATCACCGGTGTGCTGGCCCTTCCAGAGCCTCCAGCAACTGTCCGACGTTGTCGTAGGTGAGCCCACGCGGCAACCCCATCTTTCGCGGCGCGACTAAAAAGGGCTTTTGCGTCGGTTGTTTCGACACCGTCAGTCCTAGTCGAAGAAAGTGATTGACTACTTCCTTGAACGAGGCTCCAGACCGCCGGCTTTCTTTGTTCAAGAGACGGGCGACATCGTCATCGAGGGACAGGGTAGTTCTCATGCTTTGATGTTAGGCCTTCAGGCATCATGATGTCAATCATATGATGTCACACGCATCTGGGGCTCGCCTTGCAAAAATACTAAGAAATAGGCACCCTCGAAGGTACTGAGGAGAATTCCCATCGTCACTCTGAACGACATCCGCGAAGCGCAGACCCGTATCCAAGGCATTGCTACACGTACCAAGCTGATCGAATGGGATACCCCGACTGGGCAGCTTTTCCTCAAGCCCGAGAACCAGCAACCCATCGGCGCGTTCAAGCTACGCGGCGCTTACAACAAAATCGCTTCCCTGTCGGCTGATGAGCAAAAGCGCGGCGTCATCACCTATTCCAGCGGCAATCATGCGCAGGGAGTTGCGTACTCGGCGCGGGCATTAGGTGTGAAGGCAGTCATCGTGATGCCAAATAATGCGCCGACGATCAAACGCGAGGCAACCGAAGCGCTAGGTGCGGAGATCATACTGGTAGGCCCCGGCAGCCTTGAGCGTCAACTGAAAGCCGAGGAACTGGCGGCCCAGCACGGATATGTCATTGTCCCTCCCTACAACGACGAGAAGATCATTGCCGGACAAGGAACCATGGGCCTTGAAATTCTCGAAGACTTGCCCGAAGTTGAAACCGTTCTCGCTCCCGTCGGCGGCGGCGGAATGATCAGCGGGATCGCCACTGCCATTAAATTGAGCAAACCGTCAGTGAAAGTCATCGGAGTGGAACCCGAATTGGCGGGAGATGCGCAAGCCAGTTTTCGAGCCGGAAAAATCGTCGATCTTCCCGCCGATGACGTATCCCGCACTCTGGCTGACGGTCTTCGCACCCAAAGCCTGGGTCCGATTAACTTTCAACATATCCAGAAATATGTCGATGATATTGTGACCGTGACCGAAGACGAGATTCGCGAAGCCATGCGCCGTTTAGCGAGCAATCCTCGAACCGTCGCTGAACCGAGCGGAGCTGTGGCCGCAGCGGCATTTCTGTTTCGTCGCGATCAGTTGCCAAAAACCAGATTGAACGTCGCGGTCATCAGTGGCGGAAATATCGATCCCCAGTTGCTGGCGCAAATCATGCAACAGCCGTGAGCCGAATTAATTCATGAAACGAAAATTTCTCATTGTCTTTCTTGCCTTAATAAGTACCGCGGCATCCGCGGACGTGCTGCGTGCCACAGTCATCCGTGTGGCTTCACTCTATGTTTCGCCCGACAGCAAGTCCGCCAAGATGAGGGAAATTGAGCGCGGGCGCGAGTTGGTCATCATGGAAACCATCCCCAACTGGGTCCACGTAGAGGCCACATTGGGCATTGTGGCGACCACCAGCGACGATCAAACTCCGCAAGTGGTAACAGGATGGATCCTCGATAAGGGAGTGGTTCGGGCTTCACTCGTGGACGGCGATAAAATTATCTTCGGCGAAGCCATCGACTCCGAAGACCAAGCCAGCCAGCGTAACGGACGCCGCGGAGCCGCACAGGACGCACTGCGTCTTTACTATCGCGCGGCCGAATATTTCCCCAAGTCACCGCTCGCAGCAGAATCGATGTATCGCTCCGCCGACATTCGCTGGCAGATCGATCGGGTCGACGTCATGTCACGCCCCTCCGCAAAAGAGCAGGAAGCATTTTTGCGCGGCGGCATGAACGAACAGTTCATGAAGGAAGTCATGAAAAAGTTTCCTGGCACCAAGTGGGCGGACCTCGCGGCTTTTCACTTGATCGAAAATAAGTTATGCGGGGATTGGCTTGGCGCGTCGAAGTGTCCTACGAAAGAAGCGGAAACTTACGAGAACTATGTGAAAGATCGACCGCAGTCTCCCGCTGTAGCCGAAGCCTTGTACGATGCCGCCTACCGCTGGTCAGCGCTCATCGAGATCTATAAAACGGAAGAACAGGCAAAGAAATCGGACGAATCAAGGGCCAAAGCTTTGGCTGATGCGCATCGTGTGATCGAACAATCCCCGCAAGGCGACTGGAGCGCGCGCGCCCAGCGCCTGTTATACCTGCTCGATCAGGGCGTCCCCACTTACGGCAATACGCAGGAGTAACGCCTAGAACCACAGTTGCAAGTACAACGGCGCACTGATTTCTGGCATACTTCCTTCACTCCCCCCACGGAGGATTCTTGCACGATTATTTGTTGTCCCTGATCCTAGGGATTATTGAAGGACTCACGGAATTTCTGCCGGTCAGTTCGACCGCGCACCTGCGGATCGCCGAGTCGCTTTTTCACATTCCAACTGCCGATGGCTATTGGAAGATGTATACGATCGTGATCCAACTGGGGGCGATTCTTTGTCTTCCCATCTACTTCCGCGCCCACATCGCCAAGTTGCTTTCGACTTTTCCCGCAGGAGAACGCGGAGACAAGACTGCGCTCACTCATCCATTAGGCTTGACCATGGTGGCCTTTGTGGTGACCGCAGTTCCTGCATTTCTGTTCACCAAAATCATTGGCAAGCATCTGGAAAATTTTCATATCATGGGCGCTTCCCTGCTAATAGGCGGAATCGTCATGTGGCTGGTCGACCGATGGAATGCGAAATCGGAAGAGGCGGGACCCGGCGGTGACGGCCGAATCCACACCTGGAAAATGGACGACGTCAGCATCACGCAAGCCATCTGGATTGGCCTGTGTCAGATTCTTTCCGCAGTGTTCCCTGGGACTTCGCGCTCCATGTCGACTATCGCAGCCGGACAAATCGCTCGCATGTCGCGCGCGGCGGCGCTGGAATTTTCGTTTTTCGTGTCGATCCCGACCATGGTTGCCGCAACTTGTTACGACCTGCTGAAATCCCTGCGCGGAAAAGGTGAAAACCCAATTGGAGTCGCTCAGATTGACCAGCACGGTTGGATCGTCCTTGGGATAGGATTCGTAGTTTCATTCCTGGTGGCTTACCTTGCGGTAGCGTGGTTCATGGGATGGGTACGCAAGCGCGGCTTCGTTCCTTTTGCAATTTATCGCATCCTCGCCGGGGCGCTGGTGCTGGCATTTGCCGCGCAATTGGCGGGAAGTTAGAAGAAGGTAGCCAACTCGATAACTTCGAAACAATTCCCCCATTGTTAGAAGTCCCATCTTCTTGGCATAATTAAAAGGCTCTGGCGTAGGTCGGCACCGCTGGAAACGTGTCTCCTGCGTGCTGCGAAATACGCCCATGAAGTTTGCTTCCCGCATATTCGCTCCGACCAACAACAAGCGGCTCAATGAGCTCATTGGGTTCCTGTTGTGTGTCTCCGCGCTCCTCCTTTTTCTTGCCATTGCTTCGTATTCGCCACTCGATCCTTCGCTGAACAGCGCCTCGATCCTCACTGGATCGCACGCGGCCCGCAATTGGATCGGCGTGGTCGGAGCGGTGATCTCGGATGTCCTGCTGCAATTCTTCGGTATCGGCGCGTTTCTCCTGCCGGTGTTCGCTGGCGTGCTGGGAATGCGCTGGTTTCGCTCGCGCAAAGTCCCGTCGCCAGTCGCGAAAGCTTTAGGTGGAGTCTGGCTGCTGATGTTCGTGCCTGCCTTGTTGGCGCTTCTTCCCGGACACATGCGCTGGATGCGCCTGATTCCGATTGAAGGTCTCCTGGGAAGAATTGTCGGCGATTTCCTCATCCACTACTTCAATCTCGCTGGCGCGTACATTGTCTGCGCCACGGTTCTGGCGGTAGCGCTTTATCTGACGACGGCATTTTCGTTCTCTGCCGTACAAGTTTGGGCGCCAACTAGATTTGCTTTCGTCGTAGCTCTATGGAACCGCTATCAGGACTGGCGGGAATTGCGCGCCAAGAAGTCCATGCAGAAGGAGTTGGAAAAGCGTCGCGCCTCTCCCAAGCCGGTGATCACCGCGAAACTGGTCGCCGCGAGGCCCGCGCCCGCGCCGCCCACGGTGCAAGCCCGAACGCAACCTTCGGGGCCCACCGGGATTGATCGAGAATTTGCAGAAGAAAAACCCACTCCTGTGGCGGAAGAATCGCTGCCCTCGCCGGAAGTCATGCAGCGCGCGGATGCCGATCATCAGGCGAAGACGACCTTGCCCCGTGCCGCGGGCGGGTACAAACTGCCACCGAGCAGCTTGCTCCATCGCGCAGACGAACAACAATCCGTTGACGCCGACGAACTCAAATTGCTGGCGCAAGTGCTCACCGACAAATACGCTGAGTTCGACGTCCACGGACAGATCACGCAAATCAATCCCGGCCCGGTCGTCACCACGTTCGAGTTCAAACCTGAAGCTGGAATCAAGTACAGCCGCATTACCAATCTCACGGAAGATCTTTGTCTGGCCCTGAAAGCTGAAAGCATTCTGATTGAGCGCATGGCGGGCAAGTCGACCGTCGGAATTCAGGTTCCCAACAGCACCCGCGAAATTATCTGGCTGCGGGAAAATATCGAGTCTCCGGAATTCTTCGGCACCAAATCCAAGATCACGTTAGCTCTCGGCAAAGACATCAACGGACGCATCGTCACCGCCGACCTCGCCGGCATGCCTCATCTTCTAATCGCTGGATCCACCGGCGCCGGCAAGAGCGTGGCCATCAATGCGATGATCATGTCGATTCTGTACAAGGCGACGCCTGATCAGGTGCGCTTGATCCTGGTCGATCCCAAGCGAGTTGAGCTCGGCAACTACGAAGGCGTGCCGCATCTGTTCACGCCCATCATCACCGAACCCAAGCTGGCCGCGAATGCGCTGCGCAATGCCGTCCGCGAGATGGAACGCCGCCTCAAACTGCTGGCAGCAAAAGGCGTTCGCAATATCGATCAATACAACAAATTATTTGATGACGTCATCACTCCGAGCCTTTTTGGTGATAACGCCGACGATCGTCCGATTCCCTACATCGTGATCATCGTCGACGAGTTGGCTGATCTGATGATGCTCGATTCGGGCGGCGTGGAAGAATCAGTCACACGCCTGGCGCAGATGGCGCGCGCGGTCGGCATTCATCTTGTATTAGCAACGCAGCGTCCGTCGGTCGATGTCATCACTGGATTAATCAAAGCCAACTTCCCGGCCCGCATTTCGTTCCGCGTCGCGACCAAAGTAGATTCCCGCACCATCCTCGACGCCAACGGCGCAGAAGCCCTGCTGGGACGCGGCGACATGCTCTATCTTCCTTCGGGCTCGGCACGCGTTCATCGCTTGCACGCACCGTTCGTCACTGAAAAAGAAATTGCCGAAGTTGTGGAATTCTGGCGCGCTCAAGGCACCGCCGAATACGAAGAGAAGTTCCTGCAAGCTCCGAAAGATGAACACGAAGGCGGACTCTCCGGCGGCGAAGACAGCGAAGCCGACAACGATCCGCTATTTGAAGACGCGGTGCGCCTGGTGATGGAATTCGGCAAAGCCTCCACTTCCCTAATTCAGCGCCGGTTGCGCGTCGGCTATGGCCGCGCCGCCCACCTCATCGACATGATGGAACGCGACGGCCTCGTAGGTCCAGCCGACGGTCCCAAGCCCCGTGAAGTCCTCAAGCGCCCCGGCTGGATTGACGAAGTAGAAGAGTCCCTGCGCTAAAAAGTAGCGACTGAACAAAAAATGTCATAACCAAAAGAATTGTCATCTTGAGCAAGCGTTCCTTGCGCCACGAAGGATCCCTGCATTCCGTCCCATCACCCTGACGACAAGTTGTGCCACACAAGAAGCAAGGCCTGAGCTGAGCTTGAATGCCGCCACCCTCGAGGATTGTTCTCTGAAGCTGGCGCGGACGATGGTTTACAATAACGTCATTCCAAGTACATATTTTTCGGAGGAAACCAATGAAGCTGACTCCTGGCAAACTGGCCGGGTTGAAAAAAGTCTCGAACCAAAAGGGCGTGATTGCCGCCGCGGCCATGGACCAGCGCGGATCGCTCCAGAAGTCACTGGCCAAGGAAAAAGGCAGCGCCGTTAGCGACGCCATGATGGAAGAATTCAAGACTCTGGTCACGGAAGTCCTAACTCCACATGCCAGCGCGATCTTGCTCGATCCTGAGTGGGGCATCCCTGCGTCCAAGAAGCGGGCGAAGAATGCCGGCCTGCTGTTGGCTTATGAAAAGACCGGATACGATGCCAACACGCCCGGACGCCAGGGCGATCTGCTGAATTTGTGGTCAGTGCAACGACTGAAAGAAGTCGGCGCGGATTGCATCAAGATCCTGCTTTACTACACTCCCTACGATTCAAAGGACATTAACGAACAGAAGCATGCATGGGTGGAACGTTTGGGCGATGAGTGCCGCGCCAATGACATTCCGTTTTTTCTGGAATTCGTCGGCTATGAAGACGGCGCTGATGAGAAGGGCCTGGAGTATGCGAAGAAGAAGCCACACATTGTCACCGAAAGCATGCGCGAATTCAGCAAGGATCGCTACGGGGTAGATGTTCTGAAAGTCGAAGTTCCGGTGAACATGAAGTTTGTGGAAGGCACAAAGTCCTATGGCGGACAGAAAGCCTACAGCAAGCAGGAAGCTGTGGACCTATTTCACAAAGCTGCCGGAGTTGCGACCAAACCGTTTATTTATCTATCGGCGGGCGTCAGCAACAACGAGTTCACGGAAACGCTTGATCTGGTTGGTGAGACCGGCGTGAAGTACAACGGCGTACTTTGCGGGCGAGCTACCTGGAAAGATGGCATCGCCATTTATGCCAAACAAGGTGCAGCCGCATTCCGTTCGTGGCTCGAGACTGAAGGCGTGAAGAACATTAACAACGTCAATGACCGGTTGAAGGCAGCGACGTCGTGGCACTCGATTTACGAGATCGCGTAGGTTGAGAGGTTTTGGGCACGGACGCTTTGCGTCCGTGCCTTTTTGTTGAGCTAAGGTTTTGGCATGCTGACCGAAGAAAAAACGTTAGCAAGGCGACGTTTCATCGCAGTCGAAGGCCCCTACCCGGAGCAGACGGAATGGGAGTAGGGGTCCTTCGACTCCGTGAGTGCTTCGCTTCGCGAAACACTCACTGCGCTCAGGATGACAAAACTTTTTTGGGGCGGTTTATCTCCGACCACTAGCTCGAATGAGCGTCGTTAATTTCCTGGCGTGAAGGATTATCTGGATTGCCACCGTGGCGGACGTCGGCGCCGCGGACCCAGAAGATTACATCCTCGGCGATGTTGGTGGCATGGTCTGCGACCCGTTCCAGATTGCGCGCAACGAGCAGCGCATCCAGAGCCTGCCGGGTAACTTCCGGATTCTCGTTCATTGCCTTCACCAGGATGATAAACGCTTCGTCTTTCATGCGGTCGACGACGTTATCCATTTCAAGAACAGCCTGTGCTAGTTCGGCTTTGCCTTCGATGAATGATTCTAGTGCCCGACGGACCATCGCAGCGACAGCGGCGGCCATGCGCGGAATGTCAACCGGAAGTTCGACCTTGGGAAGCTCGACCAAATCCATAACGCGCTCGGCGATGTTCACCGCCTGATCGCCTACGCGTTCGAGATCAGAATTGATCTTGGTAACGGCGAGGATGAAGCGCAGATCGACGGCCATGGGCTGTTGCATGGCTAGCAAATCGAAAGCGAATTCGTCGATATCGCGCTCGGCGGCGTTGATGAGCGTCTCGCCCTCGAGAACGGCCTGGCAGCGTGCCAGATCGCGGTCAATGTAGGCCTGGCAGGCGCGATCAACCGCCTGTTCGGCGAGTCCGCCCATGCGGAGCAAACGTGCCCGCAGTTCATCGAGTCCCTGGTGAAAACGGCTGCGCATTATGAAAACCTGCCTTGTGGAAACGTTATCATCATCATCCAAATCTTCCGGTGATGTAGTCTTCCGTCCGTTTATCGGATGGAGTGGTAAAAATCTTCTCGGTCTTGTCGAATTCAACCAGTTTGCCCAGCAGGAAAAATCCGGTAAACTCGGCGACCCGCGAAGCTTGCTGCATGTTGTGGGTCACGATCACGATGGTGAATCGTTCTTTGAGCTCAAAGATCAATTCTTCAATCTTGCCAGTAGAGATGGGATCGAGCGCGGAACAGGGTTCGTCCATGAGCAGGACTTCGGGTTCGACGGCCAATGCTCGTGCGATGCACAGGCGTTGCTGCTGGCCTCCGGAAAGGCTGGCGCCGGATTTTTTGTGCATCTGATCTTTTACTTCGTCCCACAGGGCAGAAAGTTTCAGCGAACGCTCGACAACTTCTTCCAGGCGCTTGCGATCGTTGAAGCCGTTCAGCTTTAATCCGGCAGCTACATTGTCGTAAATCGACATCGTCGGGAAAGGATTGGGTTTTTGAAATACCATTCCAATGCGACGGCGGATTTGTACGGCAGCGGTGCCGTTGTACACATTCAGATCGCCAATCTGCACCACGCCGGTCGCGCGGGCGTCGGGAACGGTCTCATGCATGCGATTCAGGCAACGAACGAAGGTCGATTTGCCGCAGCCTGAAGGCCCGATGATGGCCGTCGCGTGGTTGGCGAAAGCTTCCATGGTGATGTCATAGAGAGCCTGCGTCTTGCCAAACCAGGCATTCAGCTTTTCGACCTTGATACCCACACCCATAATTAATTCGCTCCCTTGAGCATGCCGCGACTGGCGACCAGGCGCACGGCACTAACCGAGGCCACAATGAGAACAATGAGAATCAGCGCACCTGCCCACGCCTGCTTATGCCATTCATCATACGGCGAAATGGCGTAAGTGAAAATTTGCAAAGGCAGTGCGGCAGTGGGCTGACCGACTTTCCAGTTCCAATAAGTGTTACCGAAGGCAGTAAAAAGCAGCGGCGCGGTTTCACCGGCGACACGAGCGAAGGCCAGCATGATTCCGGTGATCACACCGGAAGTTGCGGTGCGTAATGTAATCGAGAGCGTTGTCCGCCATCGGGACACACCCAAGCCGTAAGCCGCTTCTCGCACGGCATTCGGAACCAGTAACAACATTTCTTCCGTGGTCCGCGTGATGGTTGGAATCATCATGATCGCCAGGGCGACTCCGCCAGCAACGGCCGAGAAGTGCCCTTGCGTCAACACAACGAGACCGTAGGCCACGATTCCGACAATGATCGACGGAACGCCGTTGAGCACGTCGGCGGTGAAGCGAATCATGTTGCCGAAAGTATTGCGTCCGTATTCGGCGAGATAAATGCCTGCGCCGATTCCGATGGGAACGCCTGCCAGACTTCCCAGGAACAAAATCAAAGCTGATCCGGCAATGGCGTTCGCCATACCACCGCCTGATTCACCGGGCGGCTTCGGGATCTGAGTCAGAAAGGCGAAGTTGATGGAGCCGATGCCTTTGTAGACGAGGTATCCGAATACAGCGACGAGCGGCGCCAGAACCATGATCACTGCGCCGGCGGCAGCGAAAGTTACGAGCGCGTTCATGCCTCGTCGATAAAGGCTGACCGGGGCCGAGGTGAACGTCGAGTTCATGATGTCAGGCATTGGCCCTCGCTGGGGTGCCGCGAGTGACAGTCCAGACCAGGAACTGGGCCAGGATATTCACGATGATGGTCACGATGAAAAGTGCGAGGCCAATCTCGACCAATGCACTCAGATAGGTGTCGCCGGTCGCTTCGTTAAACTCATTCGCGATCACACTGGCCAGTGTGTAACCGGGCGCGAAGAGTGAAGTAGAAATCTGCGGGGAGTTCCCTATCACCATGGTGACGGCCATGGTTTCCCCAAGGGCGCGGCCGAGGCCAAGAATCACACCGCCGAAAATTCCTGCTCTCGCATTGCGCAGAACGCCGGTGCGGATCATCTCCCAGCGAGTTGCGCCCAAGGCCAGAACAGCTTCGCGCTGTTGTTGCGGAACCGCGGTCATGACTTCCCGCGTGATCGAGGAAACGATCGGGACAACCATGATCGCGAGAATGATCGCGGCTGCGAGCATGCCAATGCCATAAGGCGCGCCTTCGAACGGCCCTTGGAGTCCAAGCTTGTGGGCGAATTCAGAAGTCCAGCCGAAGTAGTGGCTGAGCCAGGGTTCAACATACTCGCGCAAAAGCGGAACTAAGACGAAGATGGCCCACAGTCCATAAATGACGCTGGGGATCGCTGCCAGGAGTTCGGTAGTGAATGCCAGCGCCCCACGCAACCATCGCGGACACATTTCGGTAATAAACACTGCCACGCCGACCGCCAGTGGCACAGCAAGAATTAAAGCGAGAATCGACGACACGACCGTGCCGAAAACAAACGGCAGCGCTCCAAAATGTTCGTTGACGGGATCCCAATCGCTCTGGAAGAAGAATTTGACGCCAAAAGTATGCCAGGAAAGGCGGGATTTGGTGACAAGTTCGTAAATAATCAGGCCGACAATGGCCATTACACAAAGGGCGCAGCCGAGCATGGCCCAGGAAAAAATGCGGTCGGCAAGTTCGCCGCTACCGGCATTGGCCAGGAGCCCCCCATCACTCTTTGCGGATACCACAACTTCTTTATTTCTAACAGGTTGCGGCCCAGGCAATCGTGGCGCTCCTAATGCTTGATTGGCCATCTCGATGAAGCTATCAGAATCGTGTTACAGCAGTGTTAAAATGGGATTTCTGTTTCCGGCTCACGACCTTGGCTGTGAGTCGATAAGTCTGCGGGAAACAATCTATAACAGTTGTATTTCCCAGGGTAGTTTGATATTCAATTCCCTCGAATGAACGTTTATGCCTGTCGATCAAACGCAATGCCGCCTCGTTTTTGAAAAATTAGACCGTCAGCTCACCAAAGCGACAAAGAAGCTCGATCCCGCGAGTGTACACAAAGTTCGAACTTACAGCCGACGGGTCGAAGCCTTGCTCGGCGATCTCGCTCCTGAACCGAATCGCAATAACAAGAAATTGCTGAAAGTTCTGGGCAAATTGCGCAAGAAAGCCGGTCGAGTACGCGATCTGGACGTGCAGATGTCCAACCTGCGAGGTCTCAAGATTACGAGTGAGGCTGGACAAAAATCGCAGTTGCAGCGGGAGTTGGCACAGGAACGTGGGAAACAAGCGAAGAAGCTCGAACAATCTCTCGACAAAGAGGGCCTTCGCAAATTGCGTAGACGCCTGAAGCGTGCGGTCGGCGATCTGGAATTTCCCGAGAGTACGACACCGCTGAGTGCCTCAATGCGCGAGTTGTCGCAACTGGAACGAAGTCAAGGGCCGTTGACGGAGAAGACGCTGCATCAGTACAGGATTGCCGGCAAACGGGCCCGCTATTTGGCGGAGTTTGCCGGGAAAGATCCTGAGGCGCTGCGAGTGGTTGAACAGTTAAAGCGTCTGCAAGATGTCATCGGCGACTGGCACGATTGGTTGAAGCTTACCGAGCGTGCGGAAGAACTCTTCGGCGGCGTGCGCGATTCTGCTTTAGTCGCGGCATTGCGGAATTTGACCCGCGCAAAGTTCCGGCAGGGTGTGGATGCGGTGGTGGAAATGCGGACGGCGGTGGCTGGGAAGAAGCCCGTCAAGCTCGAAGCGACTTTAAATCGTAAGCATGCTACCCAACAAGCGGGAGGATGGAATGCGTCAGTTGCGTGAAACAGACATTCCTTCCAAGCAATTCGAGAAATCGCAAAAGTTGACCCGTCCCACTCTTAAAACGCTTCTCCTGGCTGAGGCGCCGAGATTCGACATTGTTCTGGTTAAGCGAGCAAAAGTTCGCCGTCGTCCAATCGTGGACTTTGAGCGCTAGCCTCCACCCGTAAAGAATTTGCACGGGTCCTTCGCTACCCAAAGAACGCTTGCTTAGAATGACAAGGTTTTTTGTTTTCTGGCAGCTCACACTTTTCTCGCGGTAAACTAATCTTCGTTCGACATGCCTACTTTTGCCGCGGTTGATATCGGGTCCAACTCCGTTCGCTTGAAGATTTCCCGCCTGAGCGGACACCGTCTGCACGAAATTCTTGAAGACCGCGAAGTAACTCGACTGGGCGAATCTGTCTTTCGGGACGGCTTTCTTTCTCCCGATGCGATCGCGAATACTGTCAAGGTGCTGCGACGTTTCCATCGTGCGGTGCAGAACGAAGGCGTGGATTCTGTCCGCGTAGTGGCTACCAGCGCATTGCGTGACGCGCGCAATTCACGGGCTTTTCTGGAGTGGGTGCGTTCGACCACCGGATGGAAAGTGGAAATCATCTCCGGCCTAGAAGAGGCGCGACTGATTCACCTGGGGCTGGTTTCTACATTGCGAGTGAGTGCGTCCCCGGTGTTGATGATCGATTTGGGCGGCGGTAGTTGCGAGGTCACGGTTTCAAACCAGGGGCATATTCGCGACACCGTGAGTTTGCCCCTGGGCGCAGTACGACTCACCAATGAATTCCTGAAACATGATCCGCCGCGAAAGCCGGAGTTACTGCAACTTCGGGGATTTATTTCCCGCGAGATCGGGCGCATCGCTCCACGAATCATTCGAGCGCGTCCGACCATTGCCATTGCGACCTCGGGAACGGCGGAGTCGCTCGCTGCGGTTTGTCATGGCTTGTACAAAACTAAAGGCGCGCGCGCGGCATCGGTGTCGCGAAAGCAATTGCAGCGGATTGCCAAGCTGCTGGCCCGTTCGCCGCTCGAAGCGAGGAAAAAACTTTCCGGAGTGGGGCCGCGCCGAGCTGAGATTGTGGTGGCTGGGGCTGCCGTTTATGCGGAACTTGCGGACCTCTGCCGATTGGGCGGATTCCGT
>DATBAX010000184.1:0-3645 GCA_036271275.1 Terriglobales bacterium
TGAGAGTTCTTCCAGAAACGGATACATCAAGTCAGGCCCCAGAGAGCAATTGAGTCCCACTGAGAGCGGCTTTACGTGGCGCACCGCATTCCAGAATGCTTCAGTGGTTTGCGCGGAGATCATGGTCTCGCCGCCGCGGCCCACTGCCGCTGAAATCATTACGGGCAAAATCTTTTTATCTTCATCAAACACTTCACGGATGGCCACCAATGCCGCCTTGGCGTTGAGCGAGTCAAAGATAGTCTCAACCATGAGCAGGTCGGCGCCGCCGGCAATGAGGGCACGCACCTGCTGCGCATAGGCGGTTTTGACCTGATCAAACGTGACCACGCGGAAGCCCGGATCATCGGCATCGGGCGAGTTCGAAAGAGACACGGTCAGCGGCCCGATTGCGCCCGCGACAAAGCGCTGACGCGAGGTCGCCGTTCCAATGCGGTCGGCCCATTCCCGGCATTGCCGCGCTGACTGCTCATTGATGTCCCAGGCAAGATTTCCCAGAGAGGGATCATCAATGATCTTTTGATAAAACTCTGGGTCTTTGCGTCCGCCATGCTCCCTGGGATCGTCCACAAAAAACTCGCTCTGGGCAATGCTGGTTGCACCGAAAGTGTTTGTCTCAATAATGTCGGCACCTGTCTCAAGAAACCGCCGGTGAATGTCACCAATCATCTCCGGCTTAGTCAGCGTGAAAAGATCACCGTTGTTCAGCAGGCCCTTCGTCGCGTTCTTGAATCGCTCGCCGCGAATGTCAACTTCGGTCATGCCATAGGTGCGGATGGTTGTTCCCATCGCTCCGTCAATAATGGCGATTCGATTCTGGAGGATCTTTTCCAGCGGATGTTGATTAGCTTTTGTCATATCTCCCTGCAGCTTTAGACGCGGTGATGCTGGCGATCGGCAGGCTAAGCCCAAATTCTGGCGATCATGCATGGACAAGCCGCACCACAACCGGTCTTATTAAATTATAACGATAGAGCGCAACTTCAGCAGCGCTTACACAAACGCGGTGCGATCCCCCTTGATTCGATCAATGGCGGGTTCGCTGGAGCAATGGGCATTTCCCAATAATGTGTGGTTTGCAGGCTATTCCCCATGCTTCTCGGCACTGGTTCGAGATGATGGATACGAATCGCTAAGGGACAGTAAAATGTGAAAAAATCAGTCAGGCTGCAGATGAACTCCCATTGCCCGGATAACCTACGGTGTTTTCTATCGGGCGTTCATTGGGGGCACGCAACTGGATTCCGTCCAGGAAGGACTACGAGATGCGGAAAGGGTTTACCAGAGAACCACGAAGGGACGAGCCCGCGACGCAAGTCAAGAATTACATAACGCCGAGCGGGCTGCAGCGACTCAAAGATGAGCACCGGTTTCTGCTTACCAGGGAACGCCCGGCCATGACGGAAGTGGTGGCGTGGGCTGCCAGCAACGGCGATCGCAGTGAAAACGCCGACTATCAGTACGGCAAGCGGCGGCTGCGGCAGATCGATGGGCGGATTCGCTTTCTCACGAAGCGAATTGAAGCTGCGGAAGTGGTGGACCCGGAAGCTCCGAGAGCGGGGCAGGCGGCGACGAGAGCATTCTTCGGAGCGACCGTGCGTTATGCCAATGCCGCGGGAGCGGAGAGAGTGGTGAGCATTGTGGGCACCGACGAGATCGATCTCAACCGCAACCACATCAGTTGGGTGTCACCTCTGGGGCGCGCGTTAATGAAGTCAGCAGCGGATGACAGCGTAGTCCTGCAATTGCCGGGCGGTACAGAATCCCTGACCGTGCTGGAAGTGTGTTACGAGCGCATTTCTGTGGAACCGTTCCGTGAACCAGCTGGATCCGAGGCCTCGGCCAAGGGACTTCCTCGCCGACGCTAATCCACAAGACGAAGGTTTAGCCAGGCGGCACATGAAAATTCCAGGCCCCGAGCAAGGACGAATTGTGAGCCGACTATAAAGCTTTGTCCTTCCGCTATTGTCCAAACCCAGTCAGAATCGATCGCGAGTAACGCGGTGGAGTTAGCGCGCTTGTGTGTGCCACTGTCAGCGAAAGGTGCCGGAAAATGGGTACTTGGGAAGCCAGTACTGATATGTCTGGTTCGGGGGAAGTTTCAACAGGTCGATATCGACAGGCAGCCGTGTAACGAAACTCTCCCTATCGGGGGGCCGTTCGCAGTAGCCAGAGGTGCCAAATTACCATTCGGTCGCATGTGACACAGGGAATATTCCATGCCGCGCGCTCCAATCTGAAGATGGTTTCCGGCTATAATCCGCCTTAGATGGCTATCTCTCCTGGGATTCGCCTGGGCCCCTATGAAATCGCTGCACCTTTAGGCAAAGGCGGCATGGGCGAGGTCTACCGAGCGCACGATACACGGCTTGATCGCATGGTGGCAGTGAAGGTTTTGCCGCTGGAATCCATGCGCGACGCTGAGCGCGTTCAACGCTTTGAGCAGGAAGCCAAAGCTGCTTCGGGGCGCAACCATCCCAACATTCTGACCATTTACGATTTTGGTGTTGCCGATGGCACGTACTACATGGCCACCGAATACGTGGAAGGGCACACGCTGCATGAGTTGATTGCGGGCGGTTCCATGACGCTGGTTCGTGCCCTGGACATCGTCATTCAGTGCGCCAACGGATTGGCAGCCGCTCATGCCGCCGGGGTTATTCATCGCGATGTGAAGCCCCAAAACATCATGGTGCGTCCGGATGGCTATGTAAAAATTCTGGACTTTGGCCTGGCAAAACTGACCGAGAAGCCTTTTGCGTCCGATCCCAACGCGCTTACCGCAGCAGCAGGGCTTACCGCGCCCGGGTTGATCATGGGCACCTGGCTGTATATGTCGCCGGAGCAGGCACGTGGCCTGGAACTGGATGCTCGATCCGATATATGGAGCCTTGGCGCGGTGCTCTATGAAATGGTTACTGGAAAATCTCCATTCGCATCCCAGACCATGAGCGACACACTGGCATCGATTCTCAATCGTGAACCAGAGCCGTTAAGCAGTTGCGGTGTTGACGCGCCTGACGAACTCAAACACATTCTGGCCAAAGCGCTGGCCAAAGACCGGGACAGCCGCTACCACTCCATTAAGGATATGGAGCTTGACCTGAAACAACTCAGAAAAGAGCTGGAGTTAGGGACGGCCCGAACCAACCGCTCGGGAACGGTTACGGTCGAGGCCAAATCGCCAGGCAAAGTGGGCAGCGGACCGCGCTCGGCGGGAATGTCTGCCGGGCAGAAAAAATCTTTGCTCATAGCGTCCGGCGTATTGGCGGCAGCGCTGATGGTTTGGGCCGTGGTAGCCAACCGGCAGCCGAGCGTTGCTCCCATTATTCCTGCTGCTCCCGTTGCTCCAGTTCCTGAGCGCCAGCTCAGCTATTCATTGCTGGTACAAAAGATGCGCGAGGGAAAACCTTATCAAGACACCTTCGCCGCCACAGGCCGAGAGATTTTTGAGAATGGATGGAAGGTGCAGTTTGATTTTTCCATCCCACAAGCAGGCTCTTTATACCTGCTCAACGACGGGCCAGGACCTAACGGAAATCAGGAGCTGTCAATCGTGTTTCCCACTCCGTCCGTCAACAACGGATCAGCCCAGGTCATGGCTTACAAGAATGTCCAGAGTGGCTGGCTGGTGTTCAACGAACA
>DATBAX010000185.1:0-18107 GCA_036271275.1 Terriglobales bacterium
GCGCTCGAACAGCTTCATTCCGCTAAATCCGAAACGCTCCGCCTGTCTGGGCAATTCGCCGAGACTGCTTGCAAGTGATGCGGCGTCAGGATCCAGATTGACGAATATTAGATTGAACCATTCCTCAACCCGCACCGGCGTTAGAGAGAAATACGCCCGATCGAATTCCTGGACGTTTTCGAATTCCGGCGCGCTTAGAAGTTTCCCGTCCAGACCATAGGTCCAGCCGTGATATCCGCAGCGGAACAACTTCTTCGAGCCGCAACCTTCCGCCGGAGGACCGGCACGATGCCGGCAAACGTTGTAGAAACCCCGCAATTCCCCTTGCGCACCACGCACCAAAAGTAGTGGTTCTCCGTGCAAAACGGTGGTGAAGAAGTCGCCGGGGCTTGCGAGCTGATGCCGATGCCCTACAACTTGCCAGCTACGGGCAAAGATTCTTTCCTTTTCGCGGGCAAAAATCGTAGCATCGGTATAGAACGACGCAGGCAAAGACCAGGCCTTGGATATGTCGGCATCAATCAGAAGTGGGTTCGATTCCATAGCCATAAGAAGACCGGGACATTGTAAGGTACCGGGCCGGACCTGTAAGCCCTGGGAAGCAGGGATGGCGGCTATAGCCGCCGTCGGTTTGTCCATGCAAGGCGGTCCTTGTCTGCCGTTCCTATATACAGGAGGTCGTCTCACCTGCATCCCAAACTGACACAACTTGTCAGGCTTCCGACAAAATCTGACACGAATTGGCGGGATTGCCGGATTTCCTCAAAGCCTCGAAGTTACGAAAGATCGCGAACACATTGAAAACAAAGTATCGAACTGACCAACACCCCACACCCTTAGTAACTTCCAGTTATGGCGGATAAAATGCCAACATAATCAACAATTGGGTCAACTGAGACCAAGCTATTTAAATCATTCGGAGAAGAGGGAATACGAAAATGCGGAAACAGAAGGGTTTTTCACTGATCGAGTTGCTCATCGTTGTAGCGATCATTTTGATCATCGCTGCCATCGCCATTCCGAACCTGTTGCGCGCGCGCATCGCGGCTAACGAGTCGTCTGCGGTCGCTTCGGTTCGTACCATCAACACTGCGGAAATCACCTACCAGACTGCCAACCCGACCGTCGGTTACGCGGCTTCTTTGTCGATTCTGGGCGGCAGCGGTTCGCCTTGCACCTTGTCGGCGACCCAGGCCTGCTTGATCGATAACACCTTGTCCACTGGCACCAAGAGCGGATACGGGTTTGCGGCCACGCAGCAAGGTACGGCAGCTCCGTTTAACCAACTCACGGTCAGCACCATTCCCGTGAACTGGAACCAGACGGGCGTTCGCGGCTTCTGCTCCAACGAAGACGCTGTTATCCGTGGCACACCGACCCCGGTCGTTGCTGCACCGGCACAGATGACAACCGACGCCACCTGCGCCGCGTTGACCGTTCTTCAGTAGTTCAAACCAAGGGCAAACTACCTCGGGGAGGGTACAAGCCGGGGGCATCGGATGGCAACATCCGATGCTCCTTTATTCGTGCATACGCACAACGAAGTCAGTAATACCGCTTTTAAACTAAAAAATATCTTGAATTGGGGCCAGAGATCTAATGCAAAAACAACGGGGTTTTTCACTTATTGAGCTACTGATTGTGGTGGCAATTATTCTAATTATCGCCGCGATTGCAATTCCTAACCTGTTACGTGCACGCATCGCGGCCAACGAGTCATCTGCGGTCGCTTCGGTTCGTACCATCAACACCGCTGAAATCACCTACCAGACTGCCAATCCGACCGTCGGTTACGCGGCTTCTTTGTCGATTCTGGGCGGCAGCGGTTCGCCTTGCACCTTGTCCGCGACTCAGGCCTGCTTGATCGATAACACCTTGTCCACTGGCACCAAGAGCGGATACGGGTTTGCGGCCACGCAGCAAGGTACGGCAGCTCCATTTAACCAACTCACGGTAAGCACGATTCCGGTGAACTGGAACCAGACGGGCGTTCGCGGCTTCTGCTCCAACGAAGACGCTGTCATCCGTGGTACTCCGACCCCGGTTGTTGCCGCACCGACACAGAAGACAACCGACGCCACCTGTGCCGCGCTGACGGTTCTTCAGTAGTCAGAACAAAATTACCGGAACCAACTTGGGGAGCATGATGCTCCCCTTTTTCATGCTTGTAGAACAAAGAGCGGGCCCTGGGAAATCTAAGGGAAGCGTAATAATCCGAAGGCTGATGCGCCCGGTCCAAACCGAATCCTCACTACCGGCGATCAAAAACGTGGAGAAATGTCTCTCGAATTGAGATTTATTGTCGCCGATTGACAATAACTGTCAGGCCTACTCTCGCGGTGAGGTGCTTTTGTGAAGGCCCATTTTCTTCCGAATTATCGTAAGTGACTAATATCAATAGCGTTAGGCTATAACCCCCTCGTAACCTGAAAGGCTTGAGGGGTGGCGAGTAACTTGCAAACACTATGTCACGGGGCAAACAATGGAAACCAACATGAAACAAAAAGTTCAGGTACACCACACAAGAATGAAGGGGTTCTCGCTGATTGAACTCCTCATCGTAGTCGCGATCATTCTGATCATCGCTGCTATTGCGATTCCGAACCTCTTGCGCGCAAGAATCGCGGCCAATGAATCGTCCGCCGTGGCGTCGATTCGAAGCATCAACACAGCGGAAGTAACCTATCAGTCTGCCAATCCCACCGTCGGCTTCGCGGCATCGCTGTCGGTTCTTGGTGGAACCGGCTCGCCTTGCACCATGTCGGCGACCCAGGCTTGCCTGGTGGACAACACTCTGGCTCTCGGCACTAAGAGCGGCTATCAGTTCCAGGCCACTCAGCAGGGTGCAGCCGCTCCGTTTACTCAATTGACGGTAAGCGGGATCCCGGTGAACTGGAACCAAACCGGCGTGCGCGGCTTTTGCGCCAACGAGGATTCCGTGATCCGTGGTACGCCGACGCCAGTTGTCGCCGCGCCAGCTGCCGTGACCACCGATGCCAGTTGCGCCGGGTTGAGCGTACTGCCGTAATCAAACAGTTTTGGCCAAATACCTGGGGGAGGGTATCGAGCCATCAGCGGCCAGGACTCGCGTCCTGGCCGTTTTACTTTGGTAATGTCATGTACCCTCGCGGCCATCTCAAAACCGGGGCAGTTTGCATATAATTTCTAGTGGGACGTGACAAAAATGTCGTCCCCCTGCCATGGCTGCGATAGAGATCCTCGGGTTAGAGAAAATTTACAGCGTGGGCTTCTGGCGGAAGCGGCCGAAGCGCGCCCTGCATCCGCTCCAACTGAAAGTAGAAGAGGGCGAGATTTTCGGCTTTCTCGGCCCCAACGGAGCAGGCAAAACAACTACTCTCAAACTACTGATGGGCCTCACCTTTCCGACTGGCGGTTCTGCACGCATTCTCGACATGGAAATCAACGATCCTCGCATGAAAGCGCAGATCGGTTTCCTCCCGGAACAACCATACTTTTACGACTACCTTACGGCGCGGGAACTTCTCGAATATTATGGCCAGCTCTCAGGTGTGCCGGCCAAAGAACGGTCCCGCAAAGTCGGCGAGATATTGGCGCGTGTCGGACTCTCTGATTCCGCCAACGTGCAACTGCGAAAATTCTCCAAAGGCATGTTGCAGCGGGCGGGTATCGCCCAAGCGATTTTGCATGATCCTAAAGTAGTTTTCTTCGATGAGCCAATGTCAGGATTAGACCCCATGGGCCGGCGCGAAGTGCGCGACCTTATGGAACAACTGAAGCACGAAGGCAAGACCGTTTTCTTTTCCACTCACATCCTTTCGGACGCAGAAATATTGTGTGATCGTGTAGCCATCATGAATTTAGGGCAACTCCGCGGCGTGGGCGCCGTGTCCGATTTGCTCTCCAGTGTTCGAGGAAAAGTAGAACTGGTCTGGCAAGGTACCGTTGTGCCGGCAGCGTTGCGTGCGCTAGGCGCGGACTGCCACGTCATGGGCGCTACCGTACGAGCTGTCCTCTCAGAAAAAGATCAGGACGCCGCCATTGAAGCCCTTCGCCGGGAGAGGCTGCGACTGGTTTCGGTGATCCCGGTCCATATGTCTTTGGAAGATTACTTCGTGGAACAAGTTAAACCTGCCC
Source organism: Terriglobales bacterium (assembly GCA_036271275.1). GTDB lineage: Bacteria > Acidobacteriota > Terriglobia > Terriglobales > Acidobacteriaceae > DATBAX01. The sequence continues at coordinate 4,117 of DATBAX010000185.1, forward strand.
AGGCCAAGGCGGGGGTGTCGGCATGAACCATCGTATTTTTCACATTGCCACCAACACCTTTCGTGAAGCAGTCCGTGATCGCGTGCTCTATAACTTGATCGCGTTTGCGCTGCTGATGTCCGGGGCAGCCATTCTGGTTGGTCAGATTTCGTTCGGCATCGAGCGTCTGGTGGTAATCAATCTCGGACTCACGGCAGTCTCGCTGTTTGGAACCGTCATCGCCATCTTCATCGGAATCGGTTTGGTATCCAAGGAAATCGACAAGCGAACTCTTTACACCGTACTTTCACGGCCGGTACGGCGATGGGAGTTTATTGTTGGAAAGTTCTTCGGGCTCTCCGGCACGCTGGTGGTCAACACGTTCTTCATGGCCATCGGTGTATTCGCGGCTTTGCTCTACGTTTCCAGGCATTTTCAGAAGACAGACGGCTGGATTCTAGTCGCTCTGTACTTCATCGTTCTGCAGTTCCTGATGATCACCGCGCTGTCACTTCTGTTTTCGTCTTATTCGTCGCCATTGATGTCTGCGGTGTTCGCATTTTGCGTGTTTGTGATTGGCAGTTTCGCCGAAGACTTGCGCGGATTCGCCGCCATGACCAACGGATTCACTCGTTGGCTAGCGACGGGCGCCGCCTATCTGGTCCCGAATTTTTCTGCCTTGAATGTGATTAGCGTGGTGGCCCATGAACAACCAGTATCCGCGCAATTGATTTTCTATAACACGGCTTATGCTCTGATTTATGCCACCATGGCCATCTGCGGTGCCGTGCTGATCTTTGAACACCGGAATTTGAAATGAGCGCCTCAAGGCGAACCACGATCATTTCCAGTCTGCTCCTCGCAGTCTGCCTGCTCGGCTCCGCGCTGGTCTTGCATCGGCTTGACCACATACGAACCCGGGCCACATTGCAGGAAGTACTTTATGTTTCGTCGCCTAAAGTTCTGAAACGCCTAAGCCTTGGATATGACGGATTACTCGCCGACGTCTATTGGACTCGGACCGTTCAGTATTACGGCAATAAGCACCATACTTACGCCGAGAACTACGACTTACTGGCGCCGCTGCTTGAGATTACGACGACGCTCGACCCGCATTTGACGGTAGCCTATGAATTTGGCGCCAGTTTTCTGGCTCCCAAGCCGCCAAACGGCGCGGGCATGCCTGATCGCGCCATTCAACTCACCGAATATGGCATCCGCAATAATCCGAATGACTGGCAGTTGTATTACGAACTGGGGTTCATCTATTACATGGAATTGAAGGATTACTCCAAAGCTGCGGACGCCTTTGAACGCGGCTCTCGCCTGCCCAACACGAATCCTTTCCTGAAGATCCTGGCTGGCCGGATGGCAGAACATGCCGGCGATATCGCCACTGCCAGAATGATGTGGACGACGGCCTACCAAACCACACCCGACAAAGACATCCGGGCGAACGCGGCTGCCCACTTGCGGGCCATTCAAGTGGACGAAGATGTAGCTGCGCTCGAAAAGCTATCGGCAATTTATGAACAGCAAACCGGTCATTTTCCAGTCAGTTTTTCAGAACTCCAGAGTAGAGGAATGGTGCGGGGAGTAATGTTAGATCCGCTCGGTCATCCCTACAAGCTGACTGGTGACGGACGAATCGAAGTACGGGAGCCCGACGATCTGCCCTTCATCGAACTGGGCAAACCGCTCGGATACGTACAGAAGACCCTCAAGATACCTCCCGTCGATTGAGATCGCCGCGATCTCACGGAAAATAATTCCGACCCGAAATCCGTTACCATGCCAGCCATGTGTCCCGCGAAAAGCCAAGGTCCCAGTTTGCGCCGTGAGCTCCGTCAGTGGTGGAAGGATGCTCGTTCGCGTGATAGCTCGGGAAAAACGCTGCTGGCGCTAACAAACATCCTTTGGGAATTTGCCCGTGAATCGACTCCAGGCCGGCGTAAACAACGTTACGGCGACATTGATTACGATTGGGACTATCGCGTCAATACCACCGGCGCAGCCGTCAGTTGGCGCAGCCGCTTACTTGGTCTTTTCAATTCTCCCTACCAACCCACCGAGCCTGCGCTTTTCCGCGAAATGCTGGGGAGCCTCAATTTTGATTTTCGAGAATTCATCTTCATCGATATTGGATCGGGCAAGGGCCGGGCATTGCTCATGGCCGCCGACTTCCCTTTCCGCCGCATTCTCGGAGTCGAACTGCTCCACGAACTGGATCGCATCGCACAAGAAAACATTAGGAATTACCGGAGTGACTCGCAGCTATGCTTCGAACTGGAATCGGTCTGCGCCGATGCCCGAGAATTTGAAATTCCCGCTGAGCCGCTTGTGCTTTATTTATTCAATCCGCTGCCGGAAGCGGGATTGCTTCAACTATTGGATAACCTTGAGCGATCAATCGCGGAAAATCCGCGCTCCATTTATTTGCTTTATCACAATCCGCTCCTCGAACATGTGCTCACCCAAAGCATGGCATTCGAGAAACTCCATGGGACCCAGCAATTTTCGATCTATCAAACGCGGACTTCAGCCAAATAAACTTCTCCTGGCACTCTTCGCAGTTACAGCTTCTTACCTGGAAAAGGGGTTAAGATGAATGAAGATCCATCTAGTTAAGGCTGAAGAGCGGTGGAGTTTTTGGAGCTGGAATCGTGTCAGGGCATGGCTTCATCAGCCGTGCCGAAAGGACAGCTGGGCGCCAAGCTTTAGCCGCTGGGGGTGAACGGTCGAACTGCGGCGGCTGAAGCTATCTAGGATTATCAGTCCGGCGACATCGCTAAAGCGAAGGCCTGACACCAATCTTTCTCAATCTTCATTTTTCAAAATTACTGCTCGGCCCGAAATTCACACGAGGTTAATCCCATCAAACTAAATTTCATGGCATCGATTTGCATGTTCCTGGTCTTGGCTTTTGGCACTTCTCAGGCTGCCGAGGCTCCAGCCATCGCCGCCGCTGTCGATGGTCATTACAACCATCTGCGCACCTTGCAGGCGGAATTCACCGAGATCTATCACGGGGATGGTATGGAACGAACCGAATCCGGGACTCTTTGGCTAAAAAAACCCGGCAAGATGCGCTGGGAATATCGTTCCCCCAGAGAGAAACTGTTTCTGGGCGACGGGAAAGATGCATGGTTCTACCTTCCGGGCGATCATCAGGTGAGGAAAACCTCCATGCGCAAGCTCGACGATCTCCGATCTCCACTCGCCTTCCTTCTCGGTAAGACCAGACTGGAGAAGGAGTTACAAGGGTTATCTCTGGCCCCCGATGTCGCGCCGCTGACTCCTGGCAACGTGGTATTACGGGGAGTTCCAAAGGTGATGGGAGATCGAATGAGCCAAGTTTTGCTTGAGATTACGCCTGAGCGGCAGATTGCGCGTATTTCAATGGAAGGGGCGGACGGCTCGGTCACGGAATACCGTTTTACGGATCAAAAGGAGAACGTGGAAATTGATGACCAACGCTTCCACTTCGTTCCTCCGGTTGGGGTCGAAGTCATTGATGGCGGATTAGATCAATAAGTCACAGATCGGATAACCATTATGATTTACTTGTATTTAGACCTGGTGCCGGCATCCGAGAAATCTCAAATTGCAATGGTTACCGGAGGCACTCTCTTGGTCCTACCTGACCTTGGCAGCGCTGGCATCAATGTTAGACTTGAGAGGGCAGGACGGTTGCGAGACTAGGGCATGGCCGAATTTCTTGTAAAAGTAGCCGATGAACGCGGGCACCTGGTGCAACAGGTCGAGAATGGGTTCTCGGAGTCCGAGATCCGTGATCGGTTTGAGCAACAGGGCTTTCTGGTTTATTGGGTCAAGCCTCGCGGCATGCTCTCCGGCGGAGATTTCAAGCTTCGCCGCAACACGAAGGTCAAGAAAACTCCATTCCTAATTTATAACCAGCAGTTTTTGACGTTGATCAAGGCTGGACTTCCGATTCTGAGTTCTTTGGATCTCCTGATCAAGCGGCAAAGAGACAGCCAGTTGCGCAACCTTCTGCAAAATGTGCGAGATCGAGTGAAGGGCGGCGAGTTGCTTTCCGACGCATTTGCCGCGCAGCGGGTTTTTCCCAGGATCTATACCGCGACCCTGTTGGCGGGTGAGAAGAGCGGCAACATGGAAGAAGTGCTCAGCCGCTACATTGCCTTTCAACGCCTCACGCTCACTTTCAAAAAGAAGCTGGCAGTTTCATTGGTCTATCCAGCATTGCTGGTCACGGTAGTTTTTTCGATGCTGATTTTTCTGGTCACCTACGTGGTGCCGCAATTTGCGAAGCTGTATGAGAGTCTGGGAGCGGATTTGCCGACCGTGACGCTGATCATGTTGGCCGTCGGGAATAACGCGCAGAAATATGCTCCATTCGCGGTGGTTGGCGCCATCTTACTGGTAGTGGGCTTGTGGCGCTGGAAGAGTACAGACCGCGGCGCGGATCGCATCGATCGCGTACTGCTGGCACTGCCGCTACTCGGCGAAATCTGGTTAAAATATCAAGTCTCCAATTTCGCTCGTATGCTTTCGACGCTGCTCACCGGAGGCATGCCGCTGGTGTCGTCACTAGAAACTGCCGGCGTCTCCATGAGTAGCCGGCGCATCCTGAACGGTATCTCGGAGGCTGTCATCCGGGTCCGCGAAGGTCAGTCGCTGGCCAAGAGCCTGGAAGCACAGAAAATGTTTCCCGATCTGTCGGTCGAGATGATTGAAGTAGGAGAGTCGACCGGAGCGTTGCCGGCCATGCTCAATTCGGTGGCGGAGTTTTACGAAGAGGATGTTCAGACTGCGTTGAGCGCAGCCATGGCATTGATCGAACCGCTCATCCTGATCATCATGGCAGTGTTTGTCGGAGGCATACTGATTTCGCTTTATCTGCCGATCTTCACTTTAGGATCGAACATTCATTAGAGAATCATCATCAAACGAGAGACGCTCCCCTGGATAGGTAATTTGTAAAATGGCAAGCATTCCGGAAAAAAAGACGGTGATCGCGAGTAGCGGAAATGGAAGCCCCATCGTGGCCGCAGCAGGTTCGCACGCAAGCGAACTGGAAAAAGCCCAGGATGTGGCCCGGCGTTATCGCTGCGAATTTGTCGACCTTCACGACTTCCAGCTTCATCACGATCTGTTCAAGAACATCCCTGTCCATTTGATGTTCCGCTACAACTTCATTCCTCTGGAAGAAACAACCGACGGACGATTGGCCATTGCCATCGCCGATCCCAGCCAGTTGATGATGATCGACGAAATCAGCTTGTTATTGAGCAAGCGGATTTTGACCAAAGTTTCGACGCTCGCGCAGATCACGGAAATCCTCAAAAAGACCGAACAGTCCAAACGCGTTCTTGAAGATGCCAGCGAAGGATTTACCCTCGATGTAATCCGGGAAAATGAAGCCGGCGACGATGAAAGCATTTCCATCGACCGCCTGACCGCGCAGGGAGACATCAGCCCGATCATCCGGCTGGTCGATACCACGATTTTCACCGCGCTTCAGCGCCGCGCCAGTGATATTCACATCGAGACCCGCGACGATTCCGTGTGCATCAAGTTCCGCATCGACGGCGTTCTGACTCAGGCCATGCCGCCGATCGCGAAGGAACATCATTCCACAATTATTTCTCGCATCAAGGTAATGAGCGAGCTCGATATTTCCGAGCGCCGTGTCCCGCAGGACGGACGTTTCCGCGTGAAATATGGGCAGCCGGAACGGCCCATCGACTTTCGTGTTTCCATCATGCCGTCGATTCATGGCGAGGACGCTGTTCTCCGCGTACTCGATAAAGAATCGATGAGCGAAAAATTCCATAAGCTCGTTCTCGACGTGGTGGGTTTCGATCCCGACGACATCCGCAGGTTCCGCCGCTATATTGCCGAGCCATACGGCATGGTGCTGGTCACAGGCCCGACCGGCAGCGGTAAAACTACGACGCTTTACGCCGCGCTCAGCGAGATCAAGACGGATGAAGACAAGATCATCACTATTGAAGATCCAGTGGAATACCAGATCCGCGGCATCACCCAGATTCCGGTGAACGAGAAAAAAGGCCTGACCTTTGCGCGAGGACTGCGATCGATTCTGCGCCACGACCCTGACAAGATCATGGTCGGTGAAATCCGCGATTCTGAAACCGCGCAGATTGCCATTCAATCCGCTCTTACCGGCCACCTGGTGTTCACCACCGTCCACGCCAATAACGTTGTGGACGTGATCGGCCGATTCCTGAATATGGGAGTCGAGCCTTACAACTTTGTTTCGGCATTGAATTGCATCCTGGCGCAACGGCTGGTGCGATTGATTTGTGAATCCTGTAGAACGGCGACGCATTATGCGCCGGAAGTTCTGGTTGCCAGCGGACTCGATCCCGAGCAGTGGTCGAAAGTAGCCTTTTACGAAGGCCAGGGCTGCATTGAATGCGCCGGTACCGGCTTCCGCGGGCGAACCGCGATTCACGAGTTGCTGGATTTGAGCGATCGAATTCGTGAAATGATTTTGCTCAAGAAACCAACCTCCGAGATTCGGCGAGCGGCACGGGACGAAGGCATGCGCTTCCTGCGTGAGTCCGCATTGGACAAGGTGAGACTAGGCTTGACCACGCTGAAAGAAATCAACAAGGTCACGTTCATCGAGAACATGCGATAAGAATTCCAAACGAAACCCGGACTTTCGCCTGAACCGGGCTTTCGGCCAATACCAGGCAGTGCCCTTCCAGGTATTGCGTTTCTTTGCCATACAGGGTTTGATTTAAAGAGACCGATGAAGTCGGCACGAACATCATGAGCCAGAATTCCAATTCCGGACCACGGCCAAGAGTGGCTTGCGAGATCGCCGCCGACCGGGTGATCGCCGGCCGCATCGCCGAAAAAGGCGGGACGGTCGAGATGTGCGCTTCGCACGAATTGCCGCCGGGTTGCGTTGTCCCCGATCTGATGGAAGTGAATTTACGCGAACGCAAATCAGTTTTCTCCACTTTGGAGGAAATTCTCGGCAGCGTGAGTGGACGATCGCGTGACGTCATTGCGGTTTTGCCGGACGCTGCGGTCCGGGTTGTCCTGCTGGATTTCGAAACTCTTCCGGCCAAGCGGCACGAAGCCGAAAGCGTGGTCCGGTTCCGACTGAAAAAGTCTCTGCCGTTTGACGTCGAGAAAGCCCAGGTTTCCTATCAGGCGCAGCCTTCATCGACCGGCGTACGAGTCATCGCAGCCGTCGCGCTTACCACTGTGATTGAAGATTATGAATCCGCTTTTCGGGATGCCGGCTACAGCCCCGGTGTGGTCATGCCTTCCATGCTGGCGGCGTTAGGCGCAGCAGAAGGTAGCAAGCCGACGCTGGTCGTGAAGGTGGACACACGAACTACCAGCATCGCCATTCTCGACAAGCAACAGCTCCTACTTTTTCGCACGCTGGAAAATACGCGCGGAGTAACTATCACCGGCGAGCAACTGGCGGAAGACATTTATCCCTCAGTCGTATTTTTCCAGGACACTTATCATTTGAATATCGAACAAATCTTTGTGGCCGGACTGTCCGACTCGGGCACCGCGGCCCCTGCGCTGCGGGCGCAGACTGGTGCGGATGTGCGCGACCTGGTTGACGGCTCACAGTTGGGATCGACCTTTGGTTCGATTCCCAAGTGGAGAATGGCCGGAGTGGTGGGGGCTTTGCTTTCCTAATATGCGCGTTGAAATCAATCTCGGAACTCGCCCCTATGAAGACGGACGCCAATTCTGGGTACGCTGGGGCGGGGGTCTGGCTGCGCTTTCTCTAGTGACTTTGCTGCTGCTCACCTATACCGTGCTGGGATGGTTTAATGCCAGCAAAGACCGCCAGATCATGAGCCAATATGAAGCTCAGATCGCCAAGCTTGATCAGGAAAAAACCAGCGCCCAAGCCATGCTGGACATGCCGCAGAACAGCAGCACTCGCGACCGCTCGGCATTCCTGAACGATCTGTTCGAGCGCAAGGCATTTTCCTGGACCAAAGTCTTCGAAGAGCTGGAACGAGTCATGCCGGCTCGCTTGCACGTGGTCTCGATTCATCCTGAAATGACTCCCGACAACCGGCTGGAAATCAAACTGATCGTTGCCGGCGATTCCCGTGATCATGCCCTCGAGCTCGTGCGCCGAATGGAAGGGTCGCAACGCTTCCAACGAACTGAGATTGACGAAGAGAGATCGCAGCTTACGCAGGGACAGGATTCCGTCGAGTTCAGTATTACCGCGTTATACGTTCCGGCGAACAACGACACTCTTGGTCGTGGAGGGTCGCAATAGTGCCCGACCTGAAACAAACACGGGATAAGTTGAAGATTGCTTTCGTCAGCGTAGGGTTGCTCGACCTGGCACTGGTGGCCTTGCTTTTCTCGCCATTGGTGGGATCGCAGCAATCCCGTACCGAGCAGACCAATCAGCTTCATAATCAGTTACTGCAAAAAACGCGCGATGTAAAGCCGCTAAAGGGCCTGGACAAAAAGATTCCTCAGGCCCAGCAACAGATCGAGAGCTTTTATAAAGAACGGCTGCCCGCGGAAGATTCGGCGATTTCAGGAGACCTGAATCGCATCGCAAACGAAACTGGCGTGAAACTCGGCGGCATCCGCTACACTCAAAAAAGAAACGAAAATGATGTCGAGTTAAAGGCCGCGGAGGCCGTGGGCCTGCGCCGGGTAGTGATTGAAGCCGAATTGTCCGGCGATTATTTGCCCCTGATGAAATTTGTCAACGCTCTGGAGCGCAATCAATTGTTCTTCTTGGTGGATAGCGTGGAACTCGGCGGCGAGCAAGCCGGCACCATCCGAGTGACCATGAGACTGGAAACATATTTAAAGGCGGATTCTTAGCCACAGGCGTTCAAGTTTGTTATGGCGATAAAAGTTGGGGCCGAAGACCGGAAGAAGCTGATCATCGCCATAATTGCGATGGTAGTGGCTGTGCTTTTGATGGGACATTGGATCCTAAGCATGGGAGGATCCTCTTCGTCAGCCAGTTCTGTGGCTGCACCGGCAGTGACTCCGACAGCCCCGATCCGCAAAGTTGCTTCCCACTCTAAATCCGCGAACAAGAAAGTCGCGCCTGAGCGCTCGCTCGATCCTTCGTTGCGGTACGACTGGCTTCGAATCAGTGAAGACACAAAATATAGCGGTTCGGGAAGAAACATCTTCCGGGCGCAGGCCGATATTCCGGTCCCGATCGCGCGCGCGAACACCGATAAACCCAAGGTGGCAGAAGGCCCGGTTGAGCCGCCACCCCCTCCGCCCCCTCCCCCGATTAATTTGAAATTCTTCGGCTTTGCCAGCAAGCCCGGTGAACTCAAGAAGGTATTTCTGTCGCAGGGCGAGGATGTGTTCATTGCGCACGAAGGCGATATTGTCGATCGTCGTTACAAAGTCGAGCGCATTACTCCGATGGCGGTCGAGATTGAAGATGTTCAAAATAACAACCGGCAGAGTATTCCGCTGACGCAACAGCAGTAAGGAGCATTCAGCATTCAGCATTCGGCCCCTGGATTTTTGAGATCGCATTTAGTAAACGCCTAAGGGGTAAATGCTGAATGCTAAGTGCTGTTTTCAACCATATGTTCCGCAGATCCAAATCTCCGAGCTTAAAACGCAGATCGCAGGGCGGCTACATTCTGCTCACGATGCTTCTGGTGGTGGCTCTGATGGCGATCTTTGCGACGGCCATTAGTGTGAAGCTGGAGCAGCAAATAAAGCGCGATCGCGAAGAGGAACTGATCCATCGCGGCGTGCAATACTCACGGGCCGTGCGTCGCTATTATAAAAAGTTCGGTAGATATCCCACCCGGATTGAAGACCTGGAGAGCAGCAACAATCTTCGATTTCTGCGCAAGCGTTACAAGGACCCTCTCAACCGCGATCCCAAGACTGGGAAGGAACGGGATTTCAAACTCCTCCATCAGGGCGATGTACAAATGTCCTTCGGAGCAGGAGGACTGCAGGGAGGAGGCGCAGCTCTCAATGCGCTCGCGGCTCAAGCCGGCATTACACCCCAGAACGGACAAACTATCGGCAACGCCGTGGCGGCTGCCGCTGCGGCCGCTCAACCTTCCGCTCCGGTCAATCTGAATCCATCCGAAGACGACTCTGCCAATCAGGATTCCAACGGAAAACCTGGCGGACAAACAGGCTCGGGCCTTTCCTCTGGCAGCGCTTCCAGTGGCTCGAACAATCAGGTGTTCGGCGGAGGGCCCATTGTAGGAGTGGCCAGCGCCAACAAGGACGCGAGCGTTCGCTCCTTTAACAAGAAAGACCACTACAACCAGTGGCAATTCATCTACGATCCCAGCACTGACCGCGGAGGGCTGCTTATGACTCCCAATCAACCGCCTTTGAATGTAGGCACGCAACCAGCGGCAGGCCAACCAGGCATCCCGCAGCCGGGAAATGGACAAGCAGGTTCGGGGATGAACGGCGGAATGGGCGGATTCGGTGGCCAATCCAATTCTCCTGGAACGCCGCCTCCACAGCAGCAACCTCAACAGTAATAGAATGAGTGCCGGCTGCCAACTACCAGTCGGAGGATTTCGATGCGCTGGCGCGAGAACAGGCTGCAAGCCCTGGGTGGGTTGCTTTGGCTCATTGCCTGTGCGCACGCGGCTTTCGCGGGTGCCCCTAAACTTATCCGCACACTCGACCTGAACAGTGAGTTCTGCGACGTAAAATGGCAGCAGTTGAACGTTCCACGCGAAGGGATGGCGTTCATTACCGAAGACCAGCTTCTTGTTTACACTATCTGTCGTGACAATGTTGCCCTTTCCATACGTGATCACTTTCAAGCCAGTAACCCTTTTCATCTCAAAGCTGTGATTGTTGACATTTCCACCGGTGCCATCAGGAAACACTTTGACCTGCCCACTCACGGCTACGGGTCAGGCATTCAAGTAACGCATGACGGCAATCTGCTGATTCACCGGGACAACGTTCTGGATTTGACTGACACTGAGGGAAAATTCCTGACTGGCTCTCGAGTTAGTAGAACCGGTCTGTACGACTTCATTACGGTTGCTACTTCCCCCACCGAGGATCTATTGTCTCTGGTCGATTTCCCTGATGCGCCGGGAACGCCTAACGGAACAGCGGTCATCGATTCCCGGAATCTGAAAGTGTTACATCAGTGGCACGACGATGCGGATGTCGGAAACATCGCCTCCTCGACAACGATGACGGTTCGCACTGCGGTGCATGGCAGTAGTCTGCTCACGCGAGCTTTCGGCCAGTCAGCCTGGACCAACGTCTTGTTGGGTCCAATGGGTGGCATCTATTCCCCGATTTTCCTTACGGATTCGGAATACGCCGTCCTGGACGGTGCGCAGAGCGCCGTTCTCGTATTTAAACCATTCGGCATGATCGCCGCGAAACTCAAAGTTTGGTCGCCAATGGCGCTGAATGTTTCGCGTGACGGACAGATCTTCGGTGTGGCGTGGGGATCGATGCGGCGATTTAATCAGGCTACCGGGGGACTGGAAGCCGGCAACACTGGAGTCGATCTTTATGATGCGACCTCCCTGCAAAAGATCGGATCAATCGATATTCATCCAACCCCTTATTTTGATTTTGTCATTGCCATCTCTCCTCACGGCAGCAAACTGGCCATTATTGATTCCATGAAGGTTTCTATCCTGGAGGTTCCTCACCACTAGAAAATAAAATGCCCCACTGCAACGCAGTGGGGCAGCCTCTCGCGGACTTGATGAATCGGTTATACGCTGAAGGAAGATCCGCAACCGCAGGTGCTTTTCACGTTCGGATTCTCGAACTTGAAGCCCGCGCCTTCGAGCGTCTCGACGTAATCGACGATGCAACCGTTCAGATACATCACTGAGGTCGCATCCACATAGACCTTCAATCCGTCCATGTCAAAAGTCTTGTCCATCATGCCGGGAGCATTCTCGAACGACATGGAGTAGGAAAAACCAGAGCAACCGCCGCCAACGACTCCCACCCGCAATCCGGCGGGAACCGGGTTCTGCTGCGACATGATCTCCCGAACCTTGACTACCGCATTAGAGGTCAGAGTAATAGGCGCCGTCTTGGTCTTCACTTCCGGAGCCACAGTGGTGGTGTTCATTGTCGTGGTGCTGGTAGCCATAGGTATCTCCTTGAAACTAATATGCTGTGATTATAACAAAGCCTGAATCAAGTCTGACAGCAAAACCTTAACCTGGCCAGCCTTATCGATCCTGCCCATAACTTAGATGAGTCCGGCACGTCCAAAGGTGCGAGCAAAAACATTGGCCACAGCCCCTCATTTCGGGGCTATAATCCGGCTGGGACCCTACCCCGGATGCCGGATTTCTGGCCTGAACCGGCATCATAGGCAAGGATCCTCGGGACCCGCACTTATTCGTACCGAGGTGACTTCATGCTGTTAACTGAATTGTTTTGGCCGTTAGTCGCGTGGGGAGTGATCACCACTCTTCTTATTATTCTCATCATTTATCGCAGCACCCTCACCATGCAGGAAGACGATCAACTATTCCTGGGCGAATCCGCCTCGCAAATGGAAAAGGACCAGATTGAAATCCTGAACAAGGTCCGGAAAATCAGTCCCTATGTTCGATGGTTGGGAGCGACGTCGGGAGTGTTGATCTTGATTATCGGCGGCATTGCCCTTTATCAGGGACTGAGCCAGAACGTCGACTAGCGACGCGTTCATCCGAGACTTGCTGGCAAACGGGACCGTGTCGGCAACCCGGGAAGGACAGCTATATCCCACCGATTCCTCTCCTGCGTGATTCTTCTTGCATGCGCGTTGGTGGTTCGCGCAAACTTCCTGTAGCGTGACTTCGGAAAATCCTATCGCGATTATTGGCGGCGGTCCGGCTGGATCTCTGGCCGCGGCAAATCTCGCTCGCGCCGGACGCAAAGTCTTCTTATTCGACGAAAAGCTGGCTTGGGAAAAACCTTGCGGCGGCGGCATCACGCACAAGGCTCTATTGGAATGGCCCTTTCTGCGGGATGCAGAAGTCGAACGTAACTGGATCGACCAGTGTGAACTGATTGGCCCGTCCGGCCGCAAAGTGTCGTTTCAGCTCGAGCAGCCGATTGCAATATTTTCCCGGCAAGTGCTAAACGGACTGCTGCTACGAAGAGCGCAGGAGGCTGGTGTAGAAATCGTCCATGATCGCGTAAGTCGTATCGATGGCGCGGCGGACAATTGGAAACTGGGATCGAAGACGAATTCTTACAACGCTTCGTACGTCATCATGGCTACCGGAGCACGCAATGCATTCCGCAAACAATTCTCACAGCCCTTTGCCGCGGAAGACATGCTAGTGGCTGCGGGATATTACATTCCTGGCAAAAGTGCAGTCGCCCAGATTCAGTTCCTGCGCGGATTGCAAGGCTACATTTGGGTCTTCCCGCGCGTCGATCATTATTCGGCAGGAATCTGCGGCAAGCTGCCGGGCAAGAGCACGGCGGATCTGCGGCGCCTGCTGGAAGAGTCGCTGCCGAAGCTTGGTCTGGATTTTGAGGGATCGACGTTTTATGCGCATGTGCTGCCGTCGCTCCGCACGGAAACCCTGCGTAAAGACACCGTGTGCGGCAAAGGTTGGGCGATGATTGGCGACGCAGCCGGTTTCGTGGATCCAATTACTGGCGAGGGACTTTACTATGCGATGCGTTCCGCCGAATTGATTTCCCAGGCACTGCTCGCAAATCAACCGGAATCCTACGCATCTCTAATTCGTCAGGATTTCCTGCCGGAGTTGGAATGGGCGGCGCGTATCGCCGACCGCTTCTATAGCGGACGATGGCTGGGCAGCAACGTTCTGGATCGCATGATTCAGTTCACCGCGTATAGCGCCAGCTTCCGCGAATTGATGTGCGGGCTCTTTGCGGGGACGCAGGGATATCAGGATTTAAAGCGCCAGACGTACCGCAGGATGCCGAGGATCTTCGCGGAGAGCTTGATAAGCGCAGTACATTCCACCCCAATGTCATCCTGAGTGAGCGTTCTTGGCGAGCGAAGGACCCATGCATTT
>DATBAX010000186.1:0-12324 GCA_036271275.1 Terriglobales bacterium
TGACCGCGCGCGCCCATGATCGCATTCTGAAAGTGGCGCGCACTATAGCCGATCTTGAAGGCGTGGCCGCGTTGGCGCCCAAGCATATCGCCGAGGCGATCCAATACAGGACGCTCGACCGAACATTCTGGGCATAAAGCGCGGAGACTTATTTCGGGGCCGCCATTTTTCTCATACCCCACTCGACCAATCCCGGAAATAGCTGATAGAGCTTGATTACCGGATGCATCGTCCAGGGCACGACCACCTCGCGCTTCTGTTTCAGATAACCGTTCAGGACGGCGCGAGCGACGCGCTCGGCACTGATACCCTTGACCGACTCCGGACGCACTCGTTGGGCTTCCCGGCCCTTAATCGCGTTCTCGCCGAAATCCGTACGCACGTAGCCGGGACAGACGGTCAGCACGTCGATGCCGAATTTTTCGAGTTCCAGCCGGGCGGCTTTACCAATCGCGTTCATGGCAAACTTGGTCGCGCTATATACGCCCATGAATGGCACAGGCAGATGCCCGGCAACACTTGAAATATTGATGATGACCCCGGAGCCTTGCGGCTTCATCACGGGAATGATCGCCTGCATCGCATCAATGGTTCCGAACAAATTGGTATTGAAAGTTTCGTGGCAGGCCGCCATATCCATATCGGCGATGGTGTCCCTCAAACCGTGGCCGGCGTTGTTGATCCAGACGTCGATCCTTTGCAGATGATGCAATGTCAGTCCGATGACGCGATCGATTTCTTCGCGATGGCGCACATCGCAAGCCAGCGCGAGCGTGCGTTCTGAACGGCCGATGCGAGCGCGAGCAGCTTCGGCGCGGTTGGCATCGCGGGAAAGGAGTACGACGCTGGCGCCTTGCTCCACGAAAACTTTCGCGATGGCCTCGCCAATGCCCATCGAAGCGCCAGTGATGACTACGACTTTACCGGTGAGTTCCATAGAGTTTTCCTCAAGCTGCATCTAAAAGCAGATTTTCCCGCAGCACGATATCAAAATATTCAAGGCGTACAATCGAACCAACCTTGACGGAGGCTGGTCTTGAGCATACTCCTGCCGCTTTTTCCTTTGGATCTTGTTCTGTTCCCCGGCAGTCCCCTTCCCCTGCACATTTTTGAGCCGCGCTACCGCGAGATGATTTCTGAATGCCTTGAGCAAAACAAACCTTTCGGAGTTGTACGAGCGAAAGAAGATGGGATTGCCGAAATCGGTTGCACAGCGGAAATCCTTTCTGTCGTCAAGAAATATGCCGACGGCCGAATGGACATTCTCACCCAGGGCCGCGAGCGTTTCGAAATTGCGCGGGTAAACCAGGCGCGTGCTTTTCTGCAGGCGGAAGTCATTTATTTGCCGGATGAAGCCGGCAAAGCAACTTCTAGCGATGAAGCACGGGCGGTCATGCTGCATGCAGAAACTTTGGCGTTGGCCGGAGCCGAGCCGTCACACTCCGCGGAAATTCAGGAACAGCCACTCTCGTTTCATCTTGCAGGATCGCTTCCGCTGGATCTCGAATTCAAGCAGACGCTACTGGAAACACGGTCCGAGGCGGAGCGGGTGCGAGCCGTGATTAGTTTTCTCGAAGCCGTCCTCTCGAATTTGCGCCGCACCGTGCATGTACGTAAGAAGGCTAGTGGAAATGGGCATGCGAACTGATCGAAATGCGGGCGTATAATCAGAATTGAAACGGTTTTGTTCTTCGTTTTTCTGGTTTTCTCCAAGGGGGTTTTTTCATCATGAGTTTCCCTCGGACACTCGGCGAGTTGCGCCAAAGTCCTTTCTCCGAAGAAAAACTGCGTACCCGGCGAGTGAAAGACGAGTTGCGCGATAATTTAATGGCAAAACTTCGCCAGGGTGGGCCAATATTCCCTGGCATTGTCGGATACGACGACACAGTTGTCCCGCAGATCACCAACGCCGTGCTTTCCCGTCATAATTTTATTTTGCTGGGGCTGCGTGGACAGGCGAAGAGCCGAATCCTGCGCGCCTTGACGACCCTGCTCGATCCGCAAACTCCGTATATTGCGGGTTGCGAGATCCACGACAATCCCTACGCTCCGATTTGCCGCCGCTGTCTCGACGACGTAGCCAAGAATGGCGATGCCACGCCGATCGCTTATCTCACGGCTGAACAGCGTTATGTGGAAAAGCTGGCAACGCCGGATGTCACCATCGCCGATTTGATCGGCGACATTGACCCGATCAAGGCGGCGCGTGCCGGCAACGCATTGAGCAGCGAGATGACAGTTCACTATGGGTTGCTGCCACGCGCCAATCGCGGCATTTTCGCCATCAATGAACTGCCCGATCTCGCCGGAAAAATTCAGGTCGGCCTGTTCAATATCATGCAGGAAGGCGACGTCCAGATTAAGGGTTATCCCATTCGCCTGCCGCTGGATGTCGCTTTGGTTTTCAGCGCCAACCCCGAGGACTATACGGCGCGCGGCAAAATCATCACGCCGCTGAAAGATCGCATCGGCTCGGAAATTCGCACGCATTATCCGGCAACCATTGAAGAAGGGATCGCCATCACCACGCAGGAAGCCTGGACTAAACGCGACGGACACCAACTGCAAATCCCCAAATATGTGCAAGAGGTGATTGAACGGATCGCCTTCGGCGCGCGGGAAGACAAGAAAATCGACAAGCGTTCCGGAGTCAGCCAGCGACTGCCAATTTCATGCATGGAGAATGTAATTTCGAACGCTGAAAGGCGCGCTATTGGCCATGACGAAAAGCTGGTTGTGCCCCGTATCAGCGACGTTTACGCGGCCATGCCAGCCATCACCGGCAAACTCGAGCTGGAATACGAAGGCGAGATGAAAGGCGCGGACACGGTTGGCCGTGAGCTTATCCGGGGCGCGGTCGCAAAGTCCTACGACGGATATTTCAAAGGCGTCGACATGCAGCAGATCGTCCAGTGGTTCGATCTGGGTGGTGAAATCCAATTGGCAGACGCGACCAGTACTACCGAATCGCTGCAAGCTCTACGCGGCATTCAGGGACTGATGGAAAAGTTGACCAAACTCAATGTCGGCCCAAAGAATAGCCCTGAGTCGCAGGTATCGGCGGCTGAATTCGTACTCGAGGGTTTGTACGCGCACAAGCGAATCGGACGCAATGAAGAACGGTTATTTACCGCGGGAGAAAAAGCCCCCAAGGTGGCCGATAAACCTTTCGAGCGCGAAGAGCCACCGTTTCGCGGGAGAAGACCTTACAACTAGATTAAAGCTGTCAGCTATCAGCTTTCAGCCAAATCGCGGCGCCTTAGTCGACTGGATTTGACTTAAGTGGTTTAGCTAAAAGCTGAGAGCTGACAGCTAAAAGCTGTCTTTATGAAACGCATTCGATACAGCAAATACGTGCCCGATCCCGCGGGCGAGATGAGTCTGGAAGACTTGTTGGGCGCGCTGTCCGATTATTTGCTGCAAAGCGGATTCGACAATTACATGTATGGGGACTTTTCCGACGGCGAGCAGACCATGGACGATCTGCGCCGCGCCATCGAACAGGCGCTCATGGAGAGCGATGCCTTCGACGAGCAGATGCAAGAGCAATTGCAACAGATGCAGATGGAAGGCAAGCTCGAAGAAGTGATTGAGCAATTGATCGAGCGAATGCAGCAGGAAGACTACATCAGTGTCGACGATCCTCACGATCCCTCGCAACGATCCAGTGTTGGTGGACAGGCCGGCGAGAATCAGCAGCAGGCCAAGTTTGAAATTACCGACAAGAGCCTGGATTTTCTCGGATTCAAAACGCTGCGTGACCTGATGGGATCGTTGGGCAAATCAAGCTTTGGACGTCACGATACGCGTGATCTGGCTACCGGCATTGAAACCAGCGGGGCCTCGCGGCAATACGAGTTTGGGGACACGCTCAACCTGGATATTACTGCGACGCTATCGAGCGCCATCCAGCGCGAAGGCCTGTCTGTGCCGTTGAATATCGAATATTCCGACCTGCAAGTACATCAGTGCGAATACCAGTCTTCATGCGCAACGGTGCTCATGTTGGATTGCTCGCACTCGATGATTCTTTATGGCGAGGACCGTTTCACCCCGGCAAAAAAAGTTGCAATGGCGCTGTCGCATTTGATTCGCACGCAATATCCGGGCGACTCCCTTTCGCTTGTCTTGTTTCATGATTCCGCCGAGGAAGTCCCACTTTCTCAATTGGCGCGGGTGAAAGTCGGGCCCTACTACACGAATACACGTGAGGGGCTGCGGCTGGCGCAACGCGTCCTGCAACGGCAGCGCAAGGACATGAAGCAAATTGTGATGATCACCGACGGCAAACCTTCGGCGCTCACTTTGGAAGACGGCCGCATTTACAAGAATGCTTTTGGACTGGATCCGATGGTGGTGAGTCAGACTTTGGAAGAAGTTTCAAAGTGCAAACGGGCCGGTGTGATGATTAATACTTTCATGCTGGCGTCCGATTATGGCCTGGTCCAATTCGTACAGAAAGTCACCGAGATGTGCCGCGGCAAAGCCTACTTCACCACGCCCTACACGCTGGGCCAATACCTGCTGATGGATTACATGTCGAGGAAAACCAAGACGATCCATTAGAATTCAGAAGTTGGAATTCAGAATGCAGAAGTTAACGCAGATTTGATGTGAGAATTCTGACTGCTGCATTCTTACTTCTAACTTTTTCCTAAACCTGCCCGTCGGCCTTCTTCACCGCCAGTTCCGCTCCCTGAAATCCAATCGCGGAATGCTGTCCGTCACAGAACGGTTTGTTCTTGCTTCCGCCACAGCGGCAAAGAGAAAACGCCGGCTTGCCGGTCAAGTCGAATTTGTTGCCTTCGGAATCGACAAGTTCGATCTCGCCTTCGGCGCCTTCTACTCGCAGTGGACCGTTCTTCTTGATCGTAATTTTTATCGACATGATGCCTCCGGAAGATTTCAGTAAATAATGATTTCAGTAATGAAGATATCAGGTTGAATGGCAGGCGTCATTTCCCGTGAGCCTACGCCGCAGCCGCAGACTCTCCCTGCAGCAGGCTACCGTAAAGCGCCATGTATTCATCAATCATTCGCCGCGCTGTAAATCGCTCGCGGGCTCGTTGGAAAGCCTGGTTCCCATAGTTGCGGCACGTTTCGGGTTCATCGCTAAGCCGGCGGATCACATCCGCAAGACTGCCAGCGTCATTTGCGCGGAAGTAAAGCGCGGCATCCCCCCAAATTTCGCGGAATGATGGAATGTCATTGGCAATAATTGCGCAGCGCGAAAATGCCGCTTCGAGTGCCGTCATCCCGAAAGGCTCGTAGCGCGAAGTCGCGGCATAGATCGAAGCCCGGCTATAGAGCGTCCGCAGTTGTGCCTCGGTCTGCGGTCCGCGCAGTGCAATGCGGATGTTATCTAAGTCAAGCTTCACATCGGCGCGGATGGGAACCTTGGGCGCCGGCACGGGAGAGTCGGCCCCGACAATGCATACCGGAAGTGGATGCGTATGGTGCGTAAGTAATGAGACCTGCTTGCCTGCGTCCCAGATGCGCCCGACAGCGAGCACCGACGGATCTTTATCGACATACGGATTGAAATAAATAGGATTGCGGCCGTTGTGGATTACGGTTTCGCGCATTGGCCGCGTGTAGCAGCTATGGACCGTGTCCAGCATCCAGGTGGTCGGAGCGACCACGACGCTCGCTTTCAACAATCCTTCGGTCACCACGTTTCGATACCAATCCAGCCAGCGACTGGGCTTCGGTTCACGTCCGTGCACCGCCATCCACCAGCTAATCATGTCGCCGTGCGCGACCACTACTCGCGGCGTCGCGACCGGAAGATTTCCGTAGCATAGCTGGTTCAAGTGCAGCAGGTCGGGCTTGAGTTCCTTCACCAACGCAGTCAAATAGGCAGATGAGTCGCTCAAGTCCTGTTCGCCTTCCTGCATCCAGTCAAGACGAAAGGCGGTCGGGCGATAGTCCAATCCGTGAAGATTGTCCATCCAGGAAATTTGTTGCGGCAGCGGTATTTCGCCGAAACTAACGAGCGTCACGCGGATTCCGCGAGTGACCAAGCCAGCCACAAGTTCGCGCGTGTACGTCCACACACCACTCATCGTGTCTGCTGTGACCAGAACGTGCACGCGAACTCCCGGGAGTTGGAGGAAGCAATGGGCCGCTTCCGTCTCAATGGCAGTTATTCTATTCGAGTGGTCGTATTCATTGAAGAATTTCTTTGGATTTTTGATCAGTTGAAGATGCACAGTTTTGCATAGCCAAACGAATTGCATAGGGACATGTTTAGCCCGTCCCCCTCACCCTAGCCGCCACGATACAATCACATTATGCTGCGAATGATGTGTATTACCGCCCATCCTGACGATGAAGCCGGCGGTTTTGGCGGAGCGCTAAGCCTGTATCACGAGCGGGGAGTTGAAACCTCGGTGGTCTGTCTTACCCCCGGTCAGGCTGCGACCCATCGCGGTGGCGCGCGTAATGATCAGGAACTGGCAGCCATGCGGCGGAAGGAATTCGCGGCTGCCTGCGAGATTTTGAAAGTCTCACGCGGACTTGTGCTCGATTATCCCGATGGCCAACTCTATCGGCAGGACCTCTATCGGGTGGTTTGCGATCTCACGCACCAGGTGCGCGATTTTCGTCCACAGGTGATGCTCACGTTCGGGCCGGAGGGTGGGGTGACCGGACATCCCGACCACTCCATGGCTTCGATTTTCGCGAATCTCGCATTTCACTGGGCGGGACGAGACAATCGTTATCCGGATCAATTGGTGGACGGAATCACTCCGCATCGCGCGCAAAAGCTTTACTACGCTACTGCGGACTTTGCCTTGCCGAATCGCCAGCCTATTACGCTGCCGCCACCCACCGCGATTCTCCAAATCGGCGATTATTTCGAAACTAAGGTCGCCGCATTCAAGGCACACACCAGCCAGTCACCGCTCTTCCCTATCCTGGAAAACAATATTCGGCAACGCGGCAAGCAGGAGATGTTCCATTTGGCGGCGTCAATGATTCCCGGGCCAATCGTGCAGGAGACAGATTTATTTGCAGGCGTGAAAGAGGAAAGAATGCAGAAGTAAGAAGTCAGAATGCAGAAGTGAAAACGCGCAAATCAAATCTTTTCACTTCTGCATTCTGACTTCTTACTTCTTCCTTCCGCTTATCGCGGCTTGATGATGTCGCTCAGCATGTCCGGCTTTGAATCGTCCCGCACCAGATGAGGATATTTTTCGCCGCCATGATAATCCAGTTTGTAGGTCTTGTAGTACTCCGTGTTTTCGATCAACAACTCTAACGGCTCGGAGTGGGTTTTTCCTGCCATCAGTGCATCACGCAGCACGTCGGTTGAAAAGGCGCGTCCGTTCACTGCGACAAGTTTCATGCCCGGGCCAATTCCCGCCATTGCCGCCGGGGAGCTTTCGATCGTATCGACAATGCCACCCTCTTCTTTCACCAACAATCCGATCGAGTAGGAGGCATCAATCCATTTGCTGTTGTCTTCGGCGGCCTTAACCATCTCGGAACGGGTGTCGTTGTAAACCACTTTCCAGCCGCTTCCCTCAATGCCACCAAGAGGTGCGTTTCCGTTGTGAGTGGTGAGCCGTTCCGTCCAAAAGCCACGCCAGTCATAGGGCGCAACTTGATTCAAGGTGTCGACAACATCTTCGAACGTGTATGGCCTGACCATGGGCGGCCCGCTGGGAGCGCCGTGAAAGAGATGGCAGAAATCATCGATCGATTTTTGACCTTTGGTTTGCTGGCGAATGATCGTATCAACCCATAGCCAGTTCAAAACGTCTTCATCGTAGAAATCGACGGTGCGTCGCCACGATCCCCACGAATTCGGAGAAAAGTAAAGATCGGAAGCGGCATCGGCGGTGTCCTGCAAGTTTCTCCAGGTTCGGCCGGGCTCGTGATCGAGGCGTCCCGCAATGTTGGCAACGTCATCGCGAAATTCTTCGGGCTTCCACAAGCCACTACGGGCCGTGAGCACATCGCCCAAATAAGAAGTCAGGCCTTCGTAGACCCAGAGCAAATCATCCTGCATGGGCTTTTCGTAATCCGGAGTCGCCAAACCTGCCGGGCGCCGATATTTACCATTCCACGAATGCACATATTCGTGCGGCAGCAATCCGGCATACAGCCCGCGCAGTTTTTCATCCACCAAGCCCCGCTCGGCGACGCGGCTATCGTCCGATTCATGATGCTCCAGGCCAAAATGCGCCACATGATCGCTTAAGGTGTAGAGAAAGTGGTAGTCGCGATAATGATGAGCGCCAAATAATTTGCCGGCTTGGGCTTCGAGGTTGCGATACTGCGTCCAAACTTCGGGCGGCACTTCGAGCGCAGCCGCGCTGTCCGCGGCAATATCCATTTCCGCAGGGGGAGTTTGTCCCTCGTTCAGTTGCACAACTTTCAGGAACTTCCCGGCAAGTATCGGACCATCCACAAGCAGCGTCAAAGAAATGGGCGCAAAATTGATTTCGTTTCCCGATTGCGAAGTGATGGGAAGAGACGTTCCAAATTTCCATCCCTCAGGCAAACGAATGCTGGCGGTGTACATGATCTCGTCCGCAGTCCAGCCCTTGGGATAGAGCAAGAGCTGGTTCCAACTGATGATGGTAAGAGCCGCGGTCGCCGAGGAGCCTCCCGAAAATCCGGCCTCAAGTGTCGCCGGAGAAAGGAAATCGAGCGAAGCATTGACTTCGTTCACTCCAGCGGGAACTTCTACATTGATGGTGAAGTTGTCAGTCAGATCGCGGCGCCATTTCAATATCTGCCCGTTGCCGGTAAATTTCAATCCGGCCAGATCATCAATCGGACCGTCGGGCGCGTGTTCGCCGGGAATCCACTTGGGATAATAAAGAGTCAGCGTGCCAGGGGTGGCCGGAATCGTTAGTTGGGCGTGGAATATTTTGCGAGGCGCTTCGCTGGCGTCGACGGAAATCTTTATGGTCGGCGCTTTGGTCTGTGCAAACACTGTGCACGTCAACGACAGAACAAATGTCAGAACTCCAGCCTTAAAACGATTCATGAGCCCCCTTGGATAGCGAACGTATGACTATACCAGTGAGAGGTTTCAGACGTACAGCCCATCTCGCGTCTCTCTTTGCGTTCTTTGTGGCTGTTCTTTGCGTTCTTTGCAGTTAAGGGCTTTTGATTGGGGTTCAAGCGCTAAGAGAATCACCGAAGAACGATGACTGCCTAAGAAGATTGCTCTATGATGACTGCGATGCAGCAGCGCGGAAAATTCATTACCTTCGAAGGACTCGATGGTTGCGGCAAGAGTACGCAATTGAAGAAGTTGGCGGCGGTCCTTCGTGTGCAAGGATTGTCCGTGGTGATGACCCGCGAGCCCGGCGGAACTCCTACCGCCGAAAAAATCCGCCAGCTCGTGCTCGATACTCGTACCGACGGTCTGGCTCCGCTCGCCGAGCTAGCGCTCATGTTTGCCGGTCGTGCACAACACATTCAGGAAGTGATTCAACCTGCGATGGCAAAGGGAAGCATCGTGCTCTGCGATCGTTTTACGGATTCGACCGAAGCCTACCAGGGCGGTGGACGCAAGCTGGGCACGGCGCCCGTCATGGCTTTGCACCGCGTTCTTTGCGGAAATCTGCAGCCTGATCTCACCATCCTGATGGATTCCGACGTTGCCGCCAGCATCGAACGTGCCCGCCGCCGCAACACCACGCAAGGAAAAAGCGGCGCCGACGAAAACAGATTCGAACAGGAGAGCCGGACTTTTTTCAGACGCGTTCACAATGGATATCTAGCAATCGCAAAACGCGAACCGCACAGAGTGACTCTTGTAAATGCTCGCGGCACTCCAGATGAGACACATGAAAAGATTGTGGAGATTGTGCGAAAGAAGTTGAAGCTGGGGACAGGCACTTAGCATTTGGCACTTGGCAATTTGCGATTAGAAAGTCTGCTAGACTCGCCAAATCGCCGCCCAGCCGAACATCAAATGCCAGTCGCATTCTTTGGCTGAAAGCTGACGGCTGAGAGCTGACAGCTTCTTTTATGCCCTTCTCTGATTTTCACGGCAACGCCGAAATCATCAATCGCTTGCGCGACATGCTTCGCCGCGAACATTTTCCGCAAGCCGTGATCCTGTCCGGCCCGAGCGGCTCTGGCAAGTACACGCTTGCTTTGATGCTAGCGAAAGTCTTAAATTGTCTCGACCCCCTCGAGACCGACGGTCTTCCCGATTTCTGCGGCAAGTGTTCAAACTGTACTCGCATCGCGCAGTCCGAAGACCTCGACGCTCGTTTCGCTGAAGCGGTCGAAGCCCGCGAAAATCTGAAAGAGACGGATAAAAAAGAAACTCGTCTTTTTGTGCAGACCCATCCCGATGTCCTGATCATCCCGCCCGACCCGCCGCAAATGATGATCAAGATGGACCAGGTGAGGCGTGTCATCGAAACAATTTATTACAGGCCGGGCGACGCCAAAGAACGCGTTTACATTTTCACCGACTCCGCATTTATGAAAGAGGCGGCGAATTCGCTGCTCAAAGTGCTGGAAGAGCCGCCCGAGTTTGCGACCATCTTCCTCCTGACGGAAAACGTAGGCGAATTGCTGCCGACCCTTCGCTCCCGGTCGATGATCGTTTCGCTGAGCGCTCTGCCGGTCGAGGAAATTGAAAATTATTTGGCGAAGCATCGTCCCGAGTGGACATCCAAACAACGCTCTCTGGTGGCGCGTCTCGCGGAAGGCGCCATCGGACGTGCAGTGACCTTCGATCTGCCGTCTTACACGGCAGCCCGCGCACATGCGCTGACGATCTTGAATTCTGCTCTAAGAACCGGAGACCACAGCGAGCTATTCAAGATCACGGAAACCTATCGCGCGGGCGCTGATGGGCGCGCAAAAATTGAAAATCTGCTGCGCACGCTTTACTCGTTGTTACAGGATTTGACCTTTGTGAATTCCGGCACGCCGCAATTTATTCGCAACACGGACATTCTGCCGGAACTGCAAAAGCTGGGAGAATCCGCCAGCTTCGAATGGATCACTTTCGCTGCCGATCGCCTGGCGGAAGTAGAACGCGGCATGCGAAGGAATCTTTTGCGATCGCTTTCGTTGGATTCTTTTGCGGTGGCGTTGGAAAAATAGCAATTGGCAATTGGCACTTAGCATTTGGCCCTCAGGCACTGACGAAGTTTTCCAGCAATACAGGGGCCAAATGCCAATTGCCTTTTCCATTTTCACGATTGTCACGCTTCCCGCTCCTGTGCTACGGTTAGGGAAAGTTCACGGTTTCCTTCCGCGATCATGCGCGCCAGATTGTGGCCCCTGGAAAACGTGCCGAAGGTGGTTTCATGAAAGATGCAGTCGATTCTCTTCCAGCCTCCGAATCAGAGGGTTTTGCCAATCGCAAGCTCATCCGCCCTGCGATGAATCGCACCGAACACGGTCACTCGCCGCATAATGGCGCCGCGCAAATCGCAGGCGAACGCCGTCCCGAGCGCGGCGGGCATGATCGTACCAATGGCGGCGGTGGCAAAAAGGGCGCGCCTCCGGAGCAGACCAACGCCGAGAATTTTTATTATCAGAAACAGATGCAGTCGAAAACGCCCATGGTCATCGTCCTGCGCGACGGCGAGCAAATTCACGGAGTCATCGAGTGGTATGACAAATCGTGCATCAAGGTGATTCGTAACGGCGGGGCGAATTTAATGGTCTACAAACCTGCAATCAAGTACATGTACAAAGAGGGCGAGAACGGCGCGAAGTAGTACCAAGCTTCTTGTCGTGACAATTGTCACACCTTCCCGGTGACACGTTCCACTGGTCGTCCACCCTTCCTCGCCCGCATTATTGATCCAGTCAAACTCAGCATTGGGGGCCTCGCTATGAAGAGCATCTCGAGAATTTTGTTTTTCGTTTTCGGCGTCGTTCTTTTCGCAAGCGCCTCCGCCGTCGCCGTTGAAACCTTTGTAGATATCCGAGTCCAGGACCTTAACGCGACGCGGCCGCAACTGATTTTTGCTTGCGACCGCCAGACCAACGACCTCGCGGCTCTCTTCACGCCAGAGTTGATCGCGGACCTAAAAGATTTGAACGCCGGCGTGGCCCTGTCCACGGAAGATTTCACTCCTGAGCGCGCGCAAGTGGTCCGTCAGTTGAATGCCGCAGGAATTCCGATGACGGCCTGGATAGCGTTGCCTAAAGACCAGGGCTACTACGTAAATGTAAGCACCGCTGCACAAACTACAGCCCGCTTCGCCGAGTTCGACAAGTGGACGACCGACAATGGCCTGCGCTGGGAAGCTGTCGGTCTCGATATTGAGCCAACATTGAACGAGTACGGCGTACTCCTGGGACATAAGAGCCAACTCATTTCTC
>DATBAX010000187.1:0-7757 GCA_036271275.1 Terriglobales bacterium
GCGCCCTCGGATGGTACGAAGGGCGGCAGGTTTATCGATCGCACTCGCATTACAACGACGCCGATTACGCGAAGTTCGGCACCTTCAGCAAAAGCGAGAAGAACGAATCCGGACCTGAACCTGGGGACATGGGGTCGCCATCCGTGCCCCTCGATAGCTGGATTTATCCTGCGATGGAGCGGTTGAGTGCGTGGGGATATATCGAGTCGGCAGATCTTGGACTTCGGCCCTGGGCGCGTATGGAATGCGCACGATTGCTGGCCGAGGAAGCGAAAGCCAGGATCGACGAACAAAGCGAAGGGGACGGAGAACCAGCCAAAATCTATGCCGAGTTAATGCAGGAATTCAGCGACGAGAACTCGCGATTGGAAGGGAACAGCAATCTCGGGATTGACCTGGATACTGTGTACACGCGTTTCACCGGCATATCGGGGAGGGCTCTACAAGACGGTCTGCATTTCGGCCAGACGATTATCAACGATTTTGGCCGCCCGTATGCTTCCGGATTCAATAACGTTACGGGGTTCACAAGTCACGCTGTCGCCGGTCCGTTCTTCTATGAAGCGCAGGTTGAATACCAACATGCGCCGGGGTACGCCGCAATCTCCCAGGATGCTCGAAATTTCATTCAGAGTGCAGATGGGTTGCCTTCTGCACCGCCGGGAACTCCGATTGGCGCTGTAAACAAAATCGATCTGCTGGAAGGGTATGTCGGCGTTCAACTGGCAAATTGGCAGCTAACTTTCGGTAAACAGGCACTTTGGTGGGGCGAGGATGAAAGCGGCCCGATGTTATTTAGCACCAACGCAGCACCGATCCTGATGCTCCAGATCAATCGGGTAAAGCCATTCTTCCTTCCCAGCATTTTCAAGGGCATAGGGCCGATCCGTGCGAGCTATTTTCTCGGACGCACCAGCGGATATCACTGGGTATTCAGCTCGAATACCGGCTTTGCAGGGTCCTGGACGAAGCCTTTGAGCGACCAACCATTCATCGTCGGCGAAAAACTCAGTTTCAAGCCAACCAGCAATCTGGAAGTGGGCTTCGCGGTGACAGCCCTCGCTGGAGGCACGGGCGTGCCCTTTACGGCCCACAAGCTGGTTCAGGCTAGCATCTCGATCGGAAATGGCAATCCGGGGACATCGCAGGATGCCGGAGACCACCGCGGTGCTTTCGACATCGCATACCGCATGCCAAAGTTGCGAGACTGGTTAACTTTCTATGCGGATGCATTCACCGATGACCAATCGAATCCGTGGGTTGCATGGAACAAGTCCGCGGTGACGTCCGGCTTTTACATGCCAAAGCTGCCAAAGATTTCCAAACTCGACTTCCGGGCAGAAGGAATTTTTACTGACTTACCGTGGGGCACTCCCGTCGTACACATACCTGGTTTTTTCTACTTCAACGATCGATTCAAGAGTGGATATACCAACGACGGAAACCTGATTGGAAGCTGGATTGGACGGGAAGGGCAAGGAGTGGCGGCATGGACCAACTATTGGTTTACGCCCAGGAATAAATTGCAATTCAATTTCCGGCACCAGAAGGTCAGCCGGCAATTTATTCCGGAGGGCGGGACGCTCACCGATTTGGGAGTTCGGAGCGATTTTTGGATGAGGACGAATTTCGGTGTATCTGCCTGGATCCAATACGAACGATGGCTTTTCCCGGTGGTGGAACCGGGTGCCGTCCGGAATACCACGGCGGCACTGGAATTTGTGTTTGCGCCCCAAAAATTACTCCGTCATGCGGCCACAAATGCATCGGGAAACCAACCTTGAGGAATTTTCCTTCATCTCACGGTTCAATTTGCATGGTCCAAAGCGAGTTTATACGGATACTGATTTCGGAAAGAGTTTTGGGGAAGGACAATCGTGCGCTTACGTCGAAATAAGTCGGCCCTGTTCTTAATTCTCATTTTCAAAGGGGCGTAACGTGATCGCGAAAGTCTATTACTACAATGTTTTGTTGCGGATCGGCATTTACCTATTTCCTTTCTTTGCCTTCGGAATATCCTCGGACATCCGCTTTGGGAACGCGTGGCTTCCCGCCGTACACGGCATTCTGCCGCAGTCCTATTTGCTGTTTCTGTTGTTTACCGAGCTCGCCTGGGTGTTTGCAGCGTCGTTCTACAAGCTTTCGTCGGTGACTGATTTATATCGCGAACATACCGGAATGCGGACAACATTTCTCGCGTGCTTTGCGACTTTTTGCTTGGAAACGGCGTTGCTGGTTTTTTTTCATCAACTGATTATCTCCAGGCTTTTTATTGTTTTAGGCAATGTGATTTTGTTTTTACTCGCGGTCGCGGCTCGAAATTTGCTGCGAGTTACTTCCGCTTCTTCAAATTGGTCCCGTAAGAGCGAAAAAATCATAGTCGTAGGCACCGACGACTACGCCATCCGGGGAGTGGAGCTGCTGCGGCGCATTCCGTTTGTAGATTGCGAGGTTCAGGCGTATCTGCAACTTCCCGGACAACCGGTATTGGTGCATGACGCGCCGGTGATTAATACCGCGGAGACTTTCGCCATAGAATCGTTGAATTTTGATGAGGCTGTAGTGGCAGTCCCGCCCTCGTGTTATCTGGAGATTTCGCCAGTACTGGATTATCTGAATGACCTGGGCAAGCCAGTGCGGGCAATCCTCGATCTTGGCCCTCGGCTGTCAGTGCGTGAAACTTTGTTTCAAGTAGGCGCGCTGCAGATGGTGAACCTTGCCATTTCTCCGGTGGAAAGTTTTGCGTACACGGTGTTGAAGCGAACTTTCGATCTTGTGTTTGCGACGATTGGTGTAGTTGTACTGACTCCCGTGATGTTGACGATTGCGGTGTTGATCAAACTGTTCTCCCGCGGGCCGGTGCTGTTTCTGCAGGAGCGGGTGGGGCGGAACGGAAAAAGTTTCAATCTACTGAAATTCCGCACCATGCATTGCGTAGCGCTTAGCGTGACCGATGCCCACTGGACCACCCGAAACGACGCTGGATGTACCAAAATCGGGGCAGTGCTGCGGAAGTTCAGCCTGGACGAGTTGCCCCAGCTGTTCAACGTGATTCGTGGGGACATGAGTCTGGTAGGGCCGCGTCCGGAGCGTCCGCACTTTGTTTCAAAGTTCCGGGCCGATCTGGAAAAATACAACGTGCGTCACTGCTGCGAAGTCGGCATGACGGGATGGGCGCAGGTGAATGGCTTGCGCGGGGACACATCGATCTCCGACCGGCTCCGTTACGATTTGTACTACATACAAAACTGGAGTTTCGGATTCGACATACGCATCATCGCGCGAACAATGTTTACTATTTTGAAGGACCAAAATGCGTACTGAGCAACAGAAAAAAATCGGCCGTCTAGAAGAAATATAAATTCATGATGCCTAAGCCTCTGTGGAGCGCTTTATTCATTTTGTTCGCCGGTGCGGTGTGCCTGGCGCAAGCGGGCACGGATTCGCTCTTTCAAGGCGCCGCGCAAGGAGCGTCGCAGAGTGATTGCTCGGATCCAACATTGGCGGGCACCGCTGCATGCAGTGGTGCGCAAGCTCAACGAGGAAATAGCTCGCAGTCTCCCGGCAATGGCTCCGCTCCCGTGCGCACCCCCGTATTGTCTGCACCTTCCCCAAGTCCCGGCCAATATGAAACGGCCACGCCTGCGGCAAATCCTTCGCAAGGCCAGCACCAGCAAAGTTTGCCGCATCCGGAGACAGAATTTGAACAGATGGTTGCTGATTCGGTGGGCCGGTCGCTCCCACTATTTGGACAGTCTTTGTTCGCGCAGCCGCCCAGCACATTTTCTCCCGTGGACTGGATGCAGGTGCCCAGCGACTACACCATCGGTCCGGGAGATGAATTACAGATCCAGATCTGGGGACAGGTCGCGGCCAACCTGCGAGTCATCGTGGACCGCTCGGGACAGATTTATGTTCCGCAGGTGGGACCGATTGCGGTCGCGGGGATCCATTATGGAGATCTCGAATCGCATTTGAAAACAGAAATCGGCAAGATGTTCAAAAACTTCAACGTTACAGTCAACATTGGAAGGCTGCATTCCATTCGAGTCTTTGTGGTGGGCAATGCGCGCTATCCCGGAACTTATACGATCAGCTCGCTGAGTACGCTGGTGAATGCGATTTTTGCTTCCGGGGGGCCGGGGCCGCAGGGATCACTGCGGCATGTTCAAGTGCGACGCGATGGCGCGACGATTAGCGATTTCGATTTCTATGACCTGCTGCTCAAGGGCGATAAGTCCAAAGACGTGCGGCTTCAGGCAGGCGATGTGCTGTACATTCCGCATGTTGGTCCGCTGGTGGCGATTGCAGGCTCGGTAAATACTCCGGCTATTTATGAGATGAAGGACAACTCTTCCCTGAGAGATTTGATTGAAACCGCGGGAGATCTAAGCACAGTAGCCGATACTGACAAAATTACCATCGACCGTTTTGTGGATCATCAGGCCCGCAAGACACTCGAATTTCCTTATGACGACCAATCGCGCGCGCTGGCATTGAGCGACGGCGATATCGTTCGCGTGTTTTCCGTGGTGCCGCGTTTTGAAGATACCGTCACCTTGCGCGGGAATGTAGCGAACCCGGGACGCTACTCGTGGAAGCCGGGAATGAGGGTCCGGGATTTGATTCCGGATGCACAAGCTTTGTTGACGCGCCGCTATTGGTTGAATCGCGCGGCAATTGTTAATGGCCGCGCAACCGAGTATCCGCTGCGAACCGAAGATTTACCTGACAATGCGGCGGGAATGAATTCACCACCAGGGAACGGGGCGGCTTCTGCTGACCGAAGCAATTCAGTGAACGGCATCAGCGATGGCATGGATCCTTCCAATCGAACGATGGCGCTGGACGCAATAAATGATCAAGGTACTTCTGCACCCGGATCGCCGAGGACGAGCAACGGGTCATCATCCGGTAACCAGCGGAGTTCGGCGACGGAAGCCAACTCAAATACGCGGAACGTGGCCGAAGACCTGCGGCGCTACGCTCCAGAAATCAACTGGGACTATGCGATTATCCAGCGGGTCAATCCCGTGGACCTGACTTCGAAGCTGCTTTGGATCAGCCCCCGAAAAGCGATTCTTGAACGCGACAACGCCAGCAATCTGGAGCTGCAGGCGGGCGATATCGTAACGATATTTTCGCAGCGGGACATCAGCGTGCCAAAAAATGAGCGCTCGCAATATGTGATTGTAGAGGGCGAAGTGATGCGTCCCGGGGTCTACAAGCTGGAGGTGAATGAGACGCTGCATTCGGTTCTGCAACGCGCCGGCGGACTCACCCCTAACGCTTATGTCTACGGATCGCAACTGACGCGCGAATCAGCGCGCGAAGACCAGCAAAAAAGTTTGAACGAATTGGCAAATATGCTTGAGGTGCAAATGCGGCAATCAGCGGTTTCAATTGCGGCATCCAGCCAGGCTGGCGAAGCGCCGCAAATGCTCGCGGCCCAGGAAGGCATCATCGCCCAATTGAAGAACACCAGGGCCAGCGGACGGGTCGCGCTTCCGGTCGAGCCTAAGGACAAAACGCTCACCGATTTCCCGGACATGGTGCTCGAAGACAGCGACCGGCTGATTATTCCGCACACGCCATCGACCGTCTCGGTGGTGGGCGACGTCTACAACCCAGGCTCGTTTATTTTTCAGCCGCGCAATTCGGTGGAGGGCTATCTGGATGCAGCGGGCAAAGGTAAGCCGCAGTCCGATCTAAGACATGCCTTTGTGCTGCGCGCGAATGGAGTGGTGGTCGCCGCGAACAACGTTAACGGATTGTTCGTTGGACCTAAGTTTGCGCATCTCCGGCTCTATCCGGGCGACCAAATTGTGGTGCCGTACAAGTTGCCGACGGGCGCG
Source organism: Terriglobales bacterium (assembly GCA_036271275.1). Classification (GTDB taxonomy): domain Bacteria; phylum Acidobacteriota; class Terriglobia; order Terriglobales; family Acidobacteriaceae; genus DATBAX01. The sequence goes on from DATBAX010000187.1 coordinate 5,856, forward strand.
TTCGTCCGCGGCCTGCGAGATTGGACGCAGATTTCCTCGCAACTGGCGCTAACCGCCGCGGCTCTCGCAGTAGTGCATTAGTCCGTTTGAGAATGACCAATCTATGGTTGAGGGATCGAATCATTCCGTTCTGAACGGCTCCTACCCGGCATCGCGATGGCTGGATCACATTGTGTCGCCGTATGGTTTGGCGCTCATTTCCTACGCGTTGTTTTTGTTCTCCTGCCTGATTCCTGCGTCAATCTATAGCCGTTACATGATGGAACCGGACCTGATGTTTCTGGATCTGCCGACGATTTTGTTTTATACGCTATGTGTTGCTAGTTTTCTCGCGGGCGTCTGGCTGCTGAATTGGTTATTTCCGGTTTCATCCGGCGCGCGCAAATTCGAAACCAGAATCTCCTCGATTTCCTTTTTGCTCCTGCCCCTGATTTTGGGTATCGCTGCCGCAGTCATTGCAGATTTGTATCTGATCAACAATTTTCCAACTCTTTTAGTTTCGCTCATGGCGCAACAAGGGGCAGACGTAAAAGACACGGTAGCGTTTGAAGTGGATGGTCATCTCGCGTTCATGCCTCTGCTGCTGATTGGAATTCTGTGGTGGAGCTTTTGGCGCTCTTACGATTTCGTACTGCAGGGATGGAGATGGCGGCTGGTGAGATCGCTGTTAGTGGTAGCTCTACTGGTGGTGATCGCTTCGTCCGCACTGGTTTTGAGCCGTAACACGCTCATGCTGGCTCTCATTGGTCTGGCTATTTTGTATGTGACGCGAAAACTTGGGAGTGGACAGATAAATTCCAGATTCATTTTTAAAAACGGAGCAGTGATTGTTGTCTGTCTCTCGCTCTTGTTTTTTCTGTTTTCGTATTTGCGGGGAGTCGATAGCTGGGACGAACAGATCAACACGCTCATGGGATATACGGCGGCGTCCTACAATCGACTCGCAGGCGTCGTGAACGGACGAATTCATTACCCGTTTGCGGGACATGGCATGTATTTGAGCGGCGTGCTGGCGCACAGCCAGGTTCTGCCATTTAGCCGGTTGCTGGAAGCGCCCGAGCCATTGGATGTGTGGTCCTCGGAATTTGGGGCCGTCTCGCGGGCTGGGCTGGACGGCAGTCTGATTTGGTCAGGAGCTTTCGGCTACATATTTTCGGACTTGGGATGGCTTTCCCTGCCATTCCTATTCGTCTATGGCCTGCTGTATGGGGCGGCGTGGAATTGGATCAAACAGGGAAGAGTGATCGGCATTGTTTTGTATCCGTGCTTCGGATTCTGCGCGCTGTTCTGGGTGGGATCGAACTATCTGTTAGACCAGCCAACCGAGATTTTATCGATCGTGGTGGTTTTCCTGGCTCTATACGAATTAGTTTTTGTCCGCTCGCAAACACTGGCGCCCATCAATCGATGACTAGTTTTCGATCGGAAGGAAAAGGACTGTGCTTTAGGTGACTGGCTTCGCGGCTTAAAAATCTTTGGTTGTCGATTTCTCCATCCGACCTCTCGGCGAGAATGATGATGTGACAGGGTTCCAGCGTATCGACACGAAGGATGTTGAACCCTGCGCAATCGACCGTCGCCAGCGCCGTCTTCGTGTCGAACACATGGTGATGCATTCCGCGAATGACAAAGTTGTTTAGGCAACGTTCGCGGAATTGCTCGGGCGTTCCCGCTCCGGGATCTTTCGATAGATCATGAAGTTCGAGGATTTCGGGAAGGTGCGTGAGGTCATCTTCGTTAATTGCATGCTTGTCGTCCTCCATCATGTGCGAAAGTGGAGTCGGGGGACGGCGCCAATCAAACGTTCCGTCCTTGTGCGGCAGAACCAACATCAGGAGTCCATTCTCTTTCAGCACTCGCTTCCATTCCCTGAGCGCGCGTAGAGGATTCGCAACGTGTTCG
>DATBAX010000188.1:0-34631 GCA_036271275.1 Terriglobales bacterium
GGATCCAAATTGTCGGACGCCAATGGTTTCCGTAAAGATGTAATGGACGAAGTGCGGCAGATGGGTGTGCCGATTATTCGTTATCCCGGCGGCAATTTTGTTTCCGGATACAACTGGCTGGACGGCGTCGGCCCCAAGCAGGATCGTCCCAGGCAGTTGGACAAAGCCTGGAACTCGATGGACTCGAACCAGTTCGGCACCAACGAATTCATGACCTGGTGCAAAGCCGTCGGCACCGAACCGCTGATGGGACTTAATCTCGGGACCGGAACTCCGGAACAAGCCGCCGCACTGGTTGAATATTGCAACGTGGACAAAGGCACGCAGTGGAGCGAATTACGGCGCAAGCATGGTTACGCCGATCCTTACAACGTCAAACGATGGTGCCTGGGAAATGAAATGGATGGCCCATGGCAAATCGGCCACATGACTGCGACAGAATACGGGCTGAGAGCGCAAGATGCCGCCCGACAGATGCGCGCCGTCGATCCATCGTTGAAGTTGATCGCTTGTGGATCAAGCGGACCCGGCATGCCGACTTATCTGGAATGGGACCGCGAAGTTCTGGAGCAATGTTACGAATACGTCGATGGCTTGTCGCTGCATCGCTACGTCGGGAATACGCAGGAAGAGACCGGCGGCGAAAGCTCGAAGTTCGTGGCCATGAACTTGAGCATGGAACAACAAATCCAGGAATCGCTGGCAGTTTGCGATCTGGTGCGTGGCCACAAGCGCTCTCCGAAAAAGCTTTGGCTTTCTTTTGACGAATGGAACGTTTGGTACCGCGCGCGAAGTGGTGCCGCGCTGAATGGCGCTCGTCAGGAAGCCCCGCATTTGTTGGAAGAAATTTACAACCTCGAAGATGCGTTGCTGGTCGGCGGATTCATCAACACGCTGCTCCGTAACGCAGATCGCGTGAAACTGGCCTGCCTGGCGCAGCTGATCAATGTGATTGCGCCGATCATGACCAGTCCCACTGGCATGTACAAACAGACGATTTACTACCCGTACGTTTGGGGATTGCAATACGCGCACGGCACCGTGCTGAACGTATTGACCGAATCACCGACTTACGAAGTCAAAGGCATGGGCGATGTTCCTTATCTCGATGTAACCGGAACAACCGGTGACGACGGCAAGACTTCTCTGTTCATTCTCAATCGCGATCTGTCGAAGGCGCACACCGTCGAGGTCAATTGGCAGGACAAGGCGCCGTCACAGGTGATTGCGTCGTTCGTGCTGACGGGCGACGACCTGAAAGCTTCGAATAGCTTTGATGCGCCGAACAAAGTGGCTCCGCAAGCCTTTCCTAAGCCAACGACCGCAAACGGACGCACGAAGTTCGAAGTGCCGGCACGCTCTTACACAGTGATTCAGTGGGGCGCATAATTTTCATTTTGAAAGGGACCGTCGAACATGATTGACCGTCGCGGATTTATTCGTAATAGCGCGCTCGGAGCGGGCGCTTTTCTTTTAAGCAGAAACTCACCCTTTGCATCGGCCGCGACATCCACTGGACCCGATTCGCGAATCGAAGTTTTGCCGGGAGAAACTTTAGGGACCATCTCTCCCAACATCTACGGGCACTTCGCTGAAAACCTTAGCGGTGTTATTTATGACGGTATTTGGGTCGGTGAGAATTCCAAGATCCCCAATGTGAACGGCATCCGTAAAGATCTCATTGACGAGATGCGCAAGATCAAACCTCCCGTCGTCCGCTATCCCGGAGGGTGCTTTGCGGATAGCTATGACTGGCGCGATGGCGTTGGCCCTGTTGATAAGCGTCCGCGCAGAACAAATTTCTGGGCCGAGGGCGAAGCTGTAACCGCTCCCACCAGCCACAAGTACGATCCCAACCGGTTTGGCACCAATGAATTTGTCCACTTCTGCAAATTGATTGGCGCCCAACCTTATCTTGCAGCAAATGTACGCAGTCTTCCCGCCGAACAGTTCTATCAGTGGGCCGAGTATTGCAACTCTCCCGCGGGCAGCACCACTCTAGCGGATACGCGCGCCGCAGCGGGATACGCCGAGCCCTTCGATGTTCGCTATTGGGGTGTAGGAAACGAATCCTGGGGATGCGGAGGAAATTTCACGCCGCAGGAATATGCCGTCGAGTTTCGCCGCTACACCACCTGGGTGCCGCGCTACGGACAGCCACTGTCGTTCATCGCGTCAGGTCCGAACGACGACAGTTGGGATTGGACACGAGGCTTCCTCGAAGAGATCGTACGCAAAGGCCCGGGAGAACTCCGAAATATCTACGGCATGGCGCTCCATTACTACGCCTGGAATCTCAGCCGCGGAAAAACTCGCAACTGGGTTGAAGGGAAGGGTGACGCGCTAAAGTTCGAGCCCGTCGATTGGTACGAACTGATGCAGCAGGGTGACGTGATGGAATCTCTTATCAACGGCCATTGGCAGATCATGGGAGAGATCGACAAAGAACATCGCGTCAAATTAGTAGTCGATGAGTGGGGGCCGTGGTATCGCCCCGGAAGTGAAGCCACGCCGGGCGATCAGCTCGAGCAGATGCCGACACTGCGGGATGCTATTTTCAGTGGATTGACGCTCGATACTTTCAACCGTCATCCCGAAAAAGTTGCCATGGCGAACTGCGCCCAGCTTATCAATTGTCTGAACAGTCTTTACCTGGCGCACGAAGACAAATTCTGTGTGACCCCGGTGGGACATGTGCTCGCAATGTATGCAGCCCATCAAGGTGGACAAGGGCTGAAGACAATCTTCTCGTCGCCATCAGTCAATTACGATCGCGACGGTAAGCCCAGCTCTTTTTGGGGATTAAAAGGCTCGGCTTCGTTGCAGGACAAAAATCTGGTTCTCACCGTGGTGAACCCGCACGTGAGCGACGCGCGCGAGACAGAACTTGGAGTTCGTGGCGCAACGATCAAGTCCGGAACGGTCACCACGCTGACCAATTCCGATATTCACGCACACAACACTTTCGAGCAGAGGAACGTGGTGACTCCGCAAGAAAGAGATTTGGGGTCCGGAGGACGTTCTATAAATTTCACGTTTCCTCCAGCTTCAGTCACCAAATTGGCCTTGACGCTGGTGTAGGAGGATGTTCTTCTTTGCGTTATAGGGCACGCTTGCGGGGAGCATCGCTTCAGCCCCAGCGGTAAATCGATCAGCGCGTGTGGGAGCGCGGCGCTTCAGCGCCGCATAGATCGTGTCTTGCGTTTAACGCGGGCCCGCAAGGCCCGCTTCTACCCGGCGGCGTAAATGCAGTGTCGGAATCTTCCGCAAAGAGGGTTTCTTCCTGATGGTAGCGAAGACTAATTCAGTCAGACTTTTTACTATCTGCTTATGATCGAGGGCGCCAACCCCGTGGATTCACGCAATATGAGGTTGGTCTTTACCACGTATTCAGTTCCATTGGGTGACGGTATCTCGCGGCCCACTTCAGCGAGTAGAGCATTGAAAGCCAGGCGAGCCAGTTCGGTCTGTGACATTTGTATCGTAGTCAGCGCGGGCAGTACGAACTGCGCCAAACGAATGTCATCAAATCCCACGACCGAAAGGTCCTGAGGAATTCTAAGTCCAGTCTCGTGACTTTTTCGCATTACACCGATCGCGGTCATGTCGTTGGAGCAAAGGACAGCCGTGGGTTTGGTTGGCCGGGCGAGCATTTTGGCGCAGACCTCCATTCCCCCTTCCATGGTGTGATCTCCTTCGAGAATCAATGCGGGATCGACTACCAGACCGATCTCCTGCATGGAGCTCATAAACGCCTGTTCGCGTGCCATGGAGGATTTCAAACGGTGAGGTCCGCTGATAAAAGCAATCTTCTGATGACGAAGCGCCGCCAGATGCTGCACCGCCTGGCGAATCCCATGGAGATAATCGATACGAATATTGCTGACCCTGGGCCGCGGCGGCCCTACGTCTACGAATACCAGAGGCACCTTCCGCAGCTTCAAGTCTTCGAGCAATACCTCTTCCATTCCGAACGTCATGACCGCGACGCCGTCCACGCGTCTTTCAATCATTCGGCGGACCGAACTCTCCATGCGTTTTGGGTCGTTGACCGTGGAGGTCAGAAGAATTTCGTACTGATGCTGAACTGCGATGGTTTCGAAAACCTGAACAATTTCCGGAAAGAAAGGGTTGGTGATCTCTGAGACAATCAAACCGAAAATCCGGCTTCGTCCAGAAACCAGTGCACGCGCTTGAGTGTTCGGGTAATATCCCAGTTCCTCTACGACTTTCCAAACCCGCTTGGCCAGTTGCGGGTTCACGGTGGGAACTCGATTGATGGCGCGGGAAACAGTCGCAGTGGAAACCTTGGCGCGCTTTGCAATTTCCTGGATGTTCATGAGGTTCGTGGCCGCAACAAACAGTTAATTGGCGCAATCTTAGCATGGAAAACGTTTTCTGCAATACCATCCACGAAAGGGCTTTAACAACCGAACTTAAGGCACTATTGTCGCAGCCGGTTCGAGAATTGGCGAAAAGTGATATCTTGCCTGCATTGCAGTAATCGTTTACGGAAAAACTCATGCATCGAAAAAATTTGAGTTTCTATTCAAGCTTGGTGATGTTTCTTTGCCTTGGCTTTCTTGGTGGTCGGCTGAGCGCGCAAGAGGCCCCCACAAGTGTGTCCATCCAGGTAAAAGCCGACCAGACGGCCGGAACGCTCAAGCCCATCTGGAATTATTTCGGGTACGACGAGCCGAACTATACCTATGCTCCCAATGGAAAAAAGCTTTTGGGAGAACTGGCTGCGATGAGCCCGGTGCCGGTACATGTTCGGACCCACAATTTATTCACCACCGGAGACGGATCCTCTTCTCTGAAGTGGGGTTCGACGAACGCTTATACCGAAGACGCCAACGGCAAGCCAATCTACGATTGGACGATCGTTGACCGGATTTTCGACACCTATCATGACTTGGGCATCAAGCCGCTCGTGGAACTAGGATTTATGCCGCAGGCGCTGTCTATGAATCCCGAACCCTACCGGCACAGTTTTCCGCAGGGACAGATCTTCACTGGTTGGGCATATCCGCCCAAGAGCTATGAAAAGTGGGGCGACTTGGTGTTTCACTTCGTCCAGCATTTGCGGCAACGCTATGGCGATGCCGAGACCAAGAGTTGGATGTGGGAAGTTTGGAACGAGCCCGATATCCCCTACTGGAAAGGAACTTCGGAAGAATATCTAAAGCTTTACGACTATTCCGTCGATGCGGTCTTGCGCGCTTTACCTGGGGCGGAAGTTGGGGGTCCTGATTCCACCGGGCCGGGCAATGACAAATCCGCAGAGTTTTTGCGGCTGTTTCTCGAACATTGTGCTCGCGGGAAAAATTACGCGACGGGTAAGTCTGGCGCGCCCATGGATTTCATCAGCTTCCATCCCAAGGGAGCGCCGGTTCTTGAGAACGGTCACGTTCGCATGGGAATCAGCCGTCACTTGGCGGCGATCGATCGCGGATTCAAGGTCGTCGCCTCTTTTCCGGAATGGCAAAAGACACCGATCATTCTTGGCGAGTCCGATCCTGAAGGTTGCGCGGCTTGTTCCGCTCAACAACATCCGGAGAACGCCTACAGAAATGGGCCGTTGTACGCAGCTTACACGGCGACCGTCCTAAATCAGATTTATACCCTCGCTGCCCAAGAGCGGGTCAATTTTCAAGGGGCCGTGACCTGGGCATTTGAATTCGAAGACCAGGCCTCATTTGCCGGCTTTCGCGATCTAGCCACCAACGGCGTCGACAAACCCGTGTTGAATACTTTTCGCATGTTCGGACTTTTGAATGGTGAACGCGTTGCAGTTAACAGTACAGGCGCCATATCCGCGGATGAAATGCTGCAAAGCGGAGTTCGGGGACGTCCTGATATCAACGCGATTGCTACTCGCCGTGACCGGGAGATCACGATTCTTGCCTGGAATTATCAGGACGACGACGTTCCCGCACCGGACGCTCCTGTGGATCTCCTGGTGACTGGAATTCCGGATGGCTCAAGAAATGCGCTACTCGAACACTTTCGCATCGATGGCACTCACAGCAACGCTTTTACTGAATGGAAAAATATAGATTCACCGCCGCATCCTACGCCCGATGAAAAGAAACGACTTGAGTCGGCAGGTCAGTTACAAGAATTGCAATCTCCAGAGTGGGTCGCGGTGAAAGACGGCCAGATCAAACTCAACTTTGTGTTACCGAGGCAGGGACTGTCGTTGATCAAGATCTCTTGGTAGAGCAGGGCACGAAGCTGGAAAGTTTCCTTCGCTACTTCGTGCCCTCGGTGGTTGATGGTCTTTTTAGTTCTTAGCCGGCGTGAAAAGTTCCAATCGCACCCGCCAGGTAAGAGAATGGCCGGGCTGCAACAAGACCATACCCGTGTCGGTCTTGCCCCAAATCGAATTGTAAGGATCCGCCAGATTGACTTGCGGCTCTACGACGATGACATTTCGATCCAGTGGCGCATAGACCTGGAACGCCTTGACCTCCGGCGTCAGCGAAACAATTCGCAAACCATACCCTGCAGCCGGATCGGTAATTTCCACTGCCGAATTGCCGTCCTTGTCGTGCTTAATGTTGAGAAAATTGTCGTCCATGAACAGGGTACCGAGAGCGGTGCCGCCGGGTGCGGTGAAATCGTACGGCGTACCTTTTACATCTTCAATTTTGCCGGTGGGCACCACGTCATCGTAGTTGTTCACCAATGCCCGCTGATCGGCAGGGACAAACAACTTCGCTTGCTTGCGGTCTCCGCTCGGAAAAACGAACCAGGGATGGAACGCCATGCCCATGGGCAAAGGCTCTTTGCCAACATTCTTCGCCGTTAAGTTGATTTCAATCGAACCATCTTTCAATATTGTTTTTACCGAGACGTCGGTTTTCGACAGCCAATGGCCGCCAAAATCTCCGCCGTGAAATAGTGCGGAGACGCTGGACTCCATGGCGCCATCGTGTTGTTTCACATCTTGAAATTTCGCCGACAAAATCAGGCCGTGCATGGCGAGGACTTCCGCGCCAGGATTCTTCCCGTGCCAATTCGCCGGCAAGGACACAGTTTTTCCCGCAATGTTCGTGGAGATTGTTTTTCCATCTTTCGATAACGTTCCACGAATTCGGTTGGCATAGGGAAGCAGCAAACCCGCACCGACCTGGAATCCCTTGTTGCCAAATTCGTCGTCGCCCTGATCAAGAGTCTGCTTCTCTTCGGAGAGGGAGTCGGGATTCAGCAGGCTCACCTCGCCCTTGCCCGGAAGGTAGGCCCTGAGTTGCAGCAGGTTCATACCGCGTCCAGGCGCAATGGTGGCTTCGGTGAAATGGGGCTTGTCCTGATCTTTCGCTGCCGGACGATGCAGTTCCACGACGGGCTCTCCGCCGATCACAACCGGCGCTTTTGCCGCGTCCGACGATGATTGGGCCGGCGACAGGCTGACGACCAGGGTCAGGAAAAGTGCGAGAAAAAACGTTTGCGAAAATCTGTTAGACATTTTCATGTAGGACCTCGTTGAGAAACAAATTTGTTTAGCGCGAATCAGCTCAGGGTTATCCCGAAAATCTTCACTTGTCTTGCGGCTTTGGGACATCTTCGAGCGCCGCATGTGGCCAACCACCGCTCCATAAAAGCGAGGAAATCTGTAGCGATGGCCTGCCCGTTTTTCCGTCATAAGCGTGAAACACAATAATGTCGCCATCTTTTTGTTGAAGGATGGATTCGCCGCCGGGGCCGATCCAGGTTTCATTTCCCACCAGCAGCGGAGTTCCACCGCCCTCCATCATGGATTTTCCATTGCCGTCCGTATAGGGGCCGGTGACATTGCGTGATCGGCCCACCATCGTTTTGTAATTACTCTTGGTGCCGCGACAGCATAGATCGAAAGAGACAAACAGGTAGTAATAACCGTCGTGATGGATCACAAAAGGCGCTTCGATCGCCTGCCAGTTGCCCGGCAAACCCTGGGGATTCGGCGGCGGATTCTCAGGAGGCAGGCGGCGTGCCAGGGAATAGACCTTCACATCTTTCGCATCTAACTTGCCAGTCTTAGGATCGATGCGCCTCATCTTGATTCCTGTCCAAAAGCTCCCGAAACTCAACCATGCATGGCCGTCGGCATCCAGAACAAGATTGGGATCGATTGCATTGAAGTCGTCTTCCGTATGGGACCTCAGCACCAAGCCTTCATCGACCCAATGAAAGTCCCGACGATCGGGATTCAGCGTCTTGTTGGTAAGCAGCGCTATACCGGAAGTGTTTTTCCCGAAGAGAGAGAATGCATAGTAGAGATGAAACTTGCCATTGAAGTAGGAAATGTCCGGGGCCCACAAGTCCTTAGTGCCCGGAAGTTCTTTCGTAATCCATTCAGGCAACGCCGGGAACACGGTCCCGCATTCTTTCCAGTGATGCAGATCTTTCGAGCAGCGAATCGGCAATTCGCCCTGTTGGTTTTTCCCGGTGGCCGTGGCAAACAAATACCATGTGTCTCCATCTTTAATAATGGACGGATCATGTGTGCCGGCAACATCACCGTCCAACTGGAAGGCATGAGGAAGCGGAGAGTCAGATGGCCGAGCGGGAGTTGCGTGAGCCCCGAAAATAACTAACAAAAGCGCGCTAAGAGTCAGGGGGATAATTCGCGTGTTCATCTTGCGCATCGTGGGAGCACGGGTTGATTTTTCCTGAGAAATCTCGCCGAAATCGCTCAAGCCGGGGAATCATAACACAAAACTGAGTAAACGTTTACGCAAACGAAACGAACGCACGTGTAAGCCACCGGGAATCTCTAAAGTTGCAAAAGTCTAACTTGGAAAATAACTTTCCTCGCGCAGAATTGCACCCACGGCATCTACCACAGAGCTGATATCGGTTTTGGTGCAAATGCCTCGGACTCCGATTTTTCGCGCTTCTTCTGCCAGCTGTTTAGAGAGAAACAGGGTAATCATCAGGATAGGGGTGCGCGGCGAAAATTGCAGGATATGTCTTGCTACATCCAGACCGTTCATCTCTGGAAGTTGGAAGTCGAGCACGACGAGGTCCGATTTGATTTGAGAAAATCTCTTTACGGCTTCCTGGCCGTCGCGCGCTTCGTCACAAACGCGCCACTCGTCTTGCTGCTCAAGCACGCCGCGCAAGTAACGTCGCACAGCGGGGTTATCATCGACCACGAAAATCCGGACCACCGATCTCTCCCCGACAATAGCCAATTCTGAAGGTGTGTTCGTTCTGAAGTTAAACTACGACTTTCTATGAAAGCCCAGCAATACCCTGAATACCTGATGTTCCCGTAGACGCAATATCCTGTCCCAAGGCTCCAGTCGGGCACTACGGAGATTGCGCCCACACCGGACTGGTAAGTTCAGTCCGCCAAACCGGAGTGCTGGCGCCTAGTGGTCCCTCCGTTTTCAGGAAAGTGGGTGCCTCTCCCTGAAGCACCCAGATTTGCGCGTCCGGAGGCTTCTTGCCGATGAGCGGAGCGATCACGCCGGCCACGCCCCCGATTTCCACTTTTGCGAGATAACGCATCGCCTTCCGTTTCGATCCTTCCATCGAAAATGTGTCTTCGCCCTGTCTGCTAATCGTAAGTTTCACTACGCGAGGCTTCGGGGTAGCCGCAAGCACCGAGACTGTCATCTGTTGAGCCGCCTGCGGAAAATTCTTCACCAGAATGAAAATCATGCCATTGGCTAAATCGGCTGGGAGATCGACATGGTGGATCGAAGTTTTGTCTTTCCCGTCCTTCATGTCGCGAACGGTGACTTGGCCTTTAAGCGCATCTATCGATACTTCGATTGGACTGTCGAAAGTGGGGCCTTTTTCGATCAGATGGTCACTCAGCAAATGAAAAGTACCTCGCTGAGAGAACACGGCGGTTTCCTGGTGTAGCGAGCCATCGTTGAAGTGGATCTCCAACCGCGTCGTGACTATATCCTTTTGAACCGTTTGGACAAGGTCACCGAAACCTATCCGGACCCCCTCTGGTGTGCGTGAAACCAGGAAGCCGTGAGTTACTCCCTCGTGATACCGGACTCGCACTACTTCGGCATAGGACGGGCGCAAAGCGAGAATGACGAAAAGGAGATAAAACAACTTCGACCGCATGAGCGTGGTTGTGTGCATGACTACTGTTTGCTCATCCGGCCAGTCCACAGCGCTCTCAGTGCAGCAGCGGCATCTTGCACTGCCTGTTCCTGAGTGACCCCTCCGTTGCGCTTGACGATGGGAGTGTGTTGTTTCGCATTGCTCGAATTCTGTATCGCACCAATCTTATCCATCGCTGCCACATAGCTGAGTTGCAGGTTGTGAGAAGTCATTGCCATCCCCCTGGGATATTTTTTCGTAACGTCAACGTCGCTATATTCAGGCAGATCGAAGGAATGCGGTATAGGGTTGGTTCCTAAGGTTCAACCAGCAATCCATGTAGGTATAGAGCCGCAATAACTTAGCAAGCGCAAAACAAAACGGCCAGGCATTGAGCCTGGCCGCCTTGTTGAGAAGCATTGAATTACTGGTTTGCTTTGTCAGTCGTGGGCTCAACCATCTTGCCCTGGTCGTTTGCCTGGTGTGAATATTTGCGTACGGCTGCGAGAAACGGCGCGCTTCCTTCCGGCGGAGCTGCGTGTCCGTTGAGGATGTCAGCAAAGGGAACCATACGGCCGTAGAGTGTGCGAGTTTCATCCTTGTCCTGGGAGATCGCCGAACCGCTCAAGTCGATGCCGGCAAATACTCCGCGTGACCGTGAATAGGTCAGGATTTCAGCCCGCATCTTCCAGTCGGTACCGGCTGCAGCATCACGACCTACCGGACCCGCCGCCGCGGACGCTTCGCCACCTAACTTGAATTTGCTGGAAAGAAGATGTTGCATGCCATTGTCGTTGGTAATAATCATCACCAGATCGACCGCCTGGCCGCCAAGCTGCAAACCCCAACTCCCGCCCGTAATAGTGATCGGCGCAGGAGCGCTCCAGCCGGTGCTTGTTCTGCAGGTTGCCACTCCCTTGCCATGGTTGCCGCCGAAGCCGACTGCAATCTTAATCATTGAGGGAACCACCGCAATGCACTTCGCGTCGCTCATCACTTTGTCTGGAATGGCTTTGTCGGGAGTAGCCATAATTTCGTTGAGCACATTCGCCGAAGCTTCAATGCGCTTTCCGATGTCGGATTGATCTTTGTCGTCAGCACCCCAGCTCATGCTTGCGAAAACCAGGACCATGGTGCTGAGCGCCAGAAGGTAAGTTGCTGCTTTCTTACTTTGGAATCTCATTTTTTAGACCTCTTCCGTGCCCAAACTGAGCACCAAACAATTTTGAATTTCTACTGCCTTTTGAAGATACTTCGTTGGTCACAGTGCGGGTATCCGGTCAAAGCTGTAGGTGGAGGCAAGTCGTTCCCTAGTCTTTAGTGAGCCCCAGTGATCCCCGGCAGATTCGGAAACCTACAGGCTATCCCTGTACTAGCTACAGAATTAGCGGGATGGCGGTTCCGAAAGGACGCTTCTAATCTACGTTTATGAATTTTCCTCTATTTACCCGCCCATTCGAGCAGGAGCCGGTCGAAGAATAGTCGTCCGGCCCCTGCTTCTCGCCTTGATTGATTTTTTAAGAATTACATTAACTGGAACATGCTGGGTGACCGCAATCACAGGCGATTTCGGTTTCGTCGGTTCCGGCGTCTTTACAAATCGCGCTGCAATATTTCTCTCCAGCAGAAACAACGCACGTGCAGGATTGATGCGCACACTTAAGGGGTACGTTTGCCATTGTCATCTCCGTTCAAAGATTGATTTTCGATTTCATAAAAATAGGATGGCCGAGCGATCCGGCCATCCCATTGAGTCTGCGTCTGCTGGGTAACCTCAAAAAGCGAAGCTACGAAGCGCGACGCTTTTCTTCTACCTGCTCGGAACCCCCAGGATCTTTACGTTCCCTGGAGTCGGAACCGGATGTAGGAGTGCGATTGAAATTCTCCTCGGAATTGCCTGACCGTTCACCGCTTCGCGACGGATCATTCTTGGTCCGATCGGTGGTGTTTACCGAGCCAGTCGGGTCTTGTATTCCGGATGGTTGTTTGCTTTTGTCCTTGTTAAGGTCGTTAGTCATGAATCGCTCCTTATCAAAAATAATCGAGGCACAGATCCATATGTGCGACGTCATGCTCTTAGGTGCGGTGGAGAGTCCAGAGGTAGCCTGATGCATTTGTTTGAAAGCAGATGGAGGAACTTCTACAACAAATGCAATTCCGGCATACAGCATCGTCCTGATACCGTCGTCCCGCATAGCTAAGTAATCTGCCAATGAAATTGCGCAAGGAGGGGTTATGCTTTATTGGGCGCTGATGTTTCTGGTGGTTGCGATTATCGCAGCGGTTCTGGGTTTTACCGGGATAGCCGTAGCTGCTGCAGGTATCGCAAAATTACTGTTCTTCGTTTTCCTGGTGTTGTTCATTATTGCCTTCGGTACGCACATGACGCGTAGAGGCACGAGAGCGTAAAAGTAGCCACGGATTTACTCAGATCTTCACGGTTTTATTCATATCTGTGTCGATCCGTGAAAATCCGTGGCCCAGAATTCGACTATTTCTTCCCAAAGTTCAGACCGAAGTGCGGTTCGGATTTCGTGCCGGTGATCTTGATCGGCACCTCGACCCCGGCTCCGTGTTTGCTGAAGAACGGATCCACCGGCTTCAGGAAGAGTGACTTCCATCCTCCCACCATCTGCGACAGTCGGGCATCGAAGCGCGCGCGTCCCTGAAAATCAAATTCGTTTCCGTCCAGGCTGTAAGTGCCGCCGAGATCCACCCTCGTGCCGGGCATTTCAAAAAGAAGGTTGGGAAGCCCCAGGACGGAATTCTTAAGTACGAAATCGCCGCCCATCTCCGATTTCACGTTATCCGGAATATTGTCCTTCGCGAGTTTGGGCTTGCCCTGACTCCTCATGCTCAAAGCGTCGACCCGGCTTTGGATTTTGTCGTTCGAAAAATGAACACCCGTTACCTGGAATTTACCTTTCAAGTAGAGCCGTTGCGCAACGTCGCCCTCCCCGGCGGGAAGGTCCAGTTTGGTCTGTAGGTGGACAGTCCCAGTCATTACCGGAGGATCGGTGCGGACCGCGAGATGCAGCAGATCTTCGATCTTTCCGTCAGGAAGGTTGACGTCGAGATCGATGTGATGTCCCTTGGGATCGGCGGAGCGGATCACAAAGCCGGTTGCAGTGAAACTTGTAGTCAGGAGCGTTGCTTTCACCGGTTGCAAGTAAGTATCGCCGTTCGTTCCATCGACAATCGCGTGGAAGGTAGTCTTCAGGGGCGTCGGTCGGCCGCTAATGTCGAGCCGGAAATCGGGCGTGTCGGTTTGGCCATCGACAACAATCTTTCCCAGCGACCCGTCGTAATGGCCGGTCGAGGAAAGGATTCCGCCGATGCCTTTGAGGGTGCCGAGATCGGCATGGCTGAACGTGTAATCGCCGCGGACCGGGCTTTCACGGGGCTCTTCCGGATTGAAAGGTCCGAACTCGCCCTTCGACGCGATGTCACCTACCGGCTTGGGATTGACCAAGGTCGCGGTAAACGCTAATGGGCGATCGGGACCAATATCTTTCATCCACAGGTCCTCGATGTCAAACTCGAGTGGCAGCTTATCGGGCCGGTTGGTATTGATAATGAGTTCCGCTTTCTCCGAATGGAACCGGTCGACAACAATACTGATCTTGCCGCCTTTCGGCCCAATCTGGTGAAGCTGTTGGCGGTCCTGCTTCGGCGGAATATTTAGCTGAAGTCCCTTGATGTAAACCGTTCCGACATGTACGGGAGAGTGCAACAGGCTCATCACGCCAATGCGGAAACGAAATTCGTCCACACCGATCAACGGCTGCACTCCGGGCGCATGAATATTGGGATCGGTCTGCCCATAAATCATGAGTCCTTTGCCGGAAACTTGCAGGCCCTGGACCACCGAAACATCCAGGTCCGCCAAATCGACATGCCCGTGGAAGCGTGTGGAGAGAGTTTCGATCACCCGCGCCCGCAAAAGCGGTCCCGCATGGTGAGCGAGAATGGAAAGAAAAATGACAAAGGCCAGGGCCGCCAGTGCAACAACGGCGAGAATCTTTCTGGTGCGTGTGCGGAAGAGCTCGGCAGAGAGAGGCATGATGTGATTGAGAACAAGACCGGACTTGATGTTCTTTCAAAAACGCGGAAATAATTTGCTCCCCGCGGTCCAGAAAAAAATAGAGAGCGGGTCAGCGCTCTCTCCGCTGCCATCGCTCAATTTCATCACGCCAGGATGACCAACTCCGAGAGATCAGGGCGTGTTCGATCTGTTCCAGTAGGGCCTAGACCCGGCCCAGCAAAACCAAAACAAGTAGTATGACGACGACCAGGCCAAGACCGCCGCTTGGGTAATATCCCCAACCCGTACTATACGGCCAGGCCGGCAACGCACCGATCAGTAGAAGAACCAAAATCACCAGCAAAATGGTGTACATGTGGAATCGCTCCTTTTTTTGAGGGCAACTACTGACCCTGCTTGTTTACCCAGCAAACTTACCGGGAACAAAACCACGCTTGCATCGGGTTAAGCGTGTACGGATGTCTGAATCATCCTGTACCCGGATTCCCAAAACTTTTGTGGAAGGAATGAAATTCCTGAAGCAGAAGAAATTGCTGGAACCGGCTAGGCGACCGGTTCCGTGACATTGCTGCCGTGTGCCGGCAGCTGTACCTGGATGATGTTGTTCTTCACAGCGTAGACGACCAAATCCCGAATCGAATGGAATCCGAGCTTGCGCATGATATTGCTGCGATGGGTTTCAGCAGTCTTAGTGCTCAAGTTGAGCAGGGAAGCGACTTCTTTCGAACTCTTGCCTTCGGCCAGCAGTTGGATCACTTCACCTTCGCGTGGCGTTAGTTTTGGCAGGTCCGGAGGATTGCCTTGAGTGGGACGGTGTCCGCGATCCAGAAAACCTGCCAATACTAAGTCGTTCACCCGGGGAGTGAGGAACATTCGATTGCGTTGCAGCGCTTCGACCGCGGACACCAGATCGCGGGCCGCGTCGGATTTCAGTACAAAACCGCGAGCACCGGCATCCAGGGCTTCCTGCACCACTTGGTCGGTGTCCGTAATTGTGAGCACGATGATCTTGCAATGCGGATCCTGGCGCGAAAGTTGGCGGGTGGCGGCCAATCCATTCAGATTGGGCATGCCCACATCCAAAATCACGACGTCAGGCTTCAACTGCTTCGCCTTTTCGACGGCTTCGCGTCCATCCGACGCTTCTCCGCAAATCTCCCAACCTTCATGGGTTTGCAGAAGCGCGATCAGGCCGCGTCGCACCAGTTCGTGATCGTCCGCTATCAGAATTCGCAGTTTCATAGTTCCTTCCCAGAAATTGGTCGCTAGCTAGAATTTGCGGTCGAGTGGCCATTCAATGCTGTAAACGGCCTATGTTGACTCACCGCTTCCACGGCTGCCAGCAGGTCGCGCGCAGCATTGGATTTCACTACGTACCCTCTGGCTCCGGCACTCAATGCCTCCCGCATCATCTGCGGAGAGTCATGTTGCGTAACGAACAAAATCTCGCACTCGGGCACCGTCTGGCGAATGATCCGGCACGCTTCCAGGCCATTCATTTTCGGCATGCCTACATCGAGTACTACGATGTCAGGACGCAGTAGCCCCGCCTTGTCAACCGCTTGCAGCCCATCTTCCGCTTCATCGATTACTTCCCACTCTGTGCGTCCTTCCAACAGAGTCTTAAGTCCGTGCCGCACCACCGGATGATCATCCACAATCAAAATACGAATTGTCATAGCGTTTTTTTTCTAGCTCTCGGGGGAGGGCCGAAAAACTTCCCATTAGATTTGATCCTTGCTGCCCCGGAGGGTTCAGAACACGAGATACCCGATTCAAACCACAGGGCCGGGCACCATCAATATCATGACCCTAGAATAATCTCTAGCGCTTTGACCATAACAGGATGAAAATCCGAAACAATCAGGACTTCGCTGTAGTTACTACTTAGTAAGTAGCAGATACGGGACAATCAAAAAACTGCCAGTCAGTTTCTCCTGAGGAACCGCCAAATGAGTTTACTTGGCCGCTTTCCAAGAGGGAGCCTTCCAGATGTAGAAGCTGTCCTCGTCTGACAACGTCTCGGTGCCCAGGTTTCTCGAAAGCGAGGCTCGATGCACCGCGGAACGCAGGTTGGCCAGCGTAATGCCATCGATCTGGTCCAGCGGGATCTTGATCGCCGAACCCTCGGGCAAGGATTCCAGGTCCTGGAAAATGCCCTCGACCAGGTCGTGATGTTTCCCTCGCCGGCCTCTCCGGATGTCCGCGACGATGACACGGTCATAGTTCAAAACCGGCTTTTGCGATTTGTTACTGCTGTCTTTAGTCATAGGTTTTGAATACCTCCTGAATACTGTTAGCAAAATATAAGAGATACTTATTTAATATGTCAAGAGGTTTTTTATAATTCGTTAGTGATTCGTATTACGGTACGACTAACATTTGCGATACACCAGATTCGTTTAAATTCCGCACTCATTGCCCTTTAATTTTTGCCGAAATATTCCCACCCTTTTTTAGTGCAAAACGTATGCTGTTCTCGTTGTGCTAGAGCACGAGGTGCGAAAGATGACCTTCCAGGATTGGCAGGAGCTGTATCGAGCAGCATTGTTGGAGCTCAACTCAGAACAGTTGAAGCCGCGAATTGAAACCGCGGAAGCGGCCATTCACCAGCGATTGCAGGAGCTACAAACGAGTAAAGAAGCTTTCGGCAATGAGCACTCTGCCATTGCAGACGCATTGCGAGGTTTACGCACTCTGTCCAGGACGGAATGCCCGTCACAATCCGGTTCGGCAGGCGATACTCGAGCCCCCGGGGTGGCATCATGAATCGTACCGGCGGTTTGAACTTGCGGAAATGCCGTAACTGGCTCGCTTCATCGCGGGTGCGAAGGCAATTAATGACCGAGCGCTTCACGGAACAATGGCAGGAAATCCGGCGACACGCTACCATTGAGAAAGATTCATTGAAGTTGTCGCGGCTTGTGGAAGAGTCGCGCCAACGTAAGAGACCGGAAGCTCTTACTTCCGCGCTATAACTTTGAATATCCCGGCTCCACGCCCAACGATGTCGCCCCACAAACAAGCCCGGCTGGCATTTGTGTCTGCTGTCGTCTTGTTATGCCTGAGTGGATTGGCAATTTACGTCACCATCATCCGTTTGCTGGAAAGCGAGCAATGGGTGGTGCATACTCACGAAATACAGGCTGCTCTGGGAGGTGTGGATTCAGCCGTGGCCCGCGCCGGACGCGCGCGTTCGGCTTACATTACCACTGGAGACACCGGCGCGATCGCGCAATTCGAGTCGGCGGTCCCCGAAATTGCCCAAGCGGTCCAGCATTTGCGCGACCTCACCAAAGATAATTTCATCCAGCAGGAACGTTGCGCGCGACTGGAAGCCTCAACCCAGCACCGGATCGAGTTGTTCAGAAACTCGATCAAGCTCGAGCAGACGTCGCCCGCGAACCTTCAGGGTCAGGCTGACATTTCCCGTGAGAGCGTGATCTACGCGACCGAAACCACAGACATCATGCAGCAAATGCGGGAGGATGAACAAAAATTTCTAGTGGTCAGGGTACAGCGTTCTGAACGATTGTTTACCCTGGCTGTTTTGATATTGGCCATTACTTTCCTGCTGGCGCTCGCCATGTTCTCCGTGCACTACCGGCTGCTGTCGGCGGAACTGGAGGCCCGCGGGCAGGCGGAACTGAATGCGCGCGACAGCGAGGAATCGATGCGCCGCCTCACTGTCAGGCTGCTGCAATTGCAGGACGAAGAACGGCGAAAATTTTCTCGCGAGTTGCACGATAGTTTGGGGCAATACCTGTCTGGCGTAAAAATGAACCTTGATATGTTGGCAAGTACTGAGCCGGCTCCGCCCAGACTTTTGACCGAGTCGATTTATTTATTGGACCAGGCGATCTCTGAAACGCGGACGATTTCGCATCTACTGCATCCCCCACTCCTGGACGAAGCAGGATTTGCGTCCGCGGCGAAATGGTATGTGGAAGGATTTGCGCAGCGCAGCGGAATTGAAGTTACCGCCGATCTTCCCGATGGTCTCAATCGCTTTCCCAAGACCGTGGAACTTGGGCTTTTCCGCGTGCTCCAGGAAAGCCTGACAAACATTCACCGGCACTCTGGAAGTCCAAAAGCGGAGATTGCGTTAAAAATGCTATCCGGAAACGTCTTGCTGACGGTAAGAGATTTTGGCCGCGGTGTGCCTTCTGAATTGTTGACCATATTCCAGGCCAAGGGAACCAATGCTGGAGTCGGTCTCGCTGGAATGCGAGAACGCATACGAGAACTTGGTGGCCGTCTGGATATTCAATCCACGGGGGGCGGCACTTTGATATCGGTCACGATGCCGCTCGAGAGGACTGCTCCTCCATTGTCAGCGGCGGATCGTCTGCGCTAGTTAGGGAAGTAGCTTTCCTTGCGCAATAACGCTTCTACAGCGTCAACCACGCATCCAATCTCTGATTTCGCACATGCGCCTTTAATTCCAACCTTGCGAGCTTCCTCGGCCAATTGTTTCGAGAGATAAAGCGTGACCATTAATATCGGGGTCTGGGGTGAGAGTTTAATGATCCGCTTCGCGGCCTCCAGGCCATTCATTTCCGGCATCTGGAAGTCCAGTACAACCAGATCGGGATTCACTTCGAGAAATTTGTCCACTGCTTCGCGCCCGTTGTGGGCTTCATCGCAGACGCGCCACTCGTCCTGCTGTTCCAATATGCCGCGGAGATAATGCAGCAGCGTTGGATTGTCATCGACCACAAAAATACGCGTCACAAATTATCTCCTTACGCTTCAGGCCGATTTGCCTATTAGAAAAATTGGAAGGCAGAAACGTTGGTGACTGCCTTCCAATTTTCGATTACCGATGAGGTTGAAAGTCGGGCTGTTTCTGCTCGGCTTCGGCTTCGCTTTCACGTCGACGGTCGGCCTTCGGGGAATCGCTCGCTCCGGCGGCGTCTTTTACCTTGCCCCACGTATTTTGAAGTTTTCCTTCCGCCTGTTTTGCGGCGCCCTTTACCTGGGCTTCGGAGTCTCCTGTCCATTCTCCGGCTTGGCGTTCGATGCGGCCAGCCACATCTTTCACTTTTCCTTCCACTCGATCTTTATTCATTGCGGACCTCCTGAAATAAGATTCAGTTTCATCGCATCGTCAGAATAGGGACTGCTAGTTTTTTTGCACATCGGGTGAAATCCGTACGATGAGCGAACACTATCCCTACAGGATTGGTTACGACCGGCGATTAAATTCCAGGAAGCAGAAAAAAATTACACCTTGGCCCAAGGAGTGATCCATTCAAGCGAAAGGACTTAGCTTTATGGCCTGAAACTTGCATTGTGCTTAGGAGTAGTCACTCAAACAGCAAGGAGCGACCTGATGCCTGACCCTCATCAAGACGATTGGCGTGAGCTTTGTGCGGCAGCCGCGAATGAACCTGACTCCGATAAGCTGTTCTCGCTGGTGAACCAGATATTAAAAGTGTTCGATGATCACCAGGATGGATCGAAATCTTCAGCGCCTGTCGATGATTGCGATTAAGCAGGAAAAAAACAAAGGGCCATCCTCGAAAGGACAGCCCCTTAATTAACCAATAATGCTTGGTTCACTTGCCGTTGTCGACAACTAAATTGTTGGTCACCGAAAAAGTCCCTGGGACGCCATTGGCTTGGATTCCAGCGAGATTCTTATCCATCTGCGTGCCCACAGCACCGACGAGTGTGACCTGCCCGTTTTTTACAATGATGTGGATTGGCGGCACCGCTTGTATAGCGTACTGAGTCAATGCCTCATTGCCGTAAATGGATCGGTAGACCGCTCGACGAATGCGATCATCACCGGGCGAAACAGGCAGAACCTCGATCTGATTCACGACCTGCTCAACGCCTTCAATGTGCTTGATCGCGCCTTCCGCATCGGACTTCAGCGTCGGACGAGTCACTTGACCCATCAGAGTTACGGTGCCATTGGGATCAACTTTGTAAGCCAGATTGTCGAAGACGCCGTAATAGGGAAGCAGCAGCAGTTCGTGACGAACTTCTTTGATCAATCGCTGGACGCCGGCCTGTCCCAGACCTCTGTCCTGAGCATTCGTGTTCGCAGGAGCGTCCTGCGCGACAGCCAACATAGCTGTACAAGTTAAAGCAAAAGTTACAGCGGCAATCAGTAATCGCTTCATCGATTTCCTCCGTGAATTACGCGATGTTCCTGACTACGCAGCGGCCCCGACAAGCTGGGGCGCCGGCGGAACGAACTGCCCCGGCGACAGCGGCAGTTCTTCTTCCACTGCATCGGATGGGTTGTCCCAATCGTCAACCACAGGAACCAATTCTTTTTGAGTGTCCGCGCTGCGCGAACGAAGCCCATCAGACGCGGCGTTGGTGCGCGCCAGGATCTCCCTGATCCGAAGCTTCGCCTTGTGCAGCTGCGACTTCGAATTGCCTACCGAACAATCGAGTAGCTGGGCGATCTCCTGATGTTCATAACCCTGTACCTCATGCAGCAGAAAAATGGTTCGATATCCGGCTGGAAGCTCCTGTAGCGCCCGGATTAATGCGATGCGATCGACGGTACCAGAAAGGCGGCCATCCTTGCCGCCACATTCCCGGCGGATGGTCTTGCCTTCGCCGTCCGAACGTTCATCCAACGAAACCTGGTGAAGCACCTTCTTGCGGAAGTGCATGAGCACCGTGTTGACCGCGATGCGATGCATCCAGGTGGAAAGGGCTGAATCGCCACGGAAGGTGGAGAGTTTCCGGAATACCTGCAAGAAAGCATCCTGGGTGAGATCTTCGGCCTCGGCGGTGTTGTTCGTCATGCGAAGGCACAGAGCGTAAATACGGGCCTTGTGAGCGTTGAACAGATCGGCGAATGCGTCCGAGTCGCCCGCCTGGGCGCGCTTGATGATTTCAGCACTTAGCGGAGTCATTGTCGTTTGCGTATTCACTTTTTCACCCTCGTCGGTTTGAATTGTTTGCGAACCCAAATTCAAGTTCGCAATTACACAAAGGACATTAACGGCACCCGGTGAACAGTTCTATAAGGTAGGGGCTGTAGGGGCCCCTAGATGTTGCTGTATTTCAGTGAATTGGAGGTTCTAAGCCTCATGGATCGAATCTTTGCGAATAAAGTTCTGCAAGTAAAACGGCGCGGCTCCCTTAAGGGAACCGCGCCGTTTTAAGTTCACGTTAACTACGCCTAGAGTACGACGTTAACGACAATGCTCGCGCCGGGATGTGCCAGATCAAATAGCAGATATTCTCCATCTACGTAGTCGATGTAGCAATCGTCAGAATAATCCCAACCCACGGGCCAGGCGTCTCCGATGCCGAACCAATAACCTCCATATTGGAAGCGGGGCTGGCCGCTAACGACCGTTGGACGGCTCATGCGGAAGTGATGATCGCGGCCGAAGTTCGAGCGGAACTTGTCATCGGGAATTCGTCCGCCGCCATTGTTTGAGGCGCGATGTGCGTCGTTTCCAGCAGGTCGGGCTTGCGGACGGTTCTTGTCACCCTGCTGTGCGCGCTTGTCGTCCTTTTGTTGTTGTTTTTGCTGGTCCTGAACCTGTTTATCTTGCTCCTGCTTATCGTTCTTCTGTTCGCGCTTTTCGTCGTTCTGTACCTTCTTGTCGTCCTGTGCTTTCTTGTCATCCTGCTGGGTGCGTTTTTCTTCCTCTTGAGCGGGCTTTCCTTCTGGAGCGCGCTTTTCTTCCGGCGGGTTCGCCTGTTCATCATGCGCGGCCGGCTGAGCTGGGGGTTTTTCACGGTCGTCTTGCTGGGCGGAAACCGACGCCGTGATCCCCATAAGTAAAAACAAAACTGCTGTGCTGATAAATCCAAATCTCTTCATGAGTGTTGCCTCCGTGATGTTTATCAACGACAGGAATCTGACATTGCTATCAAACGAAACCTTACAAGCGGATTGTGTTCGGAGCCATACGCAAGAGCGTGTAGGGCCGGAGGAGGGTTCCTGTAGAAACTCAAATGCGTTTAAAGCGCAGAGGAGACTGCGAAAGTTTTTGCGCCGCGCACGAAATTCTTGGCAAAATTCTGCCGGAGCGGTGGAAAAGCTATTTCTGGTACGAACCAGCGGTCACTTGGTAGCAGTGCATTGATGGCAGGGACGAGCAGCGTCACCCAGGGATGCGATGGAGCGCGATATCCGCTGCACTCACGCTGCCTGAATGTAGGATAGTAGGCGCGGCACGAAACTATGTTTTTAACCATGAAATCCGCGTGCGAAAAGTGTGGTCAGGTCCTCGCCGCGGATGGCGAAGCCTATATCTGTTCGTACGAATGTACTTTTTGTCCGGCATGTATTGCGGAAATGGATGGCCATTGCCTCACTTGCGGTGGAGAGCTCAGCCGGCGTCCGCCGCGAAGATTTTCGATCTCCCCTCCGCCGGGAAGCGAGGTGGCCGCGCCGCCCATACTCCGTCAGCCGGGAGTCTGGGCATTGAGTTTCGCAGTATGGGGCTTCCTGACCCTGGCGGCGGTCATATGGATTTACCAATACGACGTTTCGATGGGAACTCCAATGCACGTCGTGGAGGAGCTGCATCTCGAACTCAGCGAGATTTTTACCTTTGCCCCGCTCACGCCTTTTGTTCTCGCTCTCGCTCTTCGTTTTCCCATCAAGAAAGGCGCCTGGTTGCGGCCGTCGCTCATGCTTCTCATGGGCGGAGTTCTGTTCGCACTGGTCCATGTGGCATTAAGAGGGGCCTTCCATGGAGTATGGGACGCCAGTCAGCGCAACTTCGTTTCCATCTGGAATACGCAGGCTCATCCCCTTCAGATCCGATGGAACCTGCTTAAGCGCCTACTGATGCTCAACTGGCTCAATGACATTGCCTGGACGTATGCGCCGATCGTGGTTGTTGCCTATGCGATTTCCTACTACCAGAAGTTCCGGGAGCGCGAAGTGCGTACCGCGCAACTTGAGGTGCACCTTGCCAAGGCGCACTTGCAAAGCTTGAAAAGCCAATTGCGTCCGCACTTTTTGTTCAACACCATGCATTCCATTTCGGCGCTGATGCTTACCGACGTCCACGCAGCCGACAAGATGATGACTCGTCTCAGCGATCTTCTAAGAATGAGCCTGGAAGATGGCGCGCTTCAGATGACCTCCCTGAACCGGGAACTGGAATTCATTAACGGCTATCTGGAGATCGAAAAAATAAGGTTCGAGGACCGGCTTAACATTCATCTGGATATCGCCGCTGAGACTCTCGACGCGGAAGTCCCTCATCTGGTTCTGCAACCGCTGGTGGAGAATGCGGTCCGGCATGGCATTGCGAAACGAACCGCAGCCGGCGAGCTTCGTATCCAATCGGCGCAAGAGAATGGCATTCTTTGGTTACGCGTCACCGACAATGGTCCGGGGTTCGATGAGTCCAACGGTTGCGGCTCGAAATCCAGTTTAGGCGTGCGGGCCACTCGAGAACGCCTCCAGACGCTGTATGGAAATAATCAGAATTTCTCCGTTCGGAATTTGACAGAGGGCGGGGTTGAAGCCTGTGTGCGGATACCCTTTCGGATCGAAGCCCGTCCATCTGTATATGAAATCGTTTCCGAAGATCCAGAAACGGCCTTATGAGGGCAACGCGATGCCGTCCGTAATCCACACTGTCATTGCCGACGACGAATCCCTGGCGCGCAACAAATTGCGTATCCTGCTCGACTCAGAAGCCGGGATTCAAATTGTCGCGGAATGCCGGAACGGCGCCGAGACCATTGCTGCAGTGCGCAGTCATAAGCCTGATCTTTTGTTTCTGGATATCCAGATGCCGGATGCGAACGGTTTCGATGTGCTAAGTGCGATTTCCGCAGAAGAAATGCCGATCACCATTTTCACCACCGCTTTTGATCAATTCGCGATTCGCGCATTTGAGGCCCACGCTCTGGACTACCTGCTCAAGCCCTTCGATCAGGGCAGGCTTCATCATTCCATTGAGAGGGCGCGAGCTGAATTTCTGAAGTCCCACGACAGCGAACTTGCGCATCGCATCCTCGATGCTCTGGCGAAGGGACGGACCACCACCGACCGCCGTTTGGTGATTAAAGCGGGAGGGCGCGTTGTATTTATCGACGTGGACGAGATCCACTGGATCGAAGCCGCGGCAAATTACGTGAAATTGAATGTGGGCAAAGAGTCTTATCTATTGAGAGAGTCAATCGGCCACGTGTCCGAGAGACTGGACCCCGAGCAATTCATTCGCATTCACCGCTCCACTATCGTCAACGTACAAAAAATCAAAGAGCTACAGCCTTGCAATAGCGGCGAATATATTGTCGTACTGAAAACTGGCAAGGAATTGTCGTGCAGCCGTGGCTACCGCGCCGGCCTGCAGCAGCTTATCGGCAAGAACGTCTGATTGTTCAAAAAAGGGAAGCGAGACGCAGAGAAGGCCCGGTCGATGACCGGGCCTTCATTATTTGGGAACTGGGGCAACTCCATGTTCTCCGGAATGACAGGTAATCGAGGGCTTGTATTGACGCTAAAGATGTAGAATTAAAGAACTTGGCTAGCAACACTTACTCTTCTATGATCATCCAACTACCAAGTCGCATTATGGGCTGGGAACGTCGAAGGCGCGTCTGAAATCGGTCGTACGCCAGGAATTACGCCCCAAATTCAACATTATGCACTCTCGACACTTCCGAACGTTCGCCGCTGCAGCGATGTTTTTTCTGCCGCTGGCGGGCGTGGGATTCGGTCAAAACACGACCGTCAGCCTGGAACAAGCCATCGATATTGCGCTGGCCCACAACCATGCCATCAAAGCGCAGCGGACTCTAGTGTTGCAGAATGAAGCCCAGGAAATTACCGCAAATCTTCGTCCCAATCCCACTCTCGGATTCGACTCGCAGTTTATCCCCATTTTTTCACCCGGCGATTTTTCCACGGACAATTTGAATGTCACCCAGCAGTTTGATATTGGGATCGGATATCTGTTTGAGCGCGGCCACAAACGGCAAGCCCGACTGCAAGCAGCCCGTGATGCAACCGCGGTCACTAGGGCACAAACCACGGACTCCGAGCGGACGTTAGCTTTCAACGTCGGCCAGCAGTTTATCGCGGTCCTGTTGGCGGAATCGACACTTGAGTTTGCGCAGCAGGACTTCAAGAGTTTCCAGCAGACAGTCGACATCGGCGAAACCCAGTTCAAAGCCGGCTACATCAGCGAAGCGGACTATCTCAAGATCAAGTTGCAGCTTTTGCAATTCCAAACCGACGTCTCGTCGGCGCGTCTGGCGAAAATGGAGGCTTTGGTTGCGTTGCGGCAGTTTCTTGGCTATGACGCCGTCCCCGCCAACTATGACGTGATGGGTGATCTAGGGTACGAACCGCTCAAGGTGAACGAGGAAGATTTGCAAGCCAAGGCGCTGAATGGACGACCTGACTTTCGCGCTGCCGTATTAGGGGTGACTGCTGCGCAAAGCCAGATCGGTTTGGCCAAAGCTAACTCCAAGGTCGATGTGAATGGGACGTATGATTTCTCCCACGTATCGGCGCAGAACTCGGCGTCCATCTTTCTCGGCTTCGATTTGCCGATTTTTAATCGCAATCAGGGAGAACTGGCGCGCACCCGCTACGCGCTTACTCAGGCGCAGGAGCTACAACAATCCGCAAGTGATACTGTCATATCCGATGTAGCCAACGCTTACGAAGCGATGAAGAGCAACGATGAAGTCGTACAACTCTATACCTCTGGATATTTGAAACAAGCGCAGGACTCACGCGACATCAGCGAATATGCTTACAAGCGCGGCGCGGCCAGCCTGCTCGACTTTCTTGATGCGGAACGCAGCAATCGGGCAACACAACTAGCCTATCGACAGGCTCTGGCATCGTACATGACTGCTGTCGAGCAACTGAAGGAAGCAGTCGGAACCAGGAACCTGCCATGAAAATTGCGCAAACTCGCCGGCAAAAACGAAGGCCCGCGTTGCTGATCGTTTCGACGATGTTCTTACTCGCCTTGACGGGATGTGGCGGGGCCGATTCCGGCAATGCAAAGAATTCGAATGCCGATAATAACAATCCAACCCTATTCACTATTCCTCAGGACCAGCTGTCGCACATCCAGGTGCTGACCATCCAGCCGTCTACTCTCACGCGCTCGTTGCGGTTAACCGGCGCGGTGGCCTACAACAATTTCCGCACCACTCCCGTGATCACGCAGGTGAGCGGGCCCGTCAGCCGGATCACGGTGGTTCCCGGTCAAAAAGTACAGAAGGGACAACCCATGTTGTTCGTGGCCAGTCCCGATTATTCGCAATTGCGCACCAACTTTCTGAAGGCCCGCGACGCATACGCGCTGGCGCAAAAAGGCTATGCCCGAGCAAAGGATTTATATGAGCATCACGCCATCGCCGAACAAAATTTGGAGCAGGCAGAATCCGCGGAAGTGCAAGCCGGAAGCGACCTGGCTTCCAGCGAAGCCGCACTCAAAGTGATGGGCATTACCGATCCCGAGACGTTGGTGAAAGCTCCTCCCTCATTTGAAGTTCCGGTACGGGCGCCCATTGGCGGGGAAGTGGTCGAGCAAGATGTAGCCGTAGGGCAACTCATCCAGCCGGCGAGCACGCAATGCTTCATGATTTCCGATACCAGCAACGTCTGGGTGCTGGTGAATGTGTACCAGAAAGACTTGCCGTATGTGCGGACCGGCGATCAGGTCGATATTCAGACCGATACTTATCCCCAGGTTTTCCACGGAAAAATTTCTTACGTGGCTGCCTCACTCGATCCGAGCACGCGAACTTTACAAGCCCGTATCGAAACCGACAATCCTGGCCAGAAGCTGAAGAAAGATATGTATGTGACGGCCGTGGTGAAGGCGGGCAACATTAAGGACGCGATCTCGGTGCCTGATTCCGCGATTCTCCGCGATAACGTAAACCAGCCGTTCGTGTATGCCGAGGGTTCCACGCACCAGTTCGGACAGCGGAGCGTGACGCTGGGAGAAAGCTTTTCCGGACAGACGCAAATCACCAGTGGTTTGAAGCCCGGCGATCGCGTGGTCGGAGATGGCAGTCTGTTCTTGCAATTCGCCAATTCACTGCAACGCTGAAAGAAAAAAGTTTCGTGATTCATTGCGATATGACAACGGCGAGCACACTCGAGATTCGGTCAACCCCTGAATGATTCATCGAATCGTCCAAGCCGCGCTGCGTCAGCGGTTCCTGGTCCTGATGTTGACCGCCTTCATTACCATCGGGGGCGTCATGTCGTTCCGGCGAATGCCGGTCGATGCTTATCCAGATCTTTCTCCTCCGCAAGTTGAAATCATTACCCAGTGGCCCGATCACGCCGCCGAAGAAGTCGAACGCCTGGTAACGCTTCCTCTCGAACTCGAGATGAACGGCGTTCCGCACATGGTGGTGATGCGTTCGATCTCGCTCTATGGCCTGTCGGATGTGATCCTGACTTTCGAGGACAACACGGACGATTACTTTGCCCGGCAGATTGTCTTTGAGCGGCTGGGGCAGGCCACCCTTCCCACCGGCATCACCCCGTCCATGTCACCTCTGTTTAGTCCCAGCGGGCTGGTGTATCGCTATGTGCTCAAAAGTCCCGATCGCACTCCGCAAGAATTGAAGACGATTGAGGATTGGGTGGTTGAGCGGGCTTACCGGGCGGTTCCGGGCGTAGCCGACGATTCGGGTTTTGGCGGCACGGAAATGCAATACCAGGTATTGCTCGACCCCGCGCGGCTCTACGGATATCACCTGACCGTTCCGCAAGTGATCGCCGCTCTGACCGCGAACAATGCAAATTCGGGTGGCGGATTTTATTCGCAAGGCGGCCAGTTTTATTATGTCCGCGGCATCGGCCTGGTGAAGAACACGGAGGACATAGGCGCGATCGTAGTCGGTGCGAATAAAGGCGTGCCCATCCGAGTGCGTGATATCGGCGATGTCGTAATCGGAAACGCGCCGCGCCTCGGTGAGTTCGGGTATCAGAAGAACGATGACGCGGTCGAAGGCGTCATTCTGATGCTGCGTGGCGCGCAGACGCAGACTGTCCTGCAAGGGGTCGAAGCCAAAACTAAAGAGCTCAACGAACACGTTCTTCCGCCTGACGTCAAAATTTATCCTTACTACGACCGCAGTCAACTGGTAGACCTGACTACCAGCACGGTTGAGGACAATTTGTTGCGCGGCATGCTGTTGGTGCTGATCGTCCTGATTTTCTTTTTGGTCAGCTTCCGCGCGGCGGTGATCGTCGCTCTTACCATCCCACTCTCGCTTTTATTTGCCTTTATCGTCTTGCACGCGCACGATGTCGCTGCCAATTTGCTTTCGATCGGCGCCATCGACTTTGGGATCGTCATCGACGGAACCGTCGTGATGATGGAAAACATCTATCGCGAGTTGGCGTTGCGCGAGGGCAAGGAATACAACCTCAGCGAGGTCATTCAGGCGGCGGCTAAAGATGTTGACCGGCCGATCTTTTATTCGGTGGCCGTTATCATTGCGGGTTATCTGCCTATTTATGCTTTAAGCGGACCGGCTGGGAAGCTATTTCATCCCATGGCCGAAACCATGTCGTTTGCGCTGGTGGGCGCGCTCATTCTTACTCTCACGCTGGTTCCTGTGCTGGCGTGGTATTGGTTCAAAGGCGGCATCAAGGAAAAACCCAATCGCGCCTTTGATTGGATGAAAGACAAGTACGCGAAACAATTGGACTGGGCGCTGGCACGTCCCAAGCTCACGCTCGTGATCGCGATACTAATTTTCGGGGCCAGCCTGCTGCTGGTTCCTTTCATAGGCGGCGAGTTCATGCCTCATCTGGACGAGGGCGCCCTGTGGGTGCGGGCGACTATGCCGTACACAATTTCGTTCGAGGAGGCGCATAAGATTGCGCCTCAAATTCGCGACATCCTTATGTCGTATCCGCAGGTAACCGTAGTCGGCTCGGAGTTGGGCCGTCCCGATGATGGCACCGATGCCACCGGATTTTTCAACTGCGAATTTTATGTTGGCTTGCAACCCTACGGCGACAAGTCATGGAAGGGCGACAACGACACCAAAGAAAAATTGATTGCCGCGATCAACAAGAAATTAATCGCATTCCCGGGAATCATTTTTAACTACACGCAGCCGGCGGAAGACGCTGTCGATGAAGCTTTGACCGGTTTGAAAAGTTCGCTGGCGGTGAAAATCTACGGCGAAGATCTGACTGTCCTTCAGGACAGGGCCATACAAATTAAAAATGTGCTGGAGAAAGTGCCAGGGTTCACTGATCTCACGGTAGTCCGCGAACTCGGTCAGCCGAGTCTGCTGATTGATGTCGATCGCGACAAGATCGCCCGCTATGGAATCAATGTTTCCGATGTTGAAGCAGTCATCTCGGCTGCGGTTGGCGGCCAGGCTGCGACCCAGGTCATTCAGGGGGAAAAACTGTTCGACCTGGTGGTTCGCATGCAACCGCAATTTCGCAGCAGCGCCCACGATATTGGAAACTTGCTGGTCGGCACTCCGGACGGACAGCAGATCCCGCTAAGTCAACTCGCCACGATTACCCAGGGAAACGGCGCATCGTTTATTTATCGAGAAGATAATTCCCGCTACATCGGCGTGCAGTACAGCATCCAGGGACGCGATTTAGCGAGGGCTGTCGAGGATGGACAGAAGGCGGTCACCAAAGCGGTCAAGCTACCGCAAGGTTACACGCTGGCTTGGGGCGGCGAGTACAGCCAATTTATCGAAGCCCGCTCGCAGCTTTCATTTATTGGTCCGCTCGCGGTCGTGCTGATTTTCATGATCCTGTTCGCGCTCTATGGGAACTTCAAATTTCCGGTCAGCATTGCTCTGGGCGTAATCATGACCGAGCCGGTGGGAGCGTTGGTCGCGTTGAAACTTACGCACACGCCATTCAGCGTTTCATCCGTGCTGGGATTACTCGCGCTGCTCGGAGTTTCAGTTGAGACCGCCGTCATTCTGGTTTCCTACATCAACAAGCTTCGCCAGGAGGGAATGGATATTCGCAAGGCAACTCGCGAAGCATCTCTGCTTCGGTTGCGGCCTATTATGATGACGGCGCTGGTTGCCTGTCTGGGTTTGTTGCCGGCTGCGCTCTCTACCGGAATCGGTTCCGATACTCAAAGACCATTCGCGATCGTGATTGTCGCTGGTTTGATCTCCCGGCTCTTTATCGGCTTCTTCGTGAATCCCGTGCTATACGAACTCGTGGCCCGAGAGGGCGATGTGCTGCAAGTCTAAGCGAGAAACCAGATAAGCGAAAATAAGGCGAACAAGTGTGGCAATTGAATATCGATTGTCATATTGTGTGCGTGAAGTTTTTGGCCTTCTTTTAAACTTTAGTAACCCTCAAAATCCCTCCATTTGTAAAAAAACGCTCTACAAAAACAATTTTCTTGACAGTCCTCATTCAACAAGGATAAAAGATGCGAGGCCGCACATAGTGCTTTTATGTTAGTGGCCGTAAACCTTTACAACACAGGATTTAACAAGACTTGGGTGGATTGCCGGAAAATTGGTGATCTTGCGGCGTGGGAAGGGTTCCTTTTAAGAGTTCACTTTCGGAGGCTGGATCAATGATGAACCAGATGTCAAACTTGAATGGCGCAGTTGGAAAGAGGATTGGACAAATAGCGACCCTGACGCTATTTGTGCTTCTCGCTACGCTCTCCTTCGGTCAGCAGTTGACCGGCACGCTGAGCGGCACAGCCTACGATCAATCCGGCGCCGTCATTCCCAAGGCCAAGGTAACTCTTAAGAACGAAGCCAGCGGCGACGTTCGTACGACCTTCACCGATTCCGTGGGCTCGTTCGCCATTACGGCCGTACAGCCTGCCAGCTATACGATTACGATTTCCGCCGAGGGCTTTTCTTCATGGGAAGAGCACAGCATCGTCATGAACCAAGGTGATGCTCGTGCCGTTGCCAACATCAAGCTCAAGCCGGGTGGCAAGGGCAGTGAAGTTACAGTGATTGAGGGTGCGGATGCGGTCGTGCCGCTCGACACCGCCGAGATCAGCCAGACGTTAAACACGCAAATGATTCAGGATCTGCCGATCCAGGGTCGCGATGCCGGCGAATTGTTGAAACTGATGCCCGGCATGGCTCTGAACAACGGACTGTCCCAGGGATCGGGCTTCAACGATAAAGTAGTCGGCACCAACAACGGCCCGGTGGGTGCGTACTCTTCAAATGGTACTCAGCCAAACGGCGCGATGGCATTCATGCTCGACGGCGCCAACCTGGTCGATCCTGGCAACCTGGGAACTCAGATTGCCAACATCAACCAGGACATGACTGCTGAAGTAAAAGTTCTAATGTCGTCTTATAGCGCTGAATATGCGAAGGGCCCGACGATTTTTGAAGCATTCAGCAAAAGTGGCGGTTCGCAATTTCATGGAGAAGGTTACCTCTACGCCCGCAATAGTGCGCTGAATTCGGACGACGCATACGCCCACAGTCAAGGCGTTCCCAACTCCGCCGAGCATTACTACTATATTGGCGGCAACGTTGGTGGCCCTATCCCGCTTCCGTTCACTCACTACAACAAGAACCACAATAAGCTCTTCTTCTGGGCCGGATATGAATACATGGATCAACATCCGGCGGCTACCCCTATCAACTACAACGTGCCAACGAACGAACAGCGCGCTGGCGACTTCAGCAATGCCACGATCGATGGACTACCGGGCACCACGCCGGAGACAGTGAACGGCAACCCAACTACTTTGATTGCTCAACTCCAGAGCGTTTGGCAGTACGCTTATAACGGTGCAACCCTGCCGGGTGGCGGCACCTCGTTGCCGACCGGCAGCTACGATCCGAACGTTGCGGGCATTCTCGGCGTAATGCAAAAGCCCAACATCAGCCCTTCCGCCGCAAATGGCTGGAACAACTACCAGTACATCAACAGCTCTCCGCAAAACCGATGGGAAGCCACCGGTAAGATCGACTACGCAATCAATGACAATACCAAGCTGGCTGTGTCCTACACGCGCCAGATTGAGAACGATCTGCATCCGGTGGGCGTGTGGTGGACTCCACCATGGACCCTGCCTTATCCGTCGAACGTAGCCGCGGCTACGACTTCGCAAGAGATCATGGCGAACCTGACGCACGTATTCAGCCCCACTACCACTAACGAATTCGTATTCACTCTGGCTCGCTACATTAATCCGAGCGTTCTCAGCAACCCGGCCGCGGTGGATCGCACCAATCTGGGATTCAACGTCACTGGTTTGTTCGGCCACACCACTTCTCAGATCCCGAACTTCGAGGGACCATGGGGCGGCGCGTTCCCGAATATCGAAGAGTTTTCGTTTGACGGAAGCTTCAACGGCGGCGCTTTCGGGGGCCTGAAGAAGGACCCGGCAATCTACGACAACTTCACCAAGGTGATCGGCAACCACGTCACAAAGTTTGGCTTCTACTGGGACACCAGCGAAAATGTTCAAAACGCCGGCGGTCTGTCGCCGGGCGACAACGGCACCTACAATCTGGGGTGGGGAGCCAACAGCACCGGTAACGTAGTAGCTGACTTCCTTCTTGGTCGAGCTGGTAACTATCAGCAGGTGAGTGCTTTCCCGACCAATGATCTGAAGTTTCATCAATGGTCGCTTTATGCCCAGGATTCATTCAAAGCCAACAAACAGCTAACCCTAAATTATGGTTTGCGCTTTGACCACATGGGTCAATGGTATGGAACTCCGGAAGGGTTCCAGGTTTGGAATCCGTCGACTTACGCTAACGGTCCGGCCGGGACCCTGGGTCAGGGTCCGACCAATGCCGGCTTGCTCTGGCACGCTCTGGACAGCAAAATACCGCTCTCCGGTAT
Organism: Terriglobales bacterium; assembly: GCA_036271275.1. Lineage (GTDB taxonomy): Bacteria > Acidobacteriota > Terriglobia > Terriglobales > Acidobacteriaceae > DATBAX01. Next base: position 32,883 of record DATBAX010000188.1, read on the forward strand.
GCCATCGCCGCTGTTCTATTACGAACCTCGCGTAGGTATGGCTTACGACGTATTCGGAACCGGTAAGACGGTCCTGCGTGCAGGCTTCGCCGTATTCCGCTATCAGATCTCAACTCAGGTTGCTGACGCGGCTAACGGCCCGGAGGGGGCATTTACCTTCACCACGCCGAATATCACCACGGGATATAACCAAATCGATTCGGGAGGGACCGGCTTTGTTCCTTCATCCACTGGCGGCGCCCAAAACGGGGCTTCCATTGATGCTCTGCAAGAGGGAGACAACAAAACTCCGTTGACCATGGATTGGAACCTCACGGTTTCGCAAGCACTGCCATGGCGTTCGGTGTTCGAGATCTCCTACGTAGCCAACAAGAGCATCAACGAATGGATCGATGGAAACAACGGCAAGATTCAGGATCTCAACAACGTCCAGCCGGGTGGTTTCTTCCTTCCCGATCCGATCGCGCACGTTAACACCTCACCAAACCCGCTGGTTTGCAATAACGGCGATAACAACGCGCTAGCCTGCGCCAATCCGGTGGCGGCCACGTCCTATAATGCCGGTTTTAATGGAAACAACTACCGTCCGTTGAACAACTACCAGGACATTTACCTGCTCAGCCACGGCAGCTACGCCAACTACAATTCGTTGCAAGTGTCATGGCAGAAGCAGTCCGGCCCGATCACTTTCATTACCAACTACACGTTCAGCAAGGTGCTTGGCATCCGTGACGGACAGACCGATAACGGTGGGGGCAACGGTCCGATCGTCGATCCGTTCTCGCTCAAAAACAACTACGGTATCCTGGCCTACGACCATACGCATATCCTGAACCTGGGGTATGTGTGGAACCTGCCGAAGCCAATTCACGGCAACCGCATTTTGGCCGGGACGGTAAACGGCTGGCAACTATCCGGTTACACCACCTTCCAGAGCGGAGCACCGATTCAGCCCAACACCACTAACCTGAATGCTACTTACGCTTCGCTAACCTATCCTACGGCTGGTGCGCCGGATCTTCCGGACAACACCATCCTCCTGCCCAACGGGTTGAGATCCACTGCAGTGAATCCTTCTACGTGGTTCGGTACCAGTGCGATTAACAATCTGCTGCCGGTGGTTACTTGCAATCCGGGAGCTCACTTGAAGTCTGGTCAGTCCTTCAATCCAAACTGCTTTGCAATGCCGGCCTACGGACAGCAAGGTACGCTGGAATGGCCCTACGTTCATGGACCAGCCTACTTCGATAGTGATCTGGCTCTTTACAAGAACTTTAAGGTCACGGAACGGCAGAGTGTGCAGTTCCGGGTTTCGGCAACGAATTTCCTGAACCATCCTCTGGCGCAATTTGGCTTGGCTGGGAATACTGACGAGACTCTGAACTTCCAACGCAACTATACAGTGCCTATTTCGGAATCGGCACTGGGCTCTGCTGGGAACGAGTGCGCGTTCTTGCACCTCAGCCCATCCACAAGCGATCCAACCGTCTGCAACGCTCCGGTCACCGGCATTTCACAGACGAATACCAACGGCACCACAACCGGCAAACCGGCGTTCAAGAACGGCAGCCGCTTCCTGACCTTCGCGGTCAAATACTACTTCTAAATCGCGACGGCAGGTTACAATCACCAGCAGGGTGGCTTCGGCCACCCTGTTCTTTTTGTGGACGATATGGCTTCTCCGAACCCCCGGTTAGTTCTTCGAATTCTGTTCATTGTTGTGGCCGCAATGCCTCTGCTTGGGGCCAC
>DATBAX010000189.1:0-39785 GCA_036271275.1 Terriglobales bacterium
AGCCAGGGCAGCGCTGATCTTGCCGTGCATTGCCATCGTGGATGCGGCGGCGGTAGTGCTCGCACTGCTGACTAGGCCGCCAAAAATGCCCGTCGCGAGCATCCCATAACTGCCGAAGAATCGGGTCAGCAAGGTTCCAACAACTTGAATGACGATGAACAAGAGACCGAACCAAACTACTTTCGGTAGCGAGATCGGAGAATCGAGTGTCAAAGTACCGGCAACCCTGTCCTCAATAGCGCGATCGCGCCATATCCAAAAACCCGCGACGAGCGTCATGGCAAGTAGAGGCACTAGGGTAGGATTAACGGATGAAAAAGCGAGTCGCGCGTTATGAAGTGCCCGTAATTTAGAAGGGCTGCCGGGTGTGGCATGCGATGGAGGAATTTGACACCTCTGGCGATAGTGCACATGCGAACTGGCCGGGTCGATTCTTCGCCAAGATTGTCGACAGCCTGCTCACGAAAACGAGCAACAACGGTGCGCGAGTAGGGAGTGCGATGACTTGCATGCTTAGCGCCCTGAATTGCTCGAATTTGCTCTGCCACTCATGAAAGCTGTCGCGGCAGACCCACTTGCCGCCGATTCCTTGCAGGGGGCATGCGTAGCTAGCGCGATCTCCCCTATATGTGTAGAAACCTCCTGATTCCGGCTAGCAGCACAGCGGACCACATCCTCAATCATGGGTTGTTCGATCGGGGGAATGTCTCTTTTCATGCCAGGGCCTTCGTGCGTTGGGTACGGATACGCCAGAAGCCGATCCGACGCTTTTGAGTAAAACACCTTCAGTACCCTGTTCATTCTTGAGCACCACGGTCGGGCCGTGCTGACGTAACGCGTTAACGTGAGGGTTGCCGACATGTCTATAGCGATCGACAACATCGACGGTCGCCACGACAAGAACGCTGATCATCTTCCGCGACGGTGGTTGCGACGGGTATCAGCGCGGTCACAATCGACCGCATTTTCCAATTCTCCGAATTGTTGGTAAGAAAATGAATGGTGATGCGAAATTCCATTCGATATCCCAGAGCTTCGAAGCCGTTCGGTCGCGACCCTTATAGGCGGTCGCCGGAAGCGGGCTCTGCTACGCTGCATCGACAGCCGGGCTGATTGCGCTCATTAAAGCCCCGACGCTGGGATGCGGATATCCATTCTTGCGTTCACCTGGTTCGCTCAGACAGTGTGTGTTCACTCGTATCTGCGCTTCAAACTAATATTAGAGTGCCTCCAGTAGACATTGGATCATTGGTGACTCAGATTTGTGCCTTCAAGGGAACTTTTCGAGACACGCACCACCGAACTGTACAGGAATCCTCGAGACGACACTCACCAGCATATATTTCCACGATCCCCGACAAACTGGACAGAGAAACAGTTGTTTGAAAGTACCCAAGGGCTATCTAACCTTGACCACGTAATATAAAAACGGATTGCTCACCTCGAGGAACTGGTGGGGCACGCCGTTGGGCACGATGATTACATCGCCTTTCGCAAGCTTCCGGGTTGTCCCATCTTTGATACTTGAGCCTCGGGTTTCATCCGGCGCGGTGGTCTTGCCCTCTATCATTTCTCCGCCAGTGACGAATGTTGCCCTCCCCTCGAGGATATAGATGAGGTCGGTATCCTTAACGTGAAGTTCCGACTGGCCTGGCTTATCGCGACGGCCGGTGAGGATTTTGTAATGGTCATCCAGGGTGTCTCCCTCGACTAGCACTGCTGCCTTTTCAAAAGAAGCGGTTACCTTTGACGCTTCGAAGTACATTACTTCGCGTACGGGCTTCTTTTCAGCCGTCTTCTCGGATACGGATGTCTGCGCAATGCTCACGCCAGTGAGCAACAAAGATGTGAGACACAGATCAACGAATCGAAACCAATTTACACGAACAGTCATGGGTAGTTCCTCTCTGGTGAGTGCTGTTTACGAAAGTATTGAGGCACAATTATTCCGAGTCTTTTCTAGTCTTCGGCAAGTGATCACCGACCGGAGGTGATCCATGGGTGTGAAAAGACTCAACCGTCTTGAGTCCCCAAGCTTGCCCTTTCCTTCGTTCTTCTTCTGTCCAGCGAATCGGTTTCCAGTCCGGGGCCAGGATGAGTCTGGCCCCGGCATTCGCGACCTCGACGCGGTTTCCGCCGGGTTCGTAGACATAGAGGAAGAACGTTTGCTGAATGGCGTGCTTGTGGGGTCCTGTTTCAATAAATACGCCGTTCTCGAGGAATATGTCGGCGGCGCGCAAGATTTCTTCGCGAGAATCCACCGCGTAGGTCACATGATGAAAGCGGCCATGGGTTCCCGTGTGATCACAGGTGTAGGCAAAGTCATAACTCTTGTTGGTTACGGTGAGCCACATCCCGGCCTCAGTCCCGTCGTTGAGAACGATTTGCTCGGTAAGCCGGCAGCCGAGATAGTTTTCGAAAAAGATTCGGTTTGCCCGAATGTCGACCGCCAGACAGTTCAGGTGGTCGAGACGTCTTACGTTCACGCCGCGGGCAGGGAAGCGTTGCGCCTGATTTTTCAATGCCGGACGCAGGTTTGGCGGCGGTGTGTACCATTCCGTCTGGTAATAGAGTTCAATTACATGGCCGTCAGGATCGTGCATGGCGTATGCAGGACCGTGACCCAGGTCACCGTCATTCCATCCGATTTCAAATCCTGAGTCTTTTAGGGCGGCAACTCTCCGCTCCAGCGCTTGCTGGCTGCGGGTGCGGAAGGCCATGTGGCCAATGCCAGTAGTTTTGGCGGCGGTGAGTTTGAGCGAGTGGTGTTCGTAGTCATCCCAACCGCGGAGGTAGACGGAGTCTCCCTTGCACGCAGTTTCGGTCATGCCCATCACATCCACAAAGAAGCGAAGGCTTTCGTCGGGCTTGGGTGTCAGAATCTCAACATGACCGAGATGGGCAAGATCCAGGATCGCCTCAGGTTGCAATATCATTCTCCAATCATTTTGTAGTTCCGTCCCAAACATGCTGAGGAACGTAAACGTGTCCACTAAACAATGCGCGCGCGGTGCGAACCAGACTGGAGCGGCTTACTCGAATCCTATTTCCGCTGGCGACGACTTCGATCTCGACGGTGAATTCACCCGTTGGATGTTCCACGGAAATTTGTTTTGTTGGTCCATCCGGCAACGTCGCAATGCCTTCAGCGACGGAACCGGGGAGCGCACACGCAGTCGCCACCGTGACTGCGCCGAGAACTCCGATGGCGGAGTGACATTTCTGAGGGATGAATGTTCGAGTGGTTACGTTTCCCGTCGCTCGAGGTGCGGCGATCAGGGTCATCTTGGGAATAACCTTTAATCGGACGTTCCCTAAGCCCATGCGTTCGCCGGCAGCAAGTCGAATTGTTTCGAGACGTGTCTTGAATGCTTTGTCTGCATCGAGTTCTGCCGGAGTCTCGTATCCCGTTTTACCAAAATCTCTTGCAAGGAGGACGACAACCGGCATTCCGTTGTCAATCAAAGTGGCTGCGCACCCGTCGATGGCATCGAGAACATTTCGGGTCGGCAACATCGAACCACAAACCGAGCCGGCGGTGTCACGGAAATCAATTTGGATCGCTGCGGATGTTCCAGGAACGCCCGCAATCGCTGTCGAGCCCTCGAACTCGACCATGCCGCCAGGTGTAGGGATGTGTGCAACCGCAATATTGCCGGTGTTCACCATATAGATTGTGACCGCGGTGTTCGGAGTGACCGGCGTCACCAGGCTGCGCTCGATGGCGAAGCCACCCACTCCCGCGAGCATGTTGCCACAATTGGGCGTGATGTCGACGCTGGCCTTCTCGATGGATACTTGCGCAAAGAGATAATCAACATCGATACCGGGCCTTAAGGAACGCGACACAATCGCGATTTTGCTGGTGAGTGGATCCGCGCCACCTAGTCCGTCGATCTGACGCGGGTCTGGAGATCCCATTACAGCCAGCAGCACCCGTTCTCGCAGAGCTGGGTCCTGAGGAAGATCGTCGGCGAGGAAAAAAGGTCCCTTTGAAGTTCCTCCTCGCATCAGGGTACAGGGGATGGCGGTCTGGGAAGATCGGGGCATGTTCTAGATGTATTCCAGACCCAGCGCCGCGATCTTCTCACGCAGGCTGTAAATATCGAGACCCAATTCCCCTTTTGCCAGGCGGGCACGCGTGGCGGCTTCCTTTCTTTCGCGTTGCGTGCACGACTCTACGATGTCTGGAGCGAGTTCCCGCTTCACCACGACGACTCCGTCGTCATCCGCGACGATGACATCGCCGGCGTTGATGGCCTGATTGGCGCAAACCAGGGAAATATTCACCGATCCCAAGGTGACCTTCACGGTTCCAGCGGCGCTGACGGCTCGACTCCAAACCGGAAATTTCATTTCCGTCATGGGACGAACATCGCGACACCCGGCTTCGATGATCAGGCCTTTGACCCCCTGCGCTTGCAGCGAAGTTGCGAGTAGCTCTCCGAAATATCCATCCGTACAAGGCGACGTCGGAGCTACAACCAGGATGTCACCAGGCTGGCAAACTTCGACCGCAACGTGAATCATGAGATTGTCGCCGGGAGCAAGGCTGACCGTAATTGCCGATCCGGCAATGGTCGCGCCTGCATAGATCGGGCGCATGTAGGACGCCAGCAAACCACAGCGTCCCTGAGCTTCATGGATCGTGGCTACCCCGGAGCGCTCTAACGCCGCGATCGTCTCGGCGGATGCCCTTTCTATTTTTCGAACTACGACTGGTTTATTCATTAAAATACCTCGCCGACTTGAGGGAATACGCGTTGATAAGCCTCTCCATATTTCATGTTTTTCCGATTTGAGTTACGCGCCCCTTGAACGCCGCGTTGCAGAGCGACGCGTTCGTAATAATTCCACAGGTGCTCTTGTGCCGACATGGTCTTAAAGGCTGCGTATTTTTTATCCCACACGGGCGTGATGTCAAGCAATACCTGAGGCCTCCAATCGCATTGTTCGGTCTGGTGCGGCTCGAATAAGAAAACCGGTGGCGCCTCGATCACCGGAGTGGATGAATTGTGGCCATGCGCCTGCGCGATGATGCGAGCTTCCTGCGCGACATGCGAAGCCAACGGATGGTCGAAGTTGTAAGGATCGCTCAGCGAATGAGTGAGAACAAATTCCGGCCTAAGATCACGATACATGTCTGCCAGCTTGAAAAGAACATCGTCCGAAACCCTTAACGGATAATCGCCCAGATCCAGAAACGTGACCTTGCCTCCGAGAATTTCGGCGGCGCGTAGCGCCTCCTCTGTCCGTCCAGCCTTGACTTTTTCCAGGGTCATGCCGGGTTCACGCCATAACTTCGCCGATTCGCCGCGTTCGCCGAAAGACAGGCAGACGATGTGAACCTCCCAGCCGTATGAAGAATACAAAGCAATCGCTCCGCCGGCACGCCAGACAAAGTCGGCGGAATGCGCGCTGACTACCAACGCGGTCTTTCTGTCACCCATGATTTTCTCCAATTGTGTGTTCCATGAAACCGGTTGTGGATGTGCTACCGGGAGCTTGTACGTAAGCTCTCGTGATCTTGCTCAGAGTCGTGGTACCGGCTTCTTGCATGATCATCCGCAATTCGCGCTGTAAAATTGTCAGAACCGCTTCCACTCCCGGCTGGCCGAAGGCGGCCAACCCGTAAAGGTAAGGTCGCCCGATCGCGATCGCATTGGCGCCCAGCGCGAATGCTTTGAAGATGTCGGTTCCGCGGCGAAAGCCTCCATCGATGAGAACCGGAATTCTTCCGGCAATGGCCTGGGCAACTTCGGGAAGACTCTCGATGGTAGAACGACCACTGTTCTCCCCACGGCCGCCGTGATTGGACACAATAATTCCGTTGACGCCATTTTCGACTGCGAGGTGGGCGTCTTCCCGGGTAACGATCCCTTTGATGACCAGCTTCATGGAAGTCAGGTCACGCAAGCGTTTTATGAAAGACCAGTTCATAGAATCGGGAATGCTGTCCGTGACATGGGAAGTGTCCAGACCTCGAAACATGGTTTTTCGTCGCAGCAGGACCCCGTATTGCCGTTCCTGTACTGTTCCGTGACAGACTTCACAGTCGCGGTGATCCATGCGGATAAATCTTTCCCGAGTCTCCCGATTGTGGGCGCCTTGCACGTCCACGGTTAAGACCAAGACGGGGCAACCTGCGGATTCGGCCCGCTTCACCAATGCTCGCGTGACTTCCCAAACATTGGTCGGGTAGAGCTGAAACCAGAGCGGAGCGCCTCGGGCTTCAATCACTGCTTCAAGCGGGGCGCTGGTGGAAGTGGAGAGGATCTGAAGATTCCCGTGCATCTGTGTAGCCTTGGCGACAGGAATCTCGCCGTCCGGATGGTAGGCCTTCTGGCTTCCTGCGGGGGCAAGGGCAATGGGAGTCTTCCAGTCGCCACCGAGCAAACGGACGGATGTATCGATGTGCTCTACGTTCACCAGTCGCCGCGGCCGGATCTGGAATTTCGTAAAACCATCCCGATTCGCGCGGACGGTGCCGTCGTCATCCACTCCGCCGACCAAATGTCCGAAATGCGCGGGCGGAAGATTTTTCCGCGCGACAGGTTCGAAGTCAAAGACGTTCAGTGCCTGGTCAGCAGATGTAATCAATTCCGAATTCTGTGCCGAGGGATTCGCATTCGTTTCGGCGGTTACACCGAGTTGTAGGGAAGCCAGCAGATTTTCCAGACGGCTATCCGCAAGAGCGGCGCCAGTCAGCAACGGGCTGGCGGCAATCCATCGAAGAAGTTGGCGCCGGCCTTCCGACACGCTCTTTGATTCTTTTGAGTTTTTGTTCTGAAAATGGGTTTTCATAAGGTCACCATTTCCAGATTGCCCATTAGTTTATGAACCAGCCACCATGCGATCAGGTAAAACCAGCTCATCGACAAGAGAATTGGTATGTATCCCACCAACGGAATCACATGGCCGGGGATCAATCCGGAAAATAACGCTCCGCCAAGCGCACCCACGCATACGCCGAAACCGTTGGCGCTGCCCACGGCCTGATGAGGAAAGATGTCCGACGGTGTGGTGAAAAGATTCGTCATCCATGCCTGATGGGCTGCCGTCGCCAATCCGAAGAGAAGAACCGCTGCAGTCGAATTGTGGACAACTACTCCCAGAGCACACGCCGGCATGACGACCGCGCACGCCAGCATGGTTGTTTTTCGTGCTTTTCCTACCGTCCAGCCGCGCTTAATGAGCCAACTTGAGAGCGCTCCTCCACCCAATGCGCCCACGCCTGATATCGCATAGACCACGGTGAGTGCAGTGCCGCGCTGCGATGGAGTGAAGTGGCGGACGTCCGTGAGGTAGGTCGGCAGCCAGAAAAGATAAAACCACCAGACCGGATCGGTGAGGAATTTAGCCCAGGCGTATCCCCACGCCTGCTTATATTTCATGATGTCGGTAATCGAGAGCTTCGTGAGCGCCGGGGTTGTGGCGGATTGCCGTGGCTTGCGATAGAACAAAAACCACAACGGTACCCAGAGAAGGCCCAGTGCTCCCATGATCGCAAAACATGCCTGCCAGCCGAGCGACAACGCGATCCAGATAAACAAAGGTGCGCCAACAATATTGGCCAGATTGGGAGCAAAGTTCACTACACCCATGGCGACGGAGCGCTCTTTGGCGGGGAACCATTCCGCCACAGCCTTATTACAGGCCGGAAAATTCGGAGACTCGCCGGCTCCCAAAACCAGACGCAGCATACCGAATTGAAAGGCGCTCCTGGCCCAGGCGTTTAAGATCGCCGCTACCGACCAAATCGCCGCAGCGATACCAAAGCCGGTCTTTGTGCCATAGCTGTCCAGCAGTTTGCCACCGAGAAGGGACCCGGCGGCGTACGCCAATTGGAATCCCATCTGAATATTTCCGTAGGTTTCGAGACTGAAATGAAAACGGGCGCGGATTTCAGGTAACAGGACACCGAGCACGGCCCGATCCAGATAGTTAATGGTGGTCGCGAAGAAGAGCAGAGCGAGGATTGCCCAGCGTATGTTGCCGCCTTCGCCGATGGGGGGGCGTTCGATCGTCTCAAGATTCGCTGCTTTTGCTACCAATCTTGCTCCCAACTTATTTCAGGATCGAAATACTATCCGCCGTCTTCGGACGAGGCTGCGATTTCAGGAAGGCATAAATATCCGCCAGTTGCCCGTCCGACAAGACCTTCTCCCTGTACGGTGGCATCTCTCCCACCGGTTTACGCACATACGCGTAGAACGCGGGGTAGGCAATCGGCCTCGGCGCGAGCCGCGGGCCGTAGGCAGACCCTCCCTGAGCTTCTCTTCCGTGACAAGCGTAACAACCAACTGTGGCGAATAGCTTTTTCCCTGCTATGGAATTTCCGGCTGGCGCCACGGGATCTTCCGATGTTTGAGATGTTGCATTAGTGGCTTTCTTAGTTTGGCCAAACAGTCCTGCAATAGCCACGAAGGTCACGACAATGCCCAATCCCGAGGCATATCTTATTTTCGGTCTCATTCCCTGACTTTCATCTCAACGTGCTTGAGTAACGACATCCACCAACGCCGGCTCTCCCCGCTTCACCACGGCAATCGCACGTCGAATTGCGCCAGACACATCCCTGGGATTCGCAATAGGCCCTTCGGCATAGACCCCCATGCTCTGTGCGAGTTTCGCAAAATCAATGGCGGGATCGTCCATTACAGTTCCAATGCCTGCGCGGTCAATGCCACGATCGTTTTGGTTTGCCATGCGCTGTACCGCCAAAACTTCGGCGTGGTAAGCGCGGTTATTGTGCATGATGTTCAAAATCGGAATGTTATGGTGAGCGGCGGTCCAAAGAATCCCCGGCGCATACATGAGATCACCGTCGGTTTGGATATTGACCGATAAACGTCCGTGTTTGCGATTCGCCAGGGCCGCGCCCACCGAAGCCGGGGCGCCATAGCCTTCGCCAAACGCACCGGGCCCTCCGATGAATTGATAATGCTTATCGAAATTCCACAGGCGCAGTGGCCACCAACTGCAATGTGCGGGGTAAGAGACGAGTGACCAATCTTCAACCTTGATTGCATCCCAGAGTTCCGCGCACAGCCTGGCGGTGCTGACCGGACTCGCGTCCCATGCGTATGTGGCCTCAGTCCGCGCTTCCTCGCGGGCCCGATTGTGGGCCGCCGCCAACTTAGCGCCCCGCTCCTTGAAAGTATTATTCTGGTCCGCAGTGATCTGATGACGAACGGCCTCGATCAGCGATGGCAATGTTACCTGAGCGTCCGCTGCGAGAGCGATGTCGACCTCGGTGAAGCGCTGGAAATCCTGATAGTTCGCCTTCGTATATAAATCGCCAGTGGTCATGCTGATTAATTTTGTACCCGGCTTGGTCGCTGGATGCGAAGTGAGATGTTCTGGACTAAAAGAATTCACAGTTCCCCAGAAATCCGCAAGCTCGAGTCCCAGGATTACGTCTGCCTGCGCAATTGCTGCACGTTTTTTCGCGGAATGGTTCAGAGGGTGAGAAGTCGGGAAGTTCATTCGCGAATTCTGATCGATCACGGGAGCCTGTAACAACTCGGCAAGTTCGATCAAACTGTCCATGCCGGCTTGAGTGCGGGCCGCCCGGTCAGCGACGATCAGCGGATTTTCAGCCTGGAGTAGAAGCCGTGCAGTTTCCTGGACGGCTCCTGATTCTCCCTGGGGCGGTTCCACCAAAGTCAACTTTGGGATATTTAGTTTGGAATTCTCAGGAACCGGCCGTTCCTGCAATTCGGTGTCGGCCACGAGCAACACCGGCCCCATAGGGGGAGTCATCGCAATCTTATAGGCTCGCACAGCTGATTCTGCGAAGGGCTGAAGAGACGCGGGAACATCGTCCCATTTGACGTAATCCCGTACCATCGCTGCTGCATCCTGAACGCAATGCACCCAATGACCGGGTGCTCTGAGGGATGCGTCTAACGTATTGCCCAAAATCAAACAGACTGGGACGCGGTCACAGTAGGCGTTGTAAATTGCCATCGCCGCGTGTTGCAGTCCAACCGTGCCGTGGGCAAACACGCAGATGGGTTTGCCTTCGATCTTTGCATAGCCATGTGCCATGGCAACCGCGGATTCTTCGTGACAGCAGGTGATGAGTTCAGGACTGCGGTTGCCCCCGTAGTTGATCACCGACTCATGGAGACCTCGAAAACTCGATCCGGGATTGGCGCATACATACTCGATACCAAGGGACTTGATCACGTCCAGCATGAAATCAGATCCCGGGCGCCCGACCTCGGAGTGGGATGCTGCTTCTTCTGACCGAACATCCGACGGCATGGTGGTTGCCATTGCCGGCGATAGGAATGTTCCGGCACCCGCGAGCGCGGCATTTTTCAGAAAATCACGCCGATCACCCGGAAATTTGTTGTGCGCCATGTAATCCTATGGAAATGTTGAAAGCTTTCAGTTGCGGCTTTTTGGTTCGCGCAGAAATCCGTCCAGCGCCTGCTGAAAGGCGTCTGGCTGTTCCATGTGCGGGATGTGTCCAGATTGTTCAATCACAACCAGTTTCCCGTGTGGAACTTTCTTGATGAGTTCCTTCCCGAGTTCCACCACGTGGCCCATTGTTTTTTGGACTTCGGGAGTGGCGTAGTTGGAGAAAGGGGCGGTGTGATCGGCGTCGCCTAGAACCAGCAATGTTGGCGGTTCCAAGTAGGCGTAGTCATAGACCACCGGTTGTTCATAGATCATCTGATATGCCAGCGCTGACGCTTTCGCCAGACGGGGAAACTCGCCGCTCATCGTTGTGCGGATTTGAACTTCGGCCAAAGGCCCGAAAACATCAGGATTCGGATGCGCGAAATATTTGGCATAAAACGCGCGAATCTTTTCAGTATCCGTTTTTTTCAATTCATCTTTGAATAAGGTCTCATCGGTTTGCGCGGGGGCCTTCATTCGATAATCTTCAAGGCCGATCGGATCCTCCAGAATCAACCGATCCACCCGCTCCGGATAGCTGCGGGCAAAGCGTACAGCAAGCATGCCGCCAGTCGAGTGGCCAAGCAGGACGATTCGACTCACTCCGAGATGGTCCAGCAATTGAACAGTGTTCGCCGCCAGGTTTTGAAAACTGTAACGAAGGTCGGGCTTCGATGATTTCCCCCAACCAATCTGGTCCGGCGCGATCACCCGGTAGCCTTCGGCGGAGAGATGTTTAATCAAGTTCGCAAAGTAGTATCCGCCGAAGTTTTTTCCGTGCAACAACACGACAGTGGAACCATTGGCATTGCCGGACGCCGGCACATCCATGTAGGCCATCCGAACGAATTGGCCCTGCATATCAAAGTCCAGGAAGTGTACAGGGAATGGGTACTCATACGATTCGAGGCCAATCCCTAAGGGAGCAATCGCAGGACTTTGAGCGGACACGGATGTCGCGCAAGCGACGCCCAGGATTCCCAGCACTGCAATCACAACAATGTTCGACAGATTAGATTTCAAGATTTCCTCGTGTACCTTCGTGGAGCGTTAATGGGCCGGGTCTGGAGAAAATCCCTTAAAGAGATATTTCTGTACCCGTCTCCCCGCAGTGCCTGCTTCAGCGGTATAGATGTTGCCGTTTGAATCGACGGCAATTGCATGGGTATGCCAAAACTGACCGGCAAGATGTCCGAGTCGACCGAACTGGCCTAATACTCTTAGCGACTGTCGATCAAGTATGCGGAGGTGCTCGTCGCCGCTCATGACATATAAGAATCGTTGTTCTGTATCTGGAGAGAAGCCCAAATCGACCGCAGTACCTACCGGGCCGAGGAAGTTTCGCTCCACGAAAACTTCGGTGACGAAAGTTCCATCGACTTTGAATACTTGTACCCGATTGTTGGTCCGGTCGCCGACATACACCAGCCCGTCATTCGAAACCAGGATGGCGTGGGGAAGGTTAAATTGCTGCGGGGGAGGGTCCTTCACAACCGTGTCGAGAGGAAGACCCTCGGTTTGAGGGAACCTCTTGATTCGTGGCACGCTGTCATCCGGCTTTTTTCCGTAAGCGCCCCACATGCGTTTGAAGGCACCCGAGTCGGCGTCGAACACCACGACCCGACGGTTCACATATCCGTCCGCTACAAAAACCTCGTTAGTCTTGGGATATACGTAGGTGCTGGCGGGTACGTTCATGTTTTCGGTATCAACGCTGCCAGCGCTTTTTCCGGGATGCCCGATCTGTAGGAGGAATTTTCCGGACTGATTGAACTTCAGTAGTTGATTGTCTTTCTTCCCGCTTCCGCCGATCCAAATATTCCCCTTGTAGTCGATGCGGATGCCGTGTTCAATTTCCGGCCAGTCGTATCCTTGGCCCGGACCGCCCCAGCCTTGCAGGAAGTGCCCCTCGGAATCGAATTCCATGACGGTTGGCGCCGAGACGCAGCAATCGTCGATCGGAGGTTTTGTCGACCCAAGAAGTTCGGGCGCGGTCAACGTTCCTGGTCGCTGAAGAATCCAGACGTGATTATTGGTGGGATCGACTGCGATGCCTCCCAAAGCACCGTAAATCCAATTGCCCTTGTCTCCAAAGTGGCCTTCCTGTTTGGGAAAGGAAGGATCATATACGAACTGCGGCACTCCAGTGGAGACCTTATCTTTGTGTTTGCCGGCGGCCACGCCTTTGGTCGGACATATTTCCATCACACCGAACGCGATCAAAATTGTGAGCGCAACACACGTAGCAACTCTAATTCTCGTCATCTCGCTCCTTAGCGCATTAGGGAATCTGTTGAGGAATTCTCTTACTTGGCCGGCGGGTTGTTTCCTTTTGCGCCGTTCGCCCAAGCTGCTAGAACCTGCCAATCTGGATCACTCTGCGTTTTAAACTGTCTTCCGCCGGTATGGTACGGATCGCCGCCGGCCTCCGGACTCAAGGCATGCATGAGTAAACGGCTTTCCAGCGGGTGCCCGGGAGTTACGTAGCCGGAAATGACTGTAAAGTTTCGACGCGATTGTTCTTCGGTCCAATTCGAATTTCCCGGAAGAAGCAACTCCACGCGAAAATTAGTTTTCTTCGCCTCCGCCCCGTTGTTGTGACATACGTAGCAGCGGGCGTGACCGGGACGTGGTTTCAAGAAAATGGGCTCGACCTGGTCTTTGAAAAATTCATAATCAAGCGGAGGAACGTCCGCCGCCGCCGTTGTAGTTGCAGATGCGCTCTGTGATCCCTTTCCTACCCACGCGGCGATCATTTTCCATTCCGGGTCTTCCACGGTCTTCCAGAATTTCCCGCCAGTATGTGTGGGGTCCCCACCAGCCTCCGGGGCAAGGGGATGAAGCAACAACTTGCTATGCATCGGATCGCCGAGAGTGACCAGAGCTGAGACCGTTTGAAAGTTTTGACGGGTCTGCTCCTCAGTCCAGGTAGCGGCACCTGCGGCAAACGGTACCAAGTGGAGGCGGGTCGGTAGTACCGTGTGGCAATTAGCGCACATGACCCCGCCTTCGCGCTTCTTCAAGAAGACCGGTTGGATGGAATTTTTAAAAACGTCATAATCCAGTGTCGATTTGTTCTGTGCGGCGGGAGTCGTTGGTTCACTGGATTGAGCGCCTGCATAGGTAGAACCTTGCAGCGCGAATGCTAGGAGCGTGATCTTCAAGACCCAGGACTTCACGATTGGGTAATCCTTCCAGCGTTCAGGGAAAGCGGTTTTGATTGCTGCGTGGACACAGCCCACCTTTGACCATTACGTCCGGAACCGCAACTATGTACCACTCATTGAACAAATCGGAGGACGACGGGTAGGGTAAAACCTGTAGGCTGCGTTTTTTGTTTTGAAAACGGTTACGAGTTTGCTACTATTGCCGCCGTTTGCTGTCAGGGCAGCTATGGTCTTCGCGTTGTAGTTTGCATCTGAAAGACGGGCAGAGTTGCGACGTGGCAAATCTGCCGCCTATTTTTGGCGCTCCGTTGTCTGGATCGATGCCGGTTCAATGTTGACGGCACAGTAGGAATCTATCTGTGAGTGGATCACGCGAAGATCGGGCCCTGTCGTTTCCTCTGATTTGGGGGAGATCAAAAAACGCAGAGGCGGAGCACCCTTCTGAACCCGGCCTGCTTACCGACGAGGAACTGATTGCAGGTGTCCGAAGCGATGATCCGGTTTCACTCCGGCTGTTATTCGAGCACTTCTCCCGACTGATCTTTCATATAGCGCTCCGAATCCTGCGGGACCGCGGTGAAGCTGAAGAGATCGTGCAAGATGTCTTTCTCAATATCCATCAGCATGCATCGGCATTCGACGCCGCCAAAGGGACAGCGAAGGCCTGGATTGCCCAGATGGCCTACCGGCGTTCGCTCGACCGGCGTCTTTATCTTTACCGGCGGCAGTTCTACGTTGGTACAGATGCGGATTCCATGGCGAATACTCTGTTGGGAGACACAGATTTGGATCGGGAGATCGGGTCCCGGCTCAACCGGGTTCAGCTTGAGAAAGCCTTCGAAGAGCTGCCCGAGCGCCAGAGGCAAACACTCGAACTATTTTATTTCGAAGGCTTGGAGCTTCGCGAAATTAGCGAACGTTTAAAAGAACCATTGCCGAATGTGCGGCATCATTACTACCGGGGACTGGCAAAATTGCGGAAGAGTGCTTTTATCCAGAAATTGCGTTCGAAGTAAATATTTATGGACAAACACGATAGGACGAATGCACACGCACGGTTCGACGAACTATGCGCCATGGCGGCATCTGGAATGGCAACCAGTGAAGAGACAGGTGAATTAAGCAAACATCTGGAAACCTGCGCGAGTTGCAGGTCGGCTTACCTCGAGTATCAAGTGCTGGTGACCGACGGCATGCCGTTATTGGCGTCACGATATGCGCAACTGCCGGACGCCGAATCGCTAGGGCCCGTGCGTTCGCGCCGTACAGTCACCGACAAGTCGCTTTTGCCGGACCACTTGGCTGTTCCCAACCCATCGCCATGGTTTTCCATGAAAAACGCATTCATGGCAGTGGCGGCGGTTTCTCTTGCCGGCGCAGTTATTTTCCTGGCGGTACGGTTTCACCCATCCTACGTGGGAGCGGAAGACGCTGTCATTCAATCGCCGACCGTCCAGAACGTGAAAACGCCGCCGCAAGGATTAGCGGACCCCTCGGTGATCGCTTTGGAAGCCCGGCTAACAGACCTGCATGCCAGGCTTGATCGCAAGCAGGCTGAAGCGAATCGGCTTGCGGAGCAACTGAAGAATACGGAACAACAGATAGCCGAGGTTAGCGCGACGTCGTTGTCGGTAGGCAAACGACTGTCAGACGCGGTCCAACAGCGGGATTCACTGAACGCCGAGTTGCAAGGCGCGCAGCAGAAACTTCAGAGCATCCAGGCTGAACTTGTAAACCTGCGCTCGGAACGCGAAACTGCGGTCTTACGGGCGTCCTCGCTCGAAGCAAAGGTCAACGAACTGACTGCTGAAAACGGAGACCATCAAAGGCGCCTTAAAGATGCCGAACAATATCTGGAATCCGACCGCGACATTCGCGAGATGATGGGAGCCCGCAAACTTTATATCGCCGACTTGTTCGACGTCGATAGCCGAAGCAATACGCGCAAATCGTTCGGGCGTGTTTTCTACGCGCAAGGCAAGTCTCTGGTGTTCTACGCGTTTGACCTGGAACCTCCATCAGGCATAAAAAATGCTTCGTTTCAAGCTTGGGGCAAGAAGGAAACAGCTGAGGGGGTACACCAGCAGGCTCCCCGCAGCCTGGGTATTTTGTATGTTGACAGTGAATTAAACCATCGCTGGGTGCTGAACTGCGACGATCCCAAACAACTGGCTGAAATCGATGCGGTTTTTGTAACGGTAGAGCCCGAGGGCGGCAGCCGGAAACCCACCGGAAAGCCCTTGCTTTATGCACTCCTGCGCAAAGAAGTAAACCATCCCTAGTGCCATTGTTCCTCGTTTTTAGGCCCATCCGCCGCAGTTCAAGCTTCGAGCAAAATTCGGATTTTCAAGCTGGTACATCTGTTGCCTGCATGTCGTATTAGTTAGTGGGCCGCCGTAGCGTACGTCTTGGAAGACCCAGCCAGATCGCTTTCATCGCTTCTGACTCTGAGATCGTCTCCAGGGCAGCAATGCTTCGAGGGGTGGCGGCTTCTACTGATCTTTGTTGGACCTCGAAGCTCGAGCTGACTGAGAGAACGTGCAATAACAAAACGAAGAAAGATTTATTTTTTCCATGCCGAGAAAGTCTTACCTCCTAGTTGCGCAAAACTTCACGGCTACTTGGCTGAAAAGTAGCCGGCGTGATAGCAAAAGATTTCGACGTCATTGGCCGATGGGTCTTTTGCTCGCAGGTTCTCTCTGCGCAGTTGTCGCGTTTTCGGCGGACACCCAGGCGCCCGAATTTGAAACCTCCATTCGGCCAATTCTTGAGGCGAATTGTGTGCGGTGCCACTCTGCTCCCCTGAACGTGGGAGGGCTGAATCTCACCTCCGTAGATGGGATTTTGCGCGGGAGTGCAAAGGGGGCAGTCTTGGTGCCGGGCAATCCGGAGGCCAGCAAGCTCTACGCTCTGATTCGCGCCGGAGTGATGCCGTTCGACAAGAAGACCCAGGTTTCCGACCCGGAAATGGAAACGATCCATGCCTGGATTCAGCGGATGCCGAAAGTCGAAGATCCTTCTTCGAGCAAACCAGAGAAGCCGGAAGCCGTTCCCGAGCCCTCACAGAAAAGCGACTCTTCCGCAGGACCGGGGGCTCCGTACCGCGCCATTCTTGATCGGTATTGTGTGACCTGTCATAACCAACAGGCGAATACTGCCGGATTGGCGCTCGACAAGATGGATGTCGCGAAAGTGCCTGACGGAGCTGCAGTTTGGGAAAAGGTTATCGTCAAGCTTCGCACCGCTGCGATGCCGCCGTCCGGGATGCCGCGTCCGGATCCTGCCCAGTACAACTCTTTCGCCACCTACCTTGAGACCGCGCTGGACAGGGCCGCAGACGCCGCGCCCCAAACCGGAACGATAGCCGTTCATCGGCTGAACCGCGCCGAGTATGCAAATGCGGTCCGGGACCTTTTAGGAGTCCATTTGGAGAACGAGCCGCTGCTACCCGCGGACGATTCCGGCTACGGCTTCGATAATATTTCGGCCATTTTATCCACGTCGCCGATGCTCTTCGACCGCTACATGATCGCGGCGAGAAAAGTTGTTCGTCAGGCCATCGGAGATCCTGCGACCCGTCAGACGCTGGAAACCTACGACGTGCCGGCCCTTCTTTTTCAGAACGACCGCATGAGCGATGAGCTTCCCTTCGGATCGAGGGGTGGCGTTGCTGTTCATCACAATTTTCCGGTCGATGGCGAGTATGTAATCAAGGTGCGCCTGCAAAGAGGCGGCCGCCTGCGGAACGAGAAGATCCTCGGTTTGGCTGATCCGCATCAGCTCGAAGTTCGACTCGACGGCAACAAGTTGGACGTGTTCACGGTCGGCGGGGTTAAAAACGCACCAAAGCCGGGAGCGGACGGCTCGGAGCAGAATTCGTACGAGTACAAAGCCGACGAAGGTCTAGAAGTACATTTTCCCACTAAAGCGGGTCCGCGAGTGATCGGAGTTTACTTTGTCGGAGAGACCTCGGAGCCGGAAGGGCCTCTGCAACCAAGTCTCGCGGAATTCAGGTTCGTAAATAAAATTTCTTCGGGACGCACAGAAGTCCCGCAGGTCGAAAATGTTCTCCCGAACGTGGCGCAGGTCAGCGTTGGTGGACCCCTGAGCACAAAGGGTTTGAGTGAAACACCGAGCCGGCAAAAGATCTTCACCTGTCACCCAGTAAATCAGAACGCTGAACTCCCGTGCGCGACGAAGATCCTGACCACATTGGCTCGGCGTGCGTATCGACGGCCGGTTACAGGTCAGGATGTTCAGGGTCTGGTTGGTCTTTATAAGGCCGGCCATGAAACCGGCGGGTTTGAAGCCGGCATGGCAATGGCGCTCCGGGGGGTTTTGGTTTCACCTGATTTTCTGTTTCGACTTGAGCGTGATCCTGCCCACGCGGATCCCGAGAAGCCTTACAAGATCAGTGATCTCGAGCTGGCATCTCGTTTATCGTTTTTCCTCTGGAGCAGCATCCCCGACGATAAACTTCTGAATTTGGCGGTGCAAGGGAAATTGAAAGACGCCGGCGTCCTGGAGCATCAGGTCCGGCGCATGCTCGCCGATTCGAAATCTCAAGCGTTAGTGGAGAACTTTGCCGGACAATGGCTCTATCTGCGGAATATGCAAAGAGTGCATCCGGATCCGGAAGCTTTCCCTTACTTCGATGAAAGCCTGCGTCAGGCATTTGAGCAGGAGACTGAACTCTTTGTACAGAGCAGTCTTACTCAAGATAAAAGCGTCCTTAACCTGTTGGATGCTGACTATACCTTCTTGAATGAGCGCTTGGCAAAGTTCTACGGCATTCCAAATGTCTACGGGAGTCGCTTCCGGCGGGTGAAATTGATCGGCGATCAGAGACGGGGGTTGCTGGGGCAGGGAAGCATTTTGACGGTTACGTCATACGCGAACCGCACTTCTCCGACGGTTCGCGGCAAGTGGCTACTGGAGAATTTTCTCGGAGCGTCGCCGCCTCCGCCACCTCCGAATGTCCCGTCCTTAAAAGATGAAAAGGCCCAAGGCGGAAAGGTTCTTACAATGCGTCAGCGAATGGAAGAACATCGCAAGAATCCGCAGTGCGCCGTTTGCCACACCCAGATGGATCCGCTGGGGTTTGCATTGGAAAACTTCAATGGTGTCGGAAAATGGCGGACAACGGAAGGCGATACGAAGATCGATGCTTCGGGATCCTTGCCGAGTGGAGCAAAATTCAATGGGCCGGCCGAACTCCGTACTTTTTTCATGAACCATCCGGATCAGTTCGTGTCGACCATTTCGAGAAAGCTACTGACTTATGCGCTTGGCCGCGGGCTTGAATACTACGATGCGCCGACTGTCCGTAAAATAAGACGCGATGCTGCATCCAGCAACTACTCCTGGTCGTCGCTGATCCTGGGCGTGGTGAATAGCGTGCCATTTCAAATGAGAACAAGCGCGCCGATAACAAAACCCGCGGGTTCGATGAGCGTCGTATCCCAGAATCGAGTTCCAAAGGAGTCCAAGCCGTGATTATTACCAAGAAGCATTTGCCTCGCCGCACATTTCTGAAAGGACTGGGAGTTGCGGTGGGTTTGCCGTTGCTGGAAGGAATGGTTCCCGCATTTGCCTTTGCGAATGAAGCTGTGGCTAAGCCCGCCTCTCGCATTTCGTTTGTGTATGTTCCAAACGGCATCATTATGGATAAGTGGACGCCCGCGACGGTGGGCACAGGATTTGAGATGACGCCGATCCTGGAGCCGCTCACTGCTATGCGGGAGAATCTTCTCCTGTTGAGCGGCTTGTCGCATCTGGAAGCGCGTTCACTCCCCGGAGAAGGGGCAGGCGACCATGCGCGTGCGAGCGCTTCATTCCTGACCGGAATCCATCCCAACAAAACTGAAGGTGCGGACCTTCGAAATGGAATTTCCCTCGATCAGATAGCTGCGAAAGAATTAAGCAAGCACACACAGCTCGCCTCGCTGGAACTCGCTTTGGATTCCACCGAAACTCTCGGGGCTTGCGAGCCGGGTTACAGCTGCGCATACACCAATACTTTGTCTTGGCGTACTCCGACAAGCCCGATGCCGATGGAGAACCATCCCCGGGCCGTGTTTGAAACATTATTTGGCGATAGCGACACCACAGATGCGAAAGTCCGGCAAGCACAGATAAAGAGCGATCACAGTATTCTGGATTTTGTTACGCAGGGTGTATCAAGGTTAATGCAGGACGTGGGAACCGGTGATCGCGTCAAGCTTTCGGAATATCTGGATGCAATCCGCGACGTTGAACGGCGTATTCAACTGGCCGAAAGCCAGGCTCCCCGCGAGATGCCAGTGCTGGAACGTCCAGTGGGCATTCCCTCGACCCTGGAAGCGCATGCAAAGTTAATGTACGACTTGCAGGTTTTAGCATTTCAGTGCGATCTGACAAGAGTGACGACTTTCATGATGGGCCACGAACAGACGATACGTTCGTACGTTGAAATTGGGATTCCTGATTCACACCATCCACTTTCGCACCATGCCGGCGATGCTGGGAAGATGGACAAGGTGGCGAAGATCAATGCCTATCACATCAAGATGTTGGCGTACTACCTGGAGAAACTGAAAGCGACTCCGGACGGCGACGGTTCTCTATTGGATCATTCCGTGGTGTTGTATGGCAGCGGGCTGAGCGACGGAAATCTTCACTTGCACGATAGCTTGCCCGTGCTGTTAGCTGGAGGCGGAGCAGGGAAGATTAAGGGCGGGCGACACCTGCGCTACCCAAAAGACACGCCGATGACGAACCTGTACGGCACACTGTTGGATATGGTGGGAGTGCCGGCCGATAAGTTGGGCAGCGCGTCAGGCAAGGTTGAACCGTTGTCCATCGCATAGGAAATATCTGGAAGATTTGCATCGATGAAACCTCAAAGAAAGATCGTATTCTTGAGTTTGTTGCTGGTGGCGCCTGTTTTACTTGCTTCTGGCGGCAGTGATTCCCGCTTAATAAATGCGATCAAGAGTCGAGATGCAACTTTGACGCGCTCGTTGCTGAGTCAGCATGTCGACGTGAATGCTCTTGAGTCGGACGGATCGACGGCACTGATGTGGGCCGTCTATCAGGATCAGCTCGACACAGCGGATGCCTTGATCCACGCCGGAGCAAAAGTGGATGCGGCGAATGCGTTGGGGTCAACGCCTTTGTCACTCGCAACCCTCAATGGCAACGCCGTGATGGTAGACAGGCTACTCAAGGCCGGAGCCAATGCGAACCGTCCTCTTCCCTCGGGCGAGACTCCGTTGATGACGGCTGCTAGGACGGGCAGCGTGGATTCCGTGAAGTTGTTGTTGGCCCACGATGCAAAAGTGGATGCTCATGAAATAAAAAGAGGACAGACTGCTTTGATGTGGGCGGTGGCGGAAAATCATCCCGAGGTTGTGCAGGTTTTACTTGAGCACAAGGCGGATGTTCATGCGAAATCGAACAGTGGGTTCACGCCTTTGTTGTTTGCCGCGCAGCAAGGTAATTTGGACTTGGCGAAGATCCTTCTGGCTGCGGGAGCGGACGTTGATGAGGCGACGCCCGATTATGGCAACGCCCTTGTAGTAGCGAGCGCTAGCGGGCACGAAGCGCTTTCACAGTTCTTGCTCGAAAAGGGCGCCGATCCAAATTCGGCCGATAGTTGCGGGATCACACCTCTACACTATGCGCTGATGCTCGGTCTAGCTCGCGTTGGTGGGATTGGGAACCAGCCGCTCACCACGCTTTGGTACCGGCCTAACATGCACGAACTGGCCAAGGCCTTGCTTGCGCACGGAGCCGATCCAAATGCCCGTATCAAGAAATTCCCCTCGCTCCCGGCTTCGCGAAAAATCGTCGCAATCAGTCTCGTGGGAGCGACTCCCTTCCTTCTGGCTTCCGCAAGCTACGATCTCGATATCATGCAGCTGCTGGTGGAGCATGGCGCCGACCCGAAGCTGTCAACTAAGGAAAATACAACGCCCTTAATGGTCGCTGCCGGTTTGCCTGAAGGCCTCGATTATTCGCTAGCGCCTCCAGATGAGATGCGGATTCTCGAAGCAACTAGGACGCTAGTTGAAATGGGTGCGGATGTAAGAGCGGCCAACGAGACCGGTGAAACGGCTCTCCACGGCGCGGCGTATGTGGGCGCCGATAAAGTCGTCCAATACCTGGTAGACAAGGGCGCCAACATCAATGCCGAAAATAAGTACGGGCAAACACCCTTAAGCGTGGCCGAACAGGTGACGACGTCGAAGCTCACGGACCGGTTCTTGCGGCCTTATGCGGTCCACAAGAGTACCGCTGAGCTGCTGCGCAAGCTAGGTGCGGTTT
Source organism: Terriglobales bacterium (assembly GCA_036271275.1). Taxonomy (GTDB): domain Bacteria; phylum Acidobacteriota; class Terriglobia; order Terriglobales; family Acidobacteriaceae; genus DATBAX01. Next base: position 21,888 of record DATBAX010000189.1, read on the forward strand.
CAAGTGACAGCACCCCAGCGAAAATCTCGGAAGTGAAGCCGTCAGCCTCAACCAAGTGAACCCTAATATTTCGTTAGCGATGAGAGGGTAGAAACCGTGAGAATTGATTTGGTAACAAGGCTCTGCATTCCCGCTGCACTCCTGTCGCTCACTTTGGCGTCCCCTCCACACGCGGCATCGAGCGGCATCTACGTAACCAACACGGCGGGAGACAACATTTCCGTAATCGATCCCGAGACGAACAAAGTCGTACAAGAAATCTCTGGCGTCGAAGCAAGCCGCGCAGTTGATTTTTCCGCCGACGGCAAGTACGTGTTTGTGAGTGTCGGGGCCGAGGATGTACTGGGAGTCGCCGACCGGCAAAGCGCTAAAATTGTTAAGACCATTCCTTTAAGCGGTCCGCCAGATTTAATTTCGGTCACGAAAGACGGCAAGTACATATACATTGCAATCTCAAAAACTCCAGGCATCGTGGATGTCATTGATGCGAAATCGTTGGAGAAGATCCGGAGCATTTCGCTGAAAGACCGGCCCCACTACGTGCATGCCTTGCCAGACAAAGATTACATTATCGTCACGTCTGTGCCCGGGAAAACGGTCATTGCCATCAATCCGTTAACCGGTGCTACCGAATGGGAGATGAAGTTTGACCGGGGAATTCGTCCCATGGCCTTTGAAAAAGGCGCGGATGGCAAGACCCACCGGATGTTCATGGAGCTTTCGGAATTCAGCGGATTCGCGGTGATCGATCTCGACACGCACACCGAGATTCAGCGGATTGCTCTGCCCGATGCACCTAACCAATATGGAATTGCGGAAGGACGAAGTTTGGTGCCTTGTCACGGTATCGGCATCGCTCCAGATGGCAAGACACTTTGGGTGAACAGCACACTCAACAATTCGGTGTACGCATATTCTCTTCCCGACCTCAGGATGCTTGCTCGCGTTCCCCTGCCCGAACTCAAGCTGCCGGGGCGCCCGGTGATCCCTTCGGTACCTGAGTGGATAACTTTCGCGGCGGACAGCAAGAGGGTTTACGTCTCGAATTCCGGGTTGGATTCGGTTTCGGTGATTGATATCAAAAATCTTAAAGAAGTTGCAGTTGTTCCGGTGGGTGACGTTCCCAAGCACCTGAATGCATGGGCGCCTCGCTGAAACGAATATTTGCCTAATTCATAACTTATAACTCATAACCTTCAGATCGAGATCGCCCCATATCCAAATGGTTATGGGGCTTTTTTTTCGAGGTTGGTACACATCGTTGAATCGAATCGTAGTATCCAGAGGCAACTACCGACTTCTTGGGGAAAACTAAATTCCATGCTCAAATCAACTACTCTGGTGACGGTTCTAGTTCTGGGATTGACCTGTGCCCTGGTGGGACAGACGACAAATGCATCCCTTACAGGACGCATTACCGATCCTGACAAAGCAATTCTCGTAGGCGCTCAAATCACAATCGTAAACCTCGCTACCGGGGTTACCTACAAGGGCGATACCAACGAAGCCGGGGCCTACTATGTCACCAATCTGCCGAGCGGAACCTACCGCATGGAAGTCGAGAAGGCCGGTTTCCATACCGTAACCAAGACGGACATCGTTCTCCACGTACAGGATGTTGTCGACATCGATTTCGAGATGGCCATCGGCTCAACTTCCGAATTAGTTTCAGTTAGCTCCGGAACCCCCGACATTCAAACCACGACGTCCGAGGTAAGTGGCGTAGTAGTGGGTACAAAGATTCGTGAGTTGCCATTGAACGGTCGTAGCTGGACAGACCTGGCCAATCTTGAACCGGGTGTGAGTGGGATCTCCACCCAACCGCAGTTTGCCGGGGACTCCAATAGCCGCGGCAATCGCGGTTTTGGCGCGCAAATCAGCATTCACGGTTCTCGTCCCACGGAGAACAATTACCGCCTGGACGGAATTAGTTTGAACGATTTTTCGAATGCTGGTCCAGGCGGCGTACTTGGTGGAAACCTGGGAGTGGACGCGATTCAGGAGTTCTCGATCCTTACCGCGAATTACTCGGCGGAGTACGGGAAGACCTCGGGCGGCGTTGTAAATGCGATTACCCGTTCTGGAACAAACCAGTTCCATGGCAGCGCGTATGAGTTTTTGCGTAACAGCGCGCTCGACGCCCCAAACTATTTTGACCCGACCGACAACATTCCTTCCTTTCGGCGAAATCAATTTGGCGCTTCGGCCGGTGGTCCAATCATCAAAGACCGCACGTTTATCTTTGGAGACTACGAGGGTGTTCGGCAATTTAAAGGTGTTTCAACTACAGCATTGGTTCCCTCGGTTGCTGCTGCAAGCGGAAATCTTTGTTCTGCCCCGTCCACGCCAACGGCTTGCACTCCGTCCACAGTTGTAGTTGACCCGTCAGCCCAAGCGTATCTCACATTCTTTCCACTGCCGAACAATGGCTTAGCGCCGGGTGGAAATGGAGACACCGGTTTTTATACGTTCGACTCAACTCAGAATCTTTCCGAAAACTTTTTCACCACCCGCGTCGACCATCGGTTGTCCGATAAGGACAGCTTGTCGGGTACCTATTTATATGACCGAAACCCATACTCAACTCCTGATGGATTAGATCAGGTTCGAAACGGATTTCTGGTTGCCCGCAAGGATCTAGCGTTGGAAGAGACGCATATTTTTCATAATAGCCTTGTGAATTCAGCTCGCTTTGGTTTCAATCGTGTTGTCTCAGACAATTTGGTGGGAGTTTCCGCCATCAATCCCGCGGCGGATGATCCCTCACTTGCAATGTTTCCGGGGGCCAATCCTGGGCAGGTGAGTATTTCCGGAGGCTTCACGGCGTTTCTGGGTGGAGTTAACAGCGGTGGCGGCCGGAGCTTTTTCTGGAATTCATTTCAGTTCTATGACGACGCTTCTTTGACCCGCGGTGCTCATACACTTAAGTTCGGCGTAGCCATTGAGCGAATGCAACAGAATGAGGTGGCGTTTGATATTCCAGGAAAATATACATTTACCAATTTGCGCAACTTCCTCACCAATGTCCCGAACCAATTTCAGGCAAATCTCGGTTTCGGCAATCGGCATTTTCGTCAGTCGATTTTAGCAGGCTACATACAGGATGATTGGCGTTTGCGTCCAAGGCTTGCTCTGAATTTGGGCTTGCGATACGAGATGGCAACGGTGATGTCCGAAACGGACGGCAAGCTTTCGAATCTTGTGAATATTACCGATGCCGAACCCCGAACTGGAAGTCCCTTCACCCAAAATCCTACGCGTTTCAATTTTGAACCGAGAGTAGGATTTTCCTGGCAACCCTTCCACGACGGCAAAACAGCAGTGCGTGGAGCCTTCGGACTCTATGATGTGCTGCCTTTGATTTACCAATTTTTTGTCAATGAAAACACTCTTTATCCATTCGGTTTCAGAACAGTAGTATCAGCGCCGCCCGGTTCTTTCTACCAGGGCGGTCCGGGGCTAGTGGTTCCAAATAGCTTTACGGTGTTGCACGTGGATGAAGATCCGGCCAGGAGTTATGTGATGCAGTGGAACCTCAACGTCGAGCATCAGATCACAAAGGACCTGACGCTCACCGCTGGGTACATCGGCACACGCGGTGTCCATCAACCTTTCAAGACGAATACAGTGGATGCGGTGCTTCCGGTACTGACCTCGGCCGGGTACCTCTATCCGGCTCCAAGAGGCAGTGGTACTAAACTCAATCCAAATTTCGGCAACGTTCAGGGGATCTTTTATAACGGACGTTCTTACTATGACGGCCTATTGGTCGGCTTTAATCAAAATGTCAGTCACGGGTTACAGTTCAAGACCTCATTTACTTGGAGTAAGAGCATTGACACTGGCTCAGCCTCCGCGGTTGGTAATTTCTTCGACAATTCGCTCGCTGCGCCCCCGTGGTGGGACCTCAGTTTGAGTCGAGGGCTCTCCGACTTCGATACTAGACGCAACCTGGTGATCAATGCGATATGGCAGGTCCCGAACGGTGCCCACACTGGTCCAGTCGGGTGGTTCGAAAAAGGATGGCAATTGGGGGCGATTTTCAACGTTCATGACGGTATACCTTTTACTCCAACTTATGGTACCGGTGCTGATCCAGAGGGGAACAAGGGTTCGAACAGCTATGGCACTCCAGATCGCTTGTTCGGGAACGGCTGCGAAACGGCCGTAAATCCCGGCAATGCGAACAATTACATAAAGGCAGACTGCTTCACGCTACCGACAGCTCCTAACATGGCATACTGGGAGGCAAACTGCGACACCACGTCGGCTATTTACGGTCCCACACCCAGGACCACCGCCCCTTATCCTGTCTGCTTCAATCTTCGAGGAAACGCGGGACGGAATAGCCTGATTGGCCCTGGTTTGACCGATCTCGATTTTTCTTTGTTCAAGAACCTCTACACCAGAGAGCGCTTTACTGCTCAATTCCGAGCTGAAGCCTTCAATGTTTTCAATCATCCAAACTTTGTCGGGCCAGCGACTGCGAATGGATTGTCTGACATTTTTGACGCCAATGGGAATCCAGGAAGTGCTGTCGGAAAGTTGACATCGACCTCAACTACTTCCCGGCAGCTTCAGTTTGCATTGAAATTTACCTGGTAATCGGAATGCGCTCGGGCCACAAGCCGACTCAGTTTGCTTCTGTGGCCCGGCAAATCTAAAGCACCATTTCGCAGCCTTCCCAAAGGAACGATGCCGCTCAGCAATGTCGTGACAACAATTTTATTGATGGGTCACGGTCTCCTGGCGGTGCTTCTCCTCGGTGCGCTTACCCATCAGTGCATTGCCATACTCGCCACCGCAGGCACCCCGACTCGTACAGGATTTTTTTCTAGCCTACGAAGAGTGCGGTCAGAGGTCTACACAATTGAATAGTCGTCCTTTATGCGGTAACGGCCCTATTTGGCAGAATCATCTATACCTTTTACCGTATGCATGTTCGTCCCAACCTGGAAGCCATGAATCTATGGTCGGCGCATGGTGTCTTCGAGCTCAAAGAACACTTCATCGCGATTGGAATAGGCGTCCTGCCACCTTACTGGTATTTCTGGAAAGATCAACGCGGATCAGTGAATGTGCTTTCCCGGATTGTGGTGATGGCGTTTCTCGCGTTCACGGTTTGGTGGGGTTTTGCGATTGGTCATAACTCACTGTCTGAACCCACGAATGTCGTTCAGAATAGACAAGACATACAGCACGCAGAAGGTGATGGAGAAAATGGGAAATGCGCGTTGCTAGCGTGGATCGCGCCTCTGGGTGCAACTCTTGCGTTGGCTTTCCTTGGACGAGGTTGGTTTCTAAAATAGATCTGCGTGCTTCAGGATAAGAGTGGCCGAACCCCAAACATATACGAATCGCCAGCGCTTTCATGCAGTCACGGCCAGCTTCCTGGGCTGGACCATGGATGCGTTCGATTTTTTCGTCGTAGTCTTCCTGTTTGATGCACTCGCCGCGCATTTTAAGGTTTCCAAACAAGCCATTGTCGGAACCCTGGCCTGGACGCTCCTGATGCGTCCGGTGGGCGCTTTCCTGTTCGGGATACTCGCCGACCGCTACGGCCGCCGCGGGCCCTTGATGGCGAATGTCATCTTTTTCTCGCTCGTCGAATTTGCCTGCGGACTTGCCCCAAATTACACCACCTTTTTGATCTTGCGTCTTTTGTACGGAATAGGAATGGGTGGAGAGTGGGGAATTGGCGCTTCGCTTGCGATGGAAATGGCTCCGGAGAAAAAGCGGGGACTGCTCTCGGGAATTTTGCAAAACGGTTATGCCATCGGATATTTGCTTGCTGCCGTCTCTTACTGGGTTGCGTTTCCGGTATGGGGATGGCGAGGCATGTTCTTCCTCGGCGGCGCGCCGGCCCTACTCGCTCTCTACGTGCGATCAAAGGTTCCGGAGTCGGAAGCGTGGAAATTGCACCGCGCACCGTCGTTCCAGGCAATCCTGAAAGCTCTCATGCAGCACTGGAAGACAGTGATTTACCTTGTTGTCTTCATGACCTTCATGCTGTGCTTGTCTCATGGCACGCAGGATATGTATCCCGACTTTTTGAAGACCGTGCACGGCTTCAGCGGCGGCGTGGTTTCTTCAGTAGTGATCCTGGGAAACATTGGCGCCATCGTTGGAGGAATATTCTTCGGACAGCTTTCGCAGAAACTGGGCAGACGCCACACCTTGGTCGCAGCCCTTGTGCTGGCGATTGGAGCCATTCCCCTGTGGGCGTTCGGAAATAGCATGGGCTGGTTAATGTTTGGTGCATTCCTGATGCAGGTAGGTGTACAGGGAGCGTGGGGCATCGTGCCGGTTCACTTGAGCGAGCTTTCTCCGAATGCCGCTCGCGGATTGGTTCCCGGCCTGACTTATCAACTGGGAATTGTGCTGGCGGCGCGGACTCCGCTCATCGAATTTCAAATCAAATCCCGGCTCGGTTATCAGTGGGCAATGACTACATTCGAGCTTGCAACGATCGTTCTTTTGATCTTAATCGTGCTCATGGGACCCGAACATCACGGGCGCAGCTTTGAAGTAGAAGGTCCCTAGCGCGTCATAAACAAAAAACTACTACTGCCCAGCATTGGCTCACTTCCTTCTAGGCCTTGGTACAAACCGGTTCCTCCATTCGTACTTCTTAAGTAAAAGGTTTTAGTCGAATACTCGAAGATGCCACCTAAATCAGTAAACAATTGCCGGCAAACCGCTGAGTTGGCATCGAGCACAAGCTTTTTCTTCTTGCCAATCCTGGTTATGGCCTCGTTCTTGGGATTCCCCACTGTGATCCATGCTGCGGTGGGGGGGCGCATCTCTGGAACGGTCGAAGACAAAAGCCGGGCGGCACTCCCAAAAGCCAGAGTAATCGCGACTAATACAGATACCGGAGTGACACAGACAATTACAACCAATGCAAGAGGTTCTTACTCATTTGCAGCCTTGCCCGTCGGCGACTACGACGTTGATATCAGTGCCCCCGGTTTTAAGCCGTATCGACGTGTCGGCGTCGCCGTTGACGTCAATGGCGATCTTCTGGTTGATGCCGTGCTGGAACTCGGGGAAAGGTCTGAAATTGTCACCGTAGAGGAATCAGCCGTGCACCCTGAAAGCGCGAATACTCAGCTAGGGGATGTCATCAATGCGTCGAGCGTGGCTGCACTGCCGCTCAATGGACGCAGCTACACTGATCTGCTTGCGCTTCAGCCGGGAGTGCTACCGATAACCACAATTACATCATTGACAGTTCAGGGTCTGGGGCAAAGTGTATTTTCTCCGTCCGGCGACTTGAATCCGGGAACGCTTTCTATCAATGGTCAGAGAGAGTCTGCCAACGGCTTTACGCTCAATGGCGCAGATGCAGAAGAAATGGGGAGTATGAGTGCAGCCATTGTTCCCAACCTAGATTCGATCGCTGAATTTCGAATCCTCTCCGCCAACTTCGATGCAGAATACGGGAAATATACCGGAGGCCAAATCAATGTCATTACGAAATCTGGAACCAACGAGTTCCACGGTGATTTGTTCGAATTCCTGCGAAACACTGATCTAGACGCACGTAACTATTTTTCTCCGTCGCGCGGCACTTTCATTCAAAATCAGTACGGCGGCGCCGTCGGCGGCCCTATCTTGCGGAACAAAATATTTTTCTTTTCCGACTATCAAGGTACACGGCAAATTCAAGGGACCGACACCGGCCTAATACCGGTGCCTTCGCTACAGGATCGGAGTGGCGACTTGTCCGATCAGGCGAACTCGCTCATCGGCGACGTCAGCGGATCATATTGGGCCAATCTCCTAACGCAGAAGCTGGGCTATTCGGTGTCGGTGGGCGAACCCTACTTTGTGAACGGATGCGACACATCGGCACAATGCGTGTTTCCCAACGCGACGATACCTCAGAGTGCTTGGACCGCTCCCTCCTTGAACCTGTTGAAATATATTCCCGTTCCGAATCTTGCAGGCAACGAGTTTTCTACCTCGGCGTACGACGAGATTCTTCACGACGACAAATTTGGTCAGCGCTTTGATCTCAATACAAGCTGGGGCGCAATCTTCGGATACTACTCGATGGACAATTATGCGGAGAACAATCCTTACCCAGTCGCACAAGGGGGGGCAAATGTACCCGGATTCAATGGCCTGTATACAGGCCGCGCGCAATTAATCGCTCTAGGCAACACGAAGACGTTTGGATCAAGTGCTCTCAACGACTTTCGCTTAAGCTATACCCGCGACGCAAACGATTTGGGACAGCCGGCGGGTGGCTTGGGCGTAAGCCTCTCCTCGCAAGGCTTCGTTACTGGGCCAGACACGTTGGGAATTGTGCCGCTGGCACCCCAAAATCAAGGGATCGCGAACATTTTTTTCAATAATTTCACGATCGGCTCGGATCCCGATCAGTTTCATCAAATTAACAACGATTTCGAGTTGACCGAAGGTTTTTCCAAAGTGGTTGGAAACCACACCCTGAAAACCGGTTTCCAAATTGACTACGACCAGATCAATACGCACCCGTTCGCCGATCTGAACGGCAGTTTCAACTTCTACGGGACTGAGACCGGGTTGGATTTCGTGGACTATTTGCTAGGCATCGCGAGCCAATACACCCAAAACGATCTTCGATCATTTTATGGTCGCAACAAATTCTTCGGTATCTACGGGGAAGATACGTGGCGTGCAACGCACAGCTTAACCCTGAATTACGGCGTCCGATGGGAACGTATCGAGCCTTGGTATGAAAAATATAACAACAACATAACGCTGGTGCCCGGCGAACAGTCCGTCGTTTTCCCGAATGCGCCGGCCGGAATCGTATACCCCGGCGATCCCGGAATTCCGAGGACGCTGGCTCCTCCTGGAAATCGCGATTTCGCGCCACGTGTCGGACTAGCATACTCGCCCGACGTGACGAAGAGTTCGTTTGCGGGGAGGGTACTGGGAGGGCCTGGAAAGACAAGCATTCGAGCTGGTTTCGGCATTTTCTTTGCCACAATTCCTGGCGAATCTCTCGGACTAATCAGCGATAACGCTCCGTATGGATTCACCTATACGAGTCCGGCACCCCCGCTCTTTGTCACTCCTTTCGTGGACGCCGCCACCGGCACATCGGAAGGCCAACGCTTTCCAGCCCAACTGGCGCCGTTAAGTGCTTCGCCAAGCAACCCAGATTCAAGCCTCGACTTTTCTCAATTTGAGCCGATCAGTGCAACGCCAGGCTATAAAACGACCAACAAGATCGCCTATACCGAATCGTACATGCTGTCGCTTCAGCGAGAGATCGGAGCAAATTCGATGATTAGCGTGAGTTACGTTGGAAACCAGTCCCACCGTCTTCTTGTGCTCGAAGCAGCGAACCCTGGAGACCCTTTGCTGTGCCTCGCACTGAGCCAACCAGCCGACGTGGCGCCAGGCTCTGCATCCTGCGGACCGTTTGGAGAGAGCACCACGTATATTTCATCGACCGGCGCGGCGATCATCGGAACCCGGGAGCCCTTGGGTCCTGCGTTCGGTAGCGTTAGCTATCAGACGAGCATCGGTAATTCCAATTACAACGCCCTTCAAGTTAGCCTCCATCATGAGAGCGGTAGCACGGAACTTTTCGTCAGTTATACCTACAGCAAATCCATCGACCAAGCCTCAAACCTGGGCGACCAAGTGGATCCTTTCGAGCCGAACAGCAGCCGAGGCCTATCATCCTTCGATATGAGGCAGAATTTCGTCGCAAGCTATGTCTATAAGCTGCCATTGGAGCACCTTTTTCATGGCGGAAAATGTTGGACGGATGGTTGGTCGATCGCGGGCATCACCCGCTTCACGACAGGTCTTCCAGTGACGTTCTACAACTACACGGACACCTCTCTCCTGGGTACTCAGGGGAACGGTATTAACAACCTAGCTGTCGATGAGCTCCAATTAGCGGTTGGGCCGCTCGAACTGAATCGAGATCCTCGCAATGGAAAGACATACTTCAACACCTCGCTCTTCACTTTGCCGCCCCTCGGTTCGGTCGGTAATAGCGGGCGTCGTATATTTTCTGGTCCGGGGATCGACAACTACGACATAACTCTAAAGAAAGATTTGAGACTGAGCGAATCAAAAGCTCTGGAAATCCGTCTGGAAGCTTTTAACGCTTTTAATCACGCACAGTTTTACGGCCCTTCCTCCGTGGATGGCAACATTAGCAGCACGACGTTCGGCAATGTCGTCAGCGCCGCTGCTCCTCGACTCGTTCAGCTTGGCTTAAAGATGATTTTTTGATGTTTGCGGATGAGTCGAAACTAAACGTCATGCAAGCGTACGGCCATCATAGATTATGCGAAAAACCAGAGATCCGAGAGTTTGCTCTCCCCTGAGTCAAAATAAACATCTGTTGCGATGGGTAGAGAAAACCGCTGAGTTGACGCAACCTGCTTCGATTCATTGGGTAGATGGCTCCGCGGCGGAGCACGAATATCTTTGCGACCAACTAATCGCAGCCGGAACCTTCATCAAGCTGAACGAAAAACTGTGGCCCGGCTGCTACTACGCGCGTTCCGACGCGAATGATGTAGCCCGTGTGGAAGACCGCACCTTCATTTGTTCACTTGCAAAGAACAGTGCCGGCCCCACCAACAATTGGGAGAATCCGTTTGCCATGCGCAAGAAGTTGAAGAAGCTATTCAACGGGGCTATGCGCGGGAGGACCATGTACGTTTTGCCCTTCAGCATGGGACCTATCGGTTCCCGTCTGTCGCAGATCGGGGTGCAGCTTACTGATTCTCCCTATGTGGTCGTAAGCATGAAGATCATGGCCCGCATCGGCCAAGCCGTTTTTCAGGAAATCGATAAAGACGTTCAAAGAGTGGTTCCCTGCATACACAGCGTTGGCGCACCGTTGGCTCCGGCACAGAAAGATGTTCCATGGCCATGTAATGAAGAGAAATACATCGTGCATTTTCCCGAGACCCGTGAGATCTGGTCATACGGTTCGGGATATGGAGGGAACGCTCTCCTAGGCAAGAAGTGTCTGGCCTTGCGGATCGCGTCCAACATTGCGCGCGATGAAGGCTGGATGGCGGAGCACATGTTGATTGTGGGTATGGAAGATCCTAAAGGCGAGAAGACTTACGTGGCCGCGGCATTTCCCAGCGCCTGTGGCAAAACAAACTTTGCCATGATGATTCCGCCAAAGGGTTTTGAAGGCTACAAAATATGGACCGTCGGAGATGACATCGCGTGGATCAAGCCCGATCAGAATGGGCAGCTCCGGGCGATTAATCCGGAAGCCGGATTTTTCGGAGTTGCGCCCGGGACGTCTACTAAGAGCAATCCGAATGCGATGGCAACGCTCTCGAGAAATTCCATATTTACCAATGTGGCGCTCACTCCCGAAGGTGGAGTCTGGTGGGAGGGAATGACTGACGAGCCGCCACGCGAATGCTTGGATTGGCAAGGCAAGAAGTGGACTCCAGAAATCGCAAAAGCGACTGGGGCAAAGGCTGCCCACCCTAACGCAAGGTTTACTTCCCCAGCCGCACAGTGCCCTTCAATTGATGCCGCCTGGAAAAATCCCAACGGAGTTCCAATAGCGGCGGTCATTTTTGGTGGACGGCGCGCGAATACAATACCGCTTGTCTATCAGGCATTCAATTGGAGCGCGGGTGTCTATACCGGAGCAACGATGGGATCGGAGATGACCGCCGCCGCTTTGGGACAAGTTGGTAAGGTACGTCGCGACCCCATGGCCATGCTTCCATTTTGTGGCTATGACATGGGAGACTATTTCCGACATTGGATTCAAATGCAACGTGCGCTCAACGTCACTCCGCGCATTTTCCATGTGAACTGGTTCAGGAAAGACGAGCACGGGAAATTCTTATGGCCGGGATTTGGAGAGAATCTGCGGATTCTCAAATGGATTGTCGATCGTGTGCATGGCCGCACCCAGGCAAAAGAAACTCCAATCGGCTGGGTACCCTACTATGATGATATCGAATGGAAGGGGCTGACGTTCTCAAAAGAAAAGTTTGATCGACTGCAATCGGTCGATCGCGCGGCCTGGCGCGCAGAAGTTCTGGGACACGAAGAGCTCTTTATCGCACTTCACAATCATCTGCCGCCCGAGTTGATATATGAACGCGAATTGCTCATCTGTCGTCTTTAGGCTGACGCAGGCCCTAGGTCGCGACCTCCTTCGCGCTTTCGGGTGTGACCAGACCTTTGCTCCAACAAACGCGAGGCCGTGTTGGTCTTTGGGGGTAGCTCTTCGCCTGAGGAAGCCGGAATCCATGATCCATCCTCACCGCGCCGGACGCTGACTTCATGACGTTCACTAGATCGTCGGAATAGGGAGATAGGGTCTCGTATGTCCGGTTCGTGACATGGTGACCATAAAAATCGGCCGTTCAATATGGTTCATGCCACTCGCGCCGGCCTCTCGCAGAAGAGCAATCACTCCGTCGATATCGCGGGAAGGTCTCCATACCAGCTTGTTACCATCTCGTCCGGCGAGTTGCATCGCACCATAACCCATGCGGTTTGCGGATATCGACGTGCCCTGAAAAAGGAAGAAAGATGTTTCTTCCTCTCTTTCGCCGGCACGCCACTCTCATTAAACAGGCCTTCCAGGACGCCTCTCTAGAAGAGCTACGACAACTTGACGCGGTACTCAAGAAAGTTGGCAGACGTGCCGAAAGCCTTGGCAAAAAGAAAGGTCTCTCGCTTGCTGAATAGTTGTTGAATCTCATCTTTCGACTCGCCCGTGAAGTTCCAGCGATCTCTGCAACCACTTGCAGACAGCGAAAATCAGGCAAATCCACACGTCGCAGCCAACTGCGATTGCGATCAGTCGCTTCACGTCACTTTTGTTACGTGGTTGGTCAGGATCTAGATCGCGAATTGCATGCCATATTTCCTCGTCCGTCATTTCTATCGCCGGCAAAGCGAAAACGAAGATGGCTGCCCCACCCTTCGTTTTTTGAAGGGTGGGCACCACGGACGCCGGGTTCCTTTGATGACGGCCGCGAAAAAATCCCGAGATGCGATGCCTTTGAGCTGCCCACCCCTGAAAATTCAAGGGTGCGCCAGCCTTCTGTTAATTTATGGAAAAGGGTGCGCCAGCCCCTTTACGACGTAAGCCATCGATCAGAAAGACAACTACCGGCACGCTGCTTCAAAACACAGGTTCTGGCTGAAAAACGGTAGCACGTGATTCTGAATCCGATCGGCAACCTTGCTCGTATGCGTGCCCTCGTACACCTCGAAGCTGTTCTTGATTCCGTACTTATCAAGAACATCGTGCAGGTTCGCGGTATCGACGCGCAATCCGTCTTGGTCGCCTAGATCGATTGAAATGGCGTGATACTCGCGCAGGTTGTCGATGTACTGGTCGATAAAGGCGAGGGGTGCATTGGCGGCCCATTTCGCCAGGACGTCCGCTTGCGGCTGGCCGTCTTTTGTTGGCAGGTCCAGATATAGCGGCGGGTTCTTTGGATTAGGGGACCATGCAGCGGCACTTGCCATCGTGGCGCGCGCAAAGAAAGAAAGCTTGGCGGAATCTTCGGGCGCCTTCACCGCTTCGAGGGCCTTAGCCATGTCTGGGCTCGGGGCGGATCGAGCCGATAATCAGCAGGGGCTCATGATATAGAGACTGCCGAAGACATCGGAATGCTTCATGCCGATGCGGGTTGTACCGTAGCCTCCCATCGAATGGCCCGCCAGGCCGCGGCTCGCTCGCTCCGGAATGGTGCGGTAATGAGCGTCGATGTAGGCGACGACGTCATGCGCGATGAACTGCTCGAAGTCTCCAGTCGTAACCGAACTCGAATACATAGAGCCGTTGTGCAAGGTCTTGGAATCCGGAAGCACCACGATCATCTCTTTCGCACCTTGCGCGAAAGCACCCTCTATGGTCTGCGGCACATGAATCTCATGACTCCACTGCTCAGCGCCGATCGAATAGCCGTGCAACGCATACACGACCGGGTAGCGGCGCGATTTTTCCTTGTTGTAACTTGGAGGCAAAAACACGAACACTTCGCGGTCCACGGCGTCATGCTCTAAATTCCCTTCAAGCGCTTTGCCGTGGATCTTTATACGCTCGACCGATACCGGCTTCGCACCGGGAACCACTGCGGGCACATCAGTCTGGATCTGCGCCGCGGCCCTGGTACCAAGGCCGACCGTTATTGCCAGCATTATCAGAGAAAAGATTTTTTTCGCGATCATCAATGTCTCTCCTTAGGATTCAATACGAAAACGAATGCGGTTGGCCGGATACCACCGATGCACACTGAAAATTCCTATTGGGGGTTGTTGGGTGGCGCAACTACAGTTTTAGGCGCGGCTTTTTCTTTCTTGACCGCGAGGGTGGCGTCAACCCATTTGCCGGCGGTTTGGACGTCGGCGCGGTACGAGACAATGTCACCACATTGGATGTCGGCACGTTCCCGGTATAGAAGATTCATGTAAGCCATCGCATCATCGTAGTCGCGTCTCAATTGCAGCGCCTTTGCAAGTTGGCCGATGCCATCCTTCACCAGGTCTTGATCGTCGTTGCGAAGGTCCCAACACTCTTTCGCATTTATGAGCGGCTCTGCCGGATCAAGGCCCAATTTTCCTCGCAATTCCATCCGACGTGTATAACTTTGCGTCCAATCAAGTATCCCAATCGCATAGTAGAACTCGGGATTGCCGGGTTCCAGTTCAATGATCCGAAGATCGACCTGCTTTGCTGCCTCAAACCTCTTCATAGCGAAATCGAGAGAAGCGATGCCCTTCATGCTGTCCAGCGATTTGGGATCGAGATCGAGCGCCTTCTGGAATTCGTCGAGCGCGACCTGTCCAATTTTAAGGTTTTCCGCTACATCGACTCCAGGGATATATTGTCCCGCCAACGCAGTGGCCAGATAGAGATGGGCAGCCTTACTCTGCGGATCCAGAGACACGGCCTTCTGGAAATGATCGATTGCCTCTTCGAACTTCGCCTGGCGATAAGCTTGCGTGCCTTCATTCAGTTCAGTTCCGAATTGCGATTGTGCCTGAAGCGAGACCGAGGACACCGTCCCCAGAAAGGCTACGCAGGTGAAGGCATACTTCTTGGTGAGGGCTCTGCAGCGCAGACTGACGAGCATAAAAAGCCTCCAGTTATCTTAGCCACCAAGTACCCGAGACCATCAAACATCGAAAACTCATGTAGCGATGCAGTTAAATCCAAATGCCTGGTCTTGAGGTTTTTTGGCGGGCTGGCGGACCTTTTCGCCCGAGTATAAAGCGAAAACGAAGATGCTGCCCCACCTTTCTTTTTTGAAAGGTGGGCACCACGGACGACGAGTTCCTTTGATCTCCTATCGAATCGTCTACAGTTATGAAGTGTTCTGTCCTTTGGATGACTCTCCCCAAAAAAAATCCCAAAGTGCGACGCCTTTGTGGTGCCCACCCTTGAAAACCCAAGGGTTGGGCAGCCATCTTTAAGTTATGGGAAAGTCTGCGCCAGCCCCCTTTAATTAGCCCAGCGGTCACGGTCACGCGAACCGTGTACATTGAGACTGCGAATGGCTTCAATTCGCTGGGCAGGGAAAATCTTATCTTTCGGATCACACTCCTCTGATGCTGGACATAACGGTTGCCCAGAAGGGTTGTAGCGTCTCTCGAAAGGTTTGATTCTGGCATCGCCGAACGGGTAGGATTCGAGGGTTGATGAACAGCCTTGGGGCGGTCTCTGACACGCCTGAGCAGGTTGTTGGTGAAATTGCCTGTTTTCGCCAGTTACCTTCGCGGACTAGCGTATCCTGATTCGCACGGAGATGCATCAGGAGGTATCGCGCATGGGCGTCAAGTCTCTGCTGGCAGTTCTTCTTTACATGCCCACGCTGGTCGTTGCACAAAACACTAAGCAGCCGTCCCTCGGACGCATAACTGGCGTTGTGCTGAACAAGGATGGTCAGCTCATGGATCATGCCACCGTGTGCACGAGGACTACCTCTGGAGACTCTTCTTCGACTAACTGCTTAACTCCCACCAATCAAGACGGGAGATTTCAGATTGAGCAACTGAGGGTCGGCACATACCGTGTCTTCGCAATCAAAGAAGAAGAAGGCTATGCGACAGAGAATCAGAGTCCCGGACAGATAGTCACGATCACGAATGAGCAGCCGTTAGCGGTCGTTACCGTACGGATGAGTCCTAACGGCGGTATTCTCGCTCTCTCGGTGAAGGACAAAACGACGGGGAAACCCATTCCCGAAGTGATGCTAACGTATCAGGCGATAGACGCGACAAGCACCGGGTCAGGCCGTCACCCAAGTAATTTTCGACTCACCCTTCCGACCGCAACTGACTTGATTGTCGTGGTGTCCGCAAAGGGTTACAAGAGTTGGTTCTATGCCGATCCCTCGGATTCCTCGCGGCCGGTCGTTCGTTTGGAGCCAGGCGAGGAAAGAGTTGTCGATGTGGAACTAGTACCGTCGCCGAAAGAGTGACTTTTGTCGCAGGCTGGCGAAAAATCGCAATTACACCAACAATGCGGATTCCCTCCGTAGTTGGTGAAATTGCCTGTTTACAACAGTTGACTGTCCCAGAGTATGATTTCCAGCATGGAGGAAAACAGCCTGCCGAAGGGCCGACCGCTGGCGATTGACCCTGAGGCAACGAGTTCGTCACCGACCAAACCGGCCTTCGTCGCACGTCCAATCGGCGCACCTGTGTACCACGGATTTATTGTTCTCGAAGATGTGAATGTGGAGGGTTTTAACCAACGATGAGCAAGCGGTTTCAGACGATGACTTCACAACATGGTCCTGGAATGTTCAGCCACTCGAATCCGGTCAGCAAAAGCTCTTCTTAGATGTCGCTATGAGATTCAAAGTTCCCGGGAGCAAAGATGAGGTCAAGTTCATTCCGACTCTTAATCGCGTCGTTGACGTTCGTGTAGATCGCGTTTTTGCGGCGAAACACTTTGTAGGACAAGAGTGGAAATGGATTTTTGGGACGATGGGCGGAATCATCGTCTTTCTCGCTGGCTTGACTTGGAAGAAGAAATTCAAGGGAACAGATCTGAGATCCTGATCGTCTGCGTCGCAAGATGGCAAGGGTGAACACAGAAGATGGACTCGCCGGGATAATCATCCTCAAGATGAAACATACCCGGACACCTTTCGCACTCACCCGCATCGCATTGCTCTGAGATGGAAGTGAGAACGGTAGGTTCCTCGCCGGGGTTGAATCGGACGCGCTCCATGTTTTAGGGACGGGCGTACCGTAGGCATTCGTCGCAATTCCAGCCGGGTGTTAGCGGCGGACCAGCGATTAGTTGATGGAACGGCGGCTTGGCTTGGAAGCTGAATGTGAGCGTTCCTGGGCACACCTTGCCGTCTTCATCCGCGTTGTTACATGGTTTTGTTTGCATGTAAAAAGAACCTCCTACCCTCTATTTTACGCTTCCGAAATCTCGCGCGTCGGGTCTCGGTGCGGCGGGAGATGTAGGAGGATCCAGCGTTTTTTGAGATTTTGGATTAACGTCCGCGTTAAGTGGTATTCTTCAGTTGTCCTTTCTAGCAAGATTGCCGCCGTACCCTCTTCGGAGACGGTTCCTTCGCGAAATCTGATGATTTGCGTTATTAGGAGCCTCTCTCGTGGTCAGGAACCCCACTCGCGTTCGTGCCTCTATTCCCACTGCGTCCGGTAATACCGACGATCCGACGATTCTTAAAAATCGCATCCTGCTGAGTCTTCCACGCAAGGAATGCGTTTTAGTTTTCACGAAGTTGACATTGCTAGATTTGCAGCTCAGCGATGTGATCCAGAACCCAGGTGAAGAAATTGAGTTTTGCTACTTTCCCAACACGGCAATGATTTCAATCGTGAATCCGATGGAAGGCGGCAAGAGTGTTGAGGTTGGGCTCGTTGGTTGTGAAGGTTTCATTGGCATGC
>DATBAX010000190.1:0-11040 GCA_036271275.1 Terriglobales bacterium
TTTCGTTGACGGTCTCGTCCAGGACCGGCGATGGAAATATCGAGGCCCATGTGGAATGTTCGTCGGAACGGCGGCCCGAACGAGTCGAACTGCGGATGCCGCATCCGGCGGGACTGAAGGCGAAGCAGGTAAATGGAGGGAATTACGATCCCGAAACTGAGCGAGTCAGCATCGAGGGATTTCGTGGATCTGCTGAAGTGACGTTGCATTTTTGAGAAGTTCGCACACACATTGATGCATGCAGTCCAACCGGGGCAGCGTCCCCGCAACCGCTTCCGGAGTTCTGCCCGGAATTGAAGGAAGATTCTGATGGCAACCATGGAAGCGCCTCCACTCGAAAAGCAACAGGAGCCGATCTGGAAGGACCCGGTATTTTGGTTCGTGATCGTCCTCGGCGTTGGATACGGAGCGGTCTACAATTTTCTCCCTGCCAGCTTTCCCATTTTCTTCCGTGAGTTTGGCGCGTCGTTGCGGCAGATGGGCCACGCGCAATCCATCTTTTTTATTAGTTGCCTGATTTTTAGCGTGGTTGGCGGGCCTGCAATCTCAAGATTTGGATTGAAGCGCTCAGCGATGGCCGCGCTCGCCCTGGCAGGCATTGTCCTGGCCGTGATTGGTTTAGCAAACCAATTCAGTTTCGTGCTGTTGTGCTCCGGACTGTTTGGATTTTCCATCATTGCGCTGGTAGTAATCGAGAACTCCATTATCAGTGGCCACTTTCGCGAACGCCGGCAAAGTGTTTTCTTTATCACCAGCTTGAGCGATTCCGGCGGATCGATGATCGGACCGGCCATGCTGGGATGGTGGTTCGTGCAGGCGGAGCAATGGAAGATGAGTTGGCGCCTGGGCTACTTTGCGGCCGCCGCGGCCATGATTTTCCTGTTTATCTGGGCGATGTTCATGCGATCTGAGAGCATGCCGGGAGACAGTTTTAAGCCAGACACTCCGGGCGGCGGCCTGTCGGTCATTAAAAGCGTTTTGACCGTATCAGCATTCTATGTCGCGGTCGTGCTGGAATTCTGCCACGGCGTTGGCCAGGCCGGAATGATTTCTTTCATGGGCCAACTCTATGTGACAAAGTTGCACATCGATGCCGGCCACGCAGCTTACTTAATCAGCTTGAATGCGGCCGGGATTTTAAGCGGCCGATTAATGCTGAGTTGGATCACGATGCGCTGGCCGATCCCCGAACTAGTGGTGATCGGAGTGTGCGCGATCGGCGAGACCGGGGCATTTCTAGGTGCGATTCTGTCTCCCAGCTATTTGTGGGGCGCGATCATGTTTACGATCGCGGGAGTGTTCGTTTCCGCCATTGGCCCATCGCTGAATTCCTATCTGGGCGGCAGATTTTCCAATTGCACTGCCACGGCGTTTTCACTTTTTGCGGGGCTGGGGAATGTGGGAGCTGCGGTAGGCCCATTTCTTATCGGAACCATCGGAAATCGGATGGGCGTGCAGACAGGAATCTTGTGTGCTCCTTTATTCACGACGTTACTCAGCGCCACCGCGCTGGCATGGTTTATGCGTGAAAAGCATTCAACAAAGAATATAGCTCTAGCTCAATAAAACAAGTTGGTCACTCGCAAGGAGGGTGGCGCCGCAATGAAGATTGTGAAAGTCTCGACGCACGTTATGGGAGTCGTACTGCCGCGCGGGGGAGTGGAAGCGGCCCGCAGAAATTGGATTTTCGTCCGCATTGAAACCGACGAGGGAATCACCGGCCTTGGAGAATGCACCACGGAAAACTATGAGCACGCCGTGGTGGCGATGATCGAAAAACATTTCGGCCCTTTTCTGATCGGCAAAGATCCCACCAAGATTACTCGCTTATGG
Source organism: Terriglobales bacterium (assembly GCA_036271275.1). Taxonomy (GTDB): domain Bacteria; phylum Acidobacteriota; class Terriglobia; order Terriglobales; family Acidobacteriaceae; genus DATBAX01. The sequence continues at coordinate 1,834 of DATBAX010000190.1, forward strand.
CAGGAAATGCAGCGGCTGTTCTGGTGGCGCGGAGGAGTCGTTGGTTCCAGCGCGATCAGCGGCATTGAGCAAGCTCTTTGGGACATTACCGGCAAAGCTTACGGACAGCCGGTTTACAAGCTTCTGGGGGGAGCGGTTCGGGATCGAGTGAAAGTTTACGTGCGGAATGATCTGGGTCTGCCCGATGAGATGGCGGAGATTAAAGCCGCGGTGGCAGAGGGATTTCACGGGTTCAAAACTGGGCCTGGCAGATATGACCATCCTTATAACGAAGATAAACAAATCGATACCGCCGCTGCGCTTTTTTCCGATTTGCGATCTGCGGTTGGCCCGGATTTCGATTTGATGATGGACTGTCTCGGCAACTTCTCTCCGCAGGCAGCTCATCGCCTCATCGAGAAAGTGTATGACCTTAAATTGCTCTTCGTGGAAGAGCCGGTCAATTCGGATGGTCCACGATCTTTGGTCGAGTTGCGGCGCGCATGGCCAGGAGTTCGAATTGCTGCTGGTGAAAGGCAATTCACTCGCTGGGGAGTGCGCGAATGGATCGAGCTCAGCGCGGTCGATGTCCTGCAAGTGGACATTACGCATTGCGGCGGAATCGCTGAACTTCTCCGGATCGCATCCATGGCTGAGGTTTACAACATGAAGATTGCTCCACACAATCCCTATGGGCCGGTCGCATTGGCGGCCAATCTTCATGCATGCGCGGCGATGCCGAATTTTCTCACCCTGGAACATTGGCGCTATTACTCATTCTTCAACGACGTACAGCTATACGGACCGCAAGTGAAAGATGGTTATCTTGAACTCCCGACCAGGCCCGGTCTAGGAGTCGACTTGAACTGGGACTTTATCAAGAAGCATCCATTCCATACTTTGCATGCGTACGGATTTCCCGAGGCGGATGGCGGAATGGTCCTCGTATAGCCGCGGAGACAAGGATATTTATGAATAGAGATTTATTACAACCATACGATCTGAAGAACGTCGGCCAAATCAGTGGTGTCGATCACAACGAATCCATTTCGATTGGTCCGCTGGGCGAAGCTTACACAACTGGCTTCAACACCTGCCGAGTTTTTAAGATTGACCTTGCGACAAATACGGCCGTGTCATTCGCTTCGACAGCGCCGCGACGCGTGTTGGGACAGGTTGTCGATGCTGACGGCAATCTTTATTGTGCTGAACCGGATTGGCCGGGCAGCCGCATCGTGAAAATTACTCCGGACGGAAAGCTCAGCGTCTATTCGAAAGGTCCCGCTCCAAACGGCTTTATGAGCGCAAACACTCCTGTTTTCGACCGCTCCGGCAACATGTACATCTCGGATACGGGGTCGTGGTCGAAAACTATCGATGGGCATATTTATCGAATTCCGCCGGGTGGTGGCGACGCTGAAGTTTGGTGCGCGGAGGCAATCGATACGCCCAATGGCATTGCCATCGATCCCGACGAAACATTTATCTATTACGTTGAAACCTGGGGCGGCAGCATCTCTCGAATTGAAATCAAAAAAGATGGATCGGCGGGAAGGATTGAACGTGTAGTGCACATGCCTAGGCACGTTCCCGATGGCATTGCATTCGACGAAGACGGCCGGATGTGGATTGCCTGTCATCGGCCGGACAAGATTTGCGTCTTTGATGTGAATACTCGCAGACTCGAAACGTTCGCGGAAGATTGGCAAGGGGAAGCGTTGAGAGGCCCCTGCCATGTCGCGTTCGCTGGGGCGAACCGGGAGATTTTGCTTGCATCGTCGTTGGATCGAGCTACGGTGCAACGATTCGATAACCCCGGTGTGCGCGGTGTTCGTCTAAATAATCCGAAACTCTGAAAGGACATTTGTATGGGTGGGCGCAGACTTCGATTCGGGATGATTGGCGCCGGGAACTTCGGTCCGATATTGGCCAGCTTTATCAATGAAGTTGCCGATGTGGTTGCGGTGTGTGATCCGAATCCGTCGTCCCGAACGAGATTCGTAGAGTCCAGCGGATTGAAAGTTGCCGAATTTGGCGATTACGAAACTCTGCTGAAGACGGCGGACGTCGACGCCGTGGCCTTAACGGGGCCGAATTTTACCCACACCGAAATCGCCGTAGCAGCGGCGCAAGCGGGGAAGCACGTCTTTTGCGAGAAAACCATGGCGCCGACTCTGCCGGACTGTTGGAAGATGGTTCGAGCATGCGAAGCGGCCAACGTGAAACTAATGGTCGGGCAAAAGCGTCGATTGCGCCAACCCTGGGCCAGGATGATTCAGCTTGGCAAGCAATTAGGGGAAGTGGCATCGATGTCGATCGTGGGATATTTTGACGCTCGTCCCGATGATTTCAAAGGCTGGTGGACGCGTGAATCTCAAAGCGGGGGCGTGCTGGCTCTTTCCGGAGTGCATGAACTGGATTGGATGCGTGCTCTCTGTGGCGATGTGGAAGCCGTTTCTGCCGTAGCCGGGCCACAAGTGGATAAGCGCTACGACTTTTCGGATTCAATGCACGTGATGCTTCGGTTTCGCTCTGGCGCAATCGGATTCTTTGGAGTTTCTCTTTCCTATCCCCTTCGTCGTTACCGGCAGGTGTATGGGGCAGAGGTGACGTGTCGCGATGGGGGCATGCGCTTGGTCACATCTTTTCAGGAGGTGAATCTCTACTGGAGGGCACTCGGCGAATCGGAGGAACATCACGAACGATTCGAGGAACCTGGAGGTGATCCCGTAGGGGCCAATGAGGCGTTACGAAAAGAAACGCAGGATTTTGTCCGTTGGATTACAGATGGGACCGAGCCATCTCTGACCTGGCGCGAAGGTTTGCGTTGTGTCGAAGTCATCGAAGCGGCACGAGGCTCGTCGAAACTGAATGGAGCGTGGATCAACCTTCCGCTCTATCCTGAACTTGAACCGAAGTAGCGTGTTCTTAATTAGTACAACTGTTTGAGAACGGATTCGTCACGCCACTGCTCGAAGTTCTTTCTCACCTCGAACGCCTTTTGCGAAAGGCCGCTGCAGTTCTGGGCCAACACTTCGAAAACGCGATTCGCAATCACCCGATGACCCAGATTATTGGCGTGCACGCCGTCGGGATCGACCATCCATGGGGCCATCGCCTGGGCGGCAAACACATCGGCACATAGTACGCCGCACTCTTCCGCGAGCCGCTTTATCGCGCAGTTGTAACCCATGAAAGTAGCTATGTTGCCTTGATTGTAGGGAACATACCGGTCGAATCCGGTCATGAAATAAGCATTCGCCAGGACGACGAGCGCGCCGGTCTTCGCCTTGATGTCCAACGTGATGTCTTTCAGGTCCTCTAGAAACTGCGCCAACGGCGTTCCGCCGCGCGCATCGTTAAGTCCATAGGAAATTAAAACCAGGTCCGGAGAGTAATCGAGCACATGTTTTTGATAACGTTCGGCCGCGCTGGGCTTGCCTGATTCTTCGTAACTTGGGCTTCTGGACGAGATCACGTTTGCCCCAATGCCGCTGTTGATCATCTGAATGGGTTTTAGTTGAGATTCATTGATCAGCTCTGTCAGGCGACTCACCCACGTCAGGTCGCGGCTGGTCGCCGTTCCGCCAGCGGTTGTACTTTCGCCAATGGCCACGCCGATTTTGAATGGCTGGTTGCGGTAATCTCGCTTTGTGCTATCCACTCGTTCGTCCTGAATCCTGGAGAGGCCGAAAGGCTATTTTTTTATGGGAGGTTTCCCGGTGACCAGCGCCGTCATTCCTCCATCCACAACATGAATTCCGCCGGTAACAAAGGACGCGTCGTCACTACATAGGAAAGCAATCACTTTCGCCACTTCCGCGGGCCGCGCAATGCGTCCGAGTGCGTGCAGTTGCCCGATGTCGCGCAAAAGAGCTTCCAGCCCGTCACTGTTTTTTATACTCGCCTGAAGCATAGGCGTGTCCACCGAGCCGGGACAAACACAGTTCACCCGAATGTTGTCGACTGCGTGATCGATTGCCAACGCGCGGGTGAGTCCCGCGATCGCGTGTTTGCTGGTGACGTAGGCGACTGAGTTCGGTAGAGCGCCCAACGCCTGTACCGACGAAACATTCACGACCGCCCCCCCGGCGTCTTTCATGAGCGGACAAAACGCCCGAAAGGTCAGGAACATCGACTTCACGTTCACGGACATGACCTCGTCCCAGGCTTCCTCCGATGTGGTAGTGCCGGTGCCATAGCGCTGAATGCCCGCGCTATTTACGAGAAAGTTAACGGCCCCAAATTCCGCCTTGATTCGCGCAGCCGCTGTCTCCACGGCGAATCCGGAGGACACATCGCAAGCTAGAGAAAGGTAATTTGGGTTCGCACTGGACTTGACCACAGCCCGATCCAGAATGGCGACTCTCGTTCCGCGGGCCGCAAATTCGGCGGCCGTCGCTTCTCCGATGCCGGAGGACCCGCCGGTAATTACCGCGACTTTGCCTGTCCACGATTTTGCATCACTCATAAATGTCTCCGACTATTGCAGTGTTAAGTTTTTTTATTTCCTCGCGGACGAGCAAAGCGGCCTTCAGGGACGACGGCATACCAGCCGGGCCGTTGCGGATCGCGATCGTATGCGTAGCCACCCGTGGCGCGAAAGAGTTCTGCATATTCGCGCACCTTGTCCCGATCGAGTTCCACGCCCAAACCCGGGCCAGACGGCACGGCGATTTTGCCGTCCACATATTTCATCTTGCCTCCCTTGAGGATGTCGTCTTTGAGGTGGTGATAGTGGGCGTCGGCCGCGAAAGTGAGGTTCGGCAACGTGGCGCCGAGATGGAGCATGGTCGCAAGTTGAATGCCGAGTTCACCGCTGGAATGAACACTCACCCCGCGCTGAAATTTTTCGCAAATGACCCCGGCTTTCCATGCCTGGCGCAATCCGCCCCAGAAAGTTGTGTCGAGCAGAATGACGTCGATAGAGTCGAGTTGAATACAGGCGACGAGTTGCTCGAAATTCACTACAACCGTATTCGTAGCGGTCGGAATATTCACAAACGAACGGACCCGCCGCATGCCTTCCAGCCCCCAGCAAGGGTCTTCGTAGTAGTCGTTGCGAACGCCTTCGATCGCGTGTCCAATGCGGATCGATTCTTCCACGCTCCATGCAGCATTGGGATCGAGGCGGAACGAATCGCCGGGGAAAGCGGCGGCCAGGGCCAGATAGACTTCCAGATCGTGATCCGGAGGAAAAACGCCGCCTTTTAATTTGTGGGAGCGGAATCCGTGTTCGCTTTTGAGTTGTTTTGCAGCAGCAACTATTTCATCGGCAGTCTCTTCGCCGCCTGCGCTGCTTGTTTGGTCTACATAGCGATAGAACAAATAGCTGGCGAAGGGAATCTCTTCGCGTAGCGCGCCTCCAAGCAAATCGCAGGCTCGAATGCCGAGTTTTTTGCCCGCCAAATCCATGCAGGCGAACTCGATGGCGGCATGCATCTGGGCGCGATTGTTGTACAACGAAGCGGTGGGATTGCAGATTTTCCAGTACAACTGCTCAAGCTGAAGAGGATCGTGTCCAATGAGATAAGACTTCAACGCTCGAATACTGTTTTCGGCGGATTCGCCACCACCGCCCATTTCGCCCAGTCCGATCAATCCGTCGTCGGTTTCAACTTCAACGATGGTGCGGACAAATTTTCCCCAGTGAGCTCCGTTGGCATGTCGCAATGGAGCTTCGAGGGGGACTGCCACGGTGGTCGCGCGGATATCTGCGATTTTCATTTCCCTGTCATCTCCATCCGTTCGGAACTCACGCACGAATTTGCAAGCTGCACCCGGCCGAGCTCGCGGCTTTCTTTTACCACCGTTGCCGAGTCATCGGTGAACACGACATCGCCGGGTTCAGACATAGAATTAGAGACGATAACAGGTATATTTTCCGGCTTGATAGGTGTCAAGTATTATTTCAACAAAATATTAAACTTGACTATTTATGCGTGATAATGTTTTATATCGTTCAACATTGAATTAACGATTGGGAATCATCAAGTCTTGCTTACCACCGACAAGAAAAGTTCTAATCATCCAGTTATCTTAATTTGCCCGCTTCGATTCAGGAGGATAGCGTAGTGCCTAATAAAGCCGGATCCAAAACTAGCTCGCCGCCCGCGAAGTTGCCCGCCTATGTCCACAACAAAGATCAGCAATTTTCTTTCTTGATGAGTGAAGACTTTCTCGAGCGGCGCAACATTGCCTGGCGCGTGGAGGAAGCGGAGCAAGATCCGAAAAATCCGTTGGTCGAACCCGAGAACGATTGGGACAGTGCCTGCGTTTTTCTTCATGGCGCCGTGATGGTCGATCCCACGGACAATTTATGGAAGGCCTGGTATCTGAGCAAACATGTGGGCAAGGGGCCTACGGAAAATCCAGCGGCCGGACGCATTCTCACGTATGCCGAATCTAAAGACGGCGTGAATTGGACCAGGCCGGAACTCGACATCGTGCTGCGCGATGGCAAGAAAACCAACATCCTGCTCGATCTTGATTCGGGTGGCTTGTGCCAACATCCTTCCGTCATTTTTCATCCCGACGGGCCGCCCGATTATCGCTACGAAATGTTTTTGCTGCGGTATCCCGAAGAGTCGGGTCCGAATTCCGTGGTCAAAGGATTTCCTTTGGCGAAGGGAGAAACGAAAAGCACCGCTGGAGTTTATCGCTACCATTCCGCGGACGGAAAACATTGGGAGCCGTGGGAGAAGTTGGGACTCAGCACCCGCGATAGTATTTTGGTCCATCAAGTAGAGGACGGAACTTACCGCACGTTCTACAAGGGAATCATGCCCGTGCCTCCGGGTGGATTAGTGCCGTATGACGTGGCGGTCGGCGAATGCCGTTACATCGTGGTTCGCACCAGCGAAGACGGCACCAACTGGTCAGCGTACGAACCCGTGATCATGCCGGATTGGCTCGATCCGCAAGATACGCAATTCATGGAGCTGGATACGGTTCCAGAGAAGGGCGGTTACATCGGGGCATTGGCTGTCTATCATCTGCTCACGCAGACGATTGACATTCAATTTGCCGCGTCACGCGATGGTAAGCGCTGGTGGCGTCCCGATCGTCGTCCCTGCGTTCCACTCAATAAACTGGGCAACTATGGCGGCGGCATGATTTGGCCCCTGCAATCGCCCTTTCATCATGACGGCAGATTGTACTTCTACTATGCCGGATGCGACGGACTGCACGCCGATTATATGACCACCGAGCTCGTGCAGGATTTCCGCAAAACATTCAAGTGGCCGAATTATCCAACGGGCTTGCGCTCTGGAACAGAGATGGATGCCTACTCTCCGAACGCCAGTATGACGTGGTTTCACAGCGCCGGTTGCCGGGCTTCCTGGAAATTGGGACGCCTATGGGCCGCGGTGACCGCAAGCGGCGGGCCGATGGAAGGAATGCTGGGGACCAAGCCTCTTTCTGTTTCAGGCAAGCGATTGCGAATCAATGCGCAAACCGTCCGCAACGGATCATTGCAGGTAGAGCTGCTGCAAGGAAAATCAGTTCCAGGGCGCGAAGGCCCGCTGGCGCCTGATTTCGTAAGTGATGAAAAACCGATTCCGGGCTTCAGTCGTGAAGATTGCACGCCGTTCAAGGGAGACAGCGAAGGGGCTTTCATCAAGTGGAAAGGTGGCGACCGCGTCCCAGCCGGAGAAATCCGCGCGCGCTTCTATCTCAATCAGACACGGCTCTATTCATTCGATTGGGAGTAAGAGATTTTCGTCGGATGAAGGTTGTGCGTGAGATGTCGAACATGTTTGCCTGGGCGCATGAATCACTTCGAATCATCGCGGAGCGTGCCACGTATCGAGAATAGTGCGGGCCGTCCCACGCATGTGCGCTGGCATGTGATGGCCCTGCTCGCGGTTGTTTCGGCGCTGACTTTTCTGGACCGGCTCAACCTGAGCATCGCGGGACAATACATCCAGCAGCAATTCCGGCTCAGCACACAAACCCTGGGCTGGATTTTAAGCGCCTTTGTTTTGGGATATGCGTTCTTTCAGGTTCCTGGTGGATGGCTTGCCGACCGCTATGGTCCGCGCATCGTTATCACGGTGGCAATTCTCTGGTGGTCGATTTTTTCGGCGGCGACAGCCGTCGCGCCACACTTGCCATTCGCTCATATGTTCGGGGTTGCGTGGTCATTTGCGATCGTTCGTTTTCTGATCGGTTTGGGTGAGGGCGCTACCTTTCCCAATGCCAACAAGATTGTTTCTTCCTGGATGGCGCCAACCCAGCGCGGTATCGGAAACAGTATGTTTCTGGCGGGCATCGGGCTGGGAGGCGTGCTGACGCCGATCTTGATTGCCTGGATGATGAGGAAATGGGGTTGGCAAACATCTTTCTATGTCTGCGGAAGTATCGGAATTGTCATTGCGATTGTTTGGTACTTCTATGTAACCGACCGTCCCGAACAACACTCCAGTGTGAATGATGCGGAAATCGCGCAAATTCATACAGAACTTTTTTCAGCTGCGGATATTGCGGTGGCGCATGTTTCCTCGCAGTGGAAGGAAATATTTCTAAATCGCTCGGCGTGGCTTTTGGTCCTCAGTTATTTTTTCGTTGGATACGCCTCCTATCTTTACTACACATGGTTTTTTCTATATCTCGTGCAAGTCCGGCATTTGACGATCATGCAAGGCGGCCTGTGGGGGACAACTCCGTTTATCGCGATGGCCGTTTTGACTCCTATTGGAGGCGCGGTCTCGGATGCCGCGGTGATTCGCCTGGGCCGCCGCAGAGGCCGGCAGAGCGCTGTCTGGGCAGGGTTGATCTCTTCGACGACTTTGCTTTGGCTGGGTAGTCACACGGCGGACAACAAGTTGGCAATTCTATTTCTTGCCGCTGCGGCTGGATTTATTGGATTTGCCACCACAGGCTGGTGGGCCGCCTGCAACGATCTATCGCAAAACTTTTCCGGATCTCTCTCTGGCCTGGTGAACATGGGAGGAAATCTGGGGGGCTGGATTTCGCCGGTACTTACCGCCTATATCGCTACTCATTTTGGCTGGACGCGGGCCCTGGATTTTGCAGGAGTGCTCACTCTGACCGCCGGAGCGTTGTGGTTCTTTGTCAATGCCGATCAATCCGTGGAAGTGAGCCAATCCTGATTTGTTTTCAACTTAGAACATTACAAGTACGAAAGAGGACTGAAGTGACTGGAAGAACGAAAAGATTTAGCCATCGCTTGAAACTTACCCTGGTCGGCCTGATTGTTTCGAC
>DATBAX010000191.1:0-7261 GCA_036271275.1 Terriglobales bacterium
GCGCACATCTTTTTGATCGGCGGATCCATGTGTCCGGCTTCCGAGCCGTAGCCGACCGATAATTTATTCTGCGCGGCTGCAATTCCCAACGATCCAATCATCATCGTCGTCAGGGCGTTTGCAAACTTGCTCTTGAACGTCGACCCTTCGCACGCTACTACTCCGTGATGTTTCGGAACTTCTTTGGCCAGGAAAGGTGGAAAAATATCCGGCAGAAAAACCTGGGCGGTATCTTCGAAATATCCTTCAGAGCGTTTAAAGTTCTGCGACATCACGCTGAAGGCTACGTTATCGGGGCCTAAAATGTGACGAAGCTGCCGCAACATTTCTTCAACGCGCACATCGGATCCCATGTTGCGGGTGCCGTTATAGCCGGCAAAGAGAAGCTTCAGCCGGTCTCCGGGCTTCCAAGGCTTGCCTTTGCCCAGCATCCATCCCGCTTTCGATCTCTCGATGGCGCTGCTAACCCAGGTCTCGAGGATAAAATCCATCATGCGGCAGACCCTCCAACTTTCGCGGGCCAATCCTGATAGGAGTATGCAAAGTTCGAATCCTGGCTGAACTTCAAGAGCGGATAGCTGTACTGCGAGAATGGCACCGGCTTGCGACCGAGCTCCGAAGTTACACGGCTATTGTCGAACACCGTGTTCCATTGCAGATAGGGCATGAACACCTTCATCAGCGACGCGCCGAATCCAACATTGCCCTTGCGATTCGCCAACAGGTTCACCGTGCTGGCAAATGGTTTCCCAAGAAACGGCAGAAAGATAGGCGCACGCTTATGTTGCGCTGCGGCCAGCGCGGTGGTCAGCTCACGAAACGTCTGCGACTCCACGCCGGAAGAAAGATGATAAGTATCGAATCGCGTCTGGTCCCGCTGATGCAGCGTGGCAATCGCATCGGCGACGAAATCCACGTTCACAATGTCAATCTTGTCTTTGGGACGAAACGGAAGCGCCTTCAGTCCGGCTAGAAATACAAACGACTTCACCATATCGAACTGTGTAGTCTCGGGACGGCGGCTGTCTCCCAGCACAATACTCGGCCGAAAAATTGTGAGCGGCACATCGGGAAGAAGCTGCCGCACCATGTGCTCGCAGAATTTTTTGGTGCGAGCGTAGGGATCGTAATCCGAGCGATTCCAATCAATTGACTGGTCTTCGGCGACAACTTCATCCTGCCGCTTTCCCGCCACCGCTACCGTGCTCACCTGGCTGAACCGGCGCAGGCCGTGATAATGATGCGAATGCCGCGCCAGTTGCAGAACTTCTAAAGTCCCGCGCAAATTCACATTCATGCAGCTTTTTTCGGATTTGCGATTCAACGAAGCCGCGCAATGAATGATCGAATCAGTGGTGTGGATCAATCGATCGTAGTCGTCCCGCCCCAATCCGAATTGCAAATCGGTAAGGTCACCGCAAAAAATCCGGATACGTGTCTGCAGAAATTCGTAGAAGCGCGGGAAATCCATGTGCAGTTGCAGCGCCTGCCATAACCGCGCCTGCGCCTCCTGCGGATCGCGGGCACGCACCAGCACATTCAGTCCGGCCCCGTGGTCGTTCATCAAATTGGCGGCGACGTGAGCGCCGATGTATCCGGTGGAACCTGTCAGGAATATCGCCACGTTGCTCCCGTTGTACCGGTTTGCGCAATTTCGCCATTGCCATTCTCGTCGGCGAAATGCAGGTTGCGCGCTGGCCGCGCCTCAAGCGGACGGCCCTCAATCAAAGGATAAGTCCATTTGCGCAGCGCGGGAATATGAATGTTGATCCAGTACTCCCACCAATCGAGCGAGCGCGTGTTGTATCCGAAATCAGCCTTCTCTTCTTCTACCAGAGCGTAGGAAAGTTTTTCCACATTGTCGGCGACAAAATCATGTTCGTTCAGAAGAATAAATGGTTCGAACAATTCGATCAGCTTTTCCACTCGCTCCAAACTTCGCTCTGTCCGGGCCAACGGTGTTTTGCGCAACGGCAACGGAGCCATCACCCGCTGAATGGATTTAATTATCGCCTTCTGCGCCGGCGCTGACATCCGCTGGTAACGTTCTTTCGATACCGAAATCGCATCCAACCGCAGGCGCAGCCAGTATTCCAGCCCTTCCTGCGCCCGATAATGTTTGCGATGCGCCAGCGAAGTCAGCTCAATCGACCGCCGCATGTCGCAAGGATTGGTCGCCGAAGTGGCCAACTGATACATGGCGTCGTTACGCCGCTCGATGACCGCAGCCGCAATCAAAGTCATGCCCTGACAAACCGAATCGACCGGAATAATATCCAGCCGCTTGCGTTCATTGGACGGCAGTTGCCGGAACGAAGTTCCGAGCAAATAAGAAAGCGAGGCAGAAGTATTGATGCCCTCGTTCCATCCTAAAAACGGTTTCTCTACGGATGTTTCGACAATCGCCGGCCGCACCACTGCGATCGGAAGTCCTTCGCCGTACTTATAAATCAAAGACTCGGCCAAACTTTTCGATAGCGTATAAGTATTCGGCCATCCCAATTCGTTGGCGCGCTTCTTCCCTGCCTCGGTCAAATATTCGCGCAACCAACGCACCCGATTCTTGCGAATCTGGTTATCCAGCGCCGCGCCCTGCAGATTTTTGGCCGCATGTTCCTTGCTCAACGCCTGCCGCCGCAATTCGTCCGTGACTTCAGCGCTCTCAGCTTTCACTTCAGCTTGATCGACGAATTCATGCAGAGATCGCCACTCGGCTTCGGCATCAAAATCCGCCACACCTACAGGCGTGTAGTTCGGACGCAGCGTCTCGTTGACCCGTCCGTCGCGCGTCCCGGCAACATAGCAGGTCGAAAGATGCACCAGGCCAGCATGGTCAGACGCTCTCACGACGTCCAAAACGTGAAGTGTCGCATCCACATTGGACGACAACGCCTCGCGCAGATCAGGATTGAAATCGGTCAGCCCGGAACTGTTAATGATGACATCAAGTTTCTTTCGCAGCTCTTCCGATTTTTCCGGAGTCAGCCCCAAACCAGGCTGCGAGACATCGCCTTCAACTACTTCCACGCGCTCTTGCAGAAAACTCAACAACCCGGAACCATAGCGTTCGTAGAGAGGATCAAATACCGGCGACTCTTCCACCAGTTTTTCAAACCTCTTCTGCGCCGGATTCGATTTCTGCCGCCGAATCAGCAAATAAATCTTGCCAATCTCAGGCAGATCCATCAGCGTGTTCACCAGCCAGACTTTGCCGATAAACCCGGTCACGCCGATCAGCATGAGGTGCTTGCCCGCAAGCGCTTTGCGGACCGAGAAGGGCTGTAAACGTCCGTTTCCGTCAAAATCCACGATCGGACGTTCCAGGTCAGGTGCCTGCCGTTTCGCCGCGACTACCGCCGATTGCAATTCCGCGACATCGGCCAAACCTAAATCATGAACAAGTTTTTCCGCCGTACGACTTCCGTCGGGACCGGTGCCGGTAATTCGCGCGAACATTCCGCGGGGACGCACAACCGGATCAAGCAGCCTCCCCGTTCCCATGCCATCGCGAAACTCCAAACGATTCGCAATCAGCCACTTCACTCCGAGGTGTTGCGCCAGTGGACGCATCACGTGATCCAATCCCTGGCTCACCAATACGACTTTTTTGCCGGAATCAACCAATGCACTAAGCGCCTGCACACCATCCGGTTTCAGGTAAGGCTTCAACTTGTACTGGAAGTATTCTTCACCCAGCAGATCCAGCCGGTCGCGGCTGATTCCACGCAAAACGGTGTGCACCGCCCGGGTAGCAAATTTCCGGTTTATCGCATACAAAAACGGACGCAGCAGCGCCATGAGCAACACCAACCCGCGGCGCACCCATCGTTCGGAAAACGTCTGCGCATTCCAGGTGAAGAAGCCGATGGGCCTGACCGTAGTCAGTTCCAACAAGCTACCTTCGACCCGCCAGTACACCTGGTCCGCGGAAACTGAATTGTGATTTAGCGGTTCCAAATTTGTCGTCGGCCCCACAGTCGGGCCCAGCCTTTCCCGGAAAGGAAGGCGAAGTGTCCTATTGTAAACAATTGCGGCCAAAGGGAGAAACGGCTTCCAGGACTTGAGGGTGCCCCGTCCTCCCCGCGCTTTTTGCGGGAGGGCGGGGGCTTCACCGAACTCTTCAGTCAAAGCCCAAGTTTCTCCCGAATCTCCCCAACGATCTCCTCCGGCGCCTGATCGATATCGACCACAACCGCATCCTCAGGCTCTTCCAACGTCGCAAATTGGCTGGCCAGAATCGACTCCGATGCATAATGTCCATGCCGCGATTGCAATCTCTTCGCGATCAACGCATAGCTGCCTTTGAGATAAACAAATTTTACGTCAGCATTGACCGCCAACTCCTGCCGATAAGCGACCTTCAGAGCCGAACACGCCAGCGCAACATTTTTTCCATTCGCGATCCAGTCGACGATCGCATCTCGCATCGCCTGAAGCCAGGGCGCACGATCGGCATCGGTCAGCGCAATTCCCTGATGGATTTTTTCTTTGTTTGCCGCCGAGTGAAAACTGTCCGCATCCACAAATTCCCATCCCAGTTGGCGAGCCATCAACTCCCCAATCGTCGTCTTCCCCGACCCGGTCACGCCCATGACGATTACGATCACCAAGAACTCCAATCAACCAGCCAAGTTATCACGGCCGAGGCAGGTTACCGGCGTAATGAAACAGGATCGTTCCCTTCAAAAAACGGGACCGCACAACCCTATAATCCGACGGTGACTCAAATTTCCAGGGCCGGGACCGCCTATGGCATCGCATTCGGGCTGGTTTTCGCGGGATTTGGTTTGTTCGGGGCCAGTACATTTTTCTGGGCCGACCCAGCCAAGATCCATGGCAATCCGCTCGTCGGGATCGCGGTGTGTTTCTTTTTCGCGGCGGTTGGCCTGGGGATTGTATTGGCCGTCATCTACGGCGGACGCAAGCTCAAGCGGCAATCCGCGCTGCAGCAGGCCCATCCAGATTCGCCGTGGCTTTGGCAGGACGATTGGGCAGCCAGCCGGTCGGAAAGCAAGAATCGCAACACGATCATCGGACTATGGATCGCAGCCATCTTCTGGAATGTAATTTCGATCACAGTTGCCGCTTTTGCCGTACCGCAACTTCTACAGAAATCCGACTTGAAGGCTTTACTTCCGCTCGGCTTCTGCCTGATTGGCGTGATCCTATTAGGGGCCGCAGTACGCGCCTCCATTCGCCGCGAGCGCTTCGGTAAAACTTATTTTGAATTTGCCTCGCTGCCATATACACCCGGACGCCCACTCCACGGCACAATCCATCTGCGTTTCAATACGACAGCGGCCCATGGCATCGACCTGCGTCTGTCATGCGTACGCCAGGTGATCACTAATTCCGGACGCGACAGCACCACCAACCAAATTTTGCTCTGGCAGGACACAAAAAATATTCCGGCCGACGCTCTTAACGCCGGGCCCATGGGCGATGCGGCCGTCCCTGTCGATTTCGGAATCCCCAGCGACGGTCTTGAAACGAATCACGATCATCCTAACGACCAGGTGCTTTGGCTCCTGCATGCTGAAGCCGACGTTCCCGGCGTCGATTATTCCGATGATTTCGAAGTGCCGGTGTTCCGTTTGAGTCCGGCTTCCGCACCCGGCGTTTCCAGTTCAAGTTTCGCGAACTACAATTCCAGCAATAATTTCGCATCCTCTTCCGCTGCGGCCACTGCGCCGGCATTCCAAAGCGATGCCTCCGATGTCCCCGCGCCGAGTAATCCTGTCGTCGTGGTCTCCACCGGGCCAAATGGCGGGACGGAATTTTATTTCCACGCCTTTCGCAATCCTGGAAAGGTGCTGGCCCTCATTCTCTTTACCGTCGCGTGGACGGCGATTGTCTACTTTCTCCACCGTTCCACCGCCCCTGCACTCTTCCCGATTGTCTTCGGACTGTTCGACGTCCTTCTCATCTATGCATCGATTCGATCGGCTTTGGGAAGCATTCACATTGAAGTCGGCAATGGAAGAATCAGTCTGCGCAAGACTTTGCTTGGAATCGGCAGCACGCAGGAATTTTCGTTCACCGACATCGGACAGATTCTCGCCGTCACAGGTTCGTATCAGGGCACGAGTCCAAAGAGCGCCAGTTACTCCATTCGGCTGCTGACCAAAACCGGCAAAAAGCTGACCCTGGCCGACGCGATCTACGACCGCCAGGAAGCGCGTTGGATTGCCGCGCAAATCCAAAAATTCGCCGGCCTTAATCTGGATACGCACGTTTCCGTCGACGCTCCCTTTGTAAGTTATGCCGGCTCGCCTCCGCAGCGCGGACAATCACCCGCCGCTGTTTCGCCGGCTTTCAAACGCGGCAATCGCGCAGCGGCAATTTTCGGCGCGATGATTTTCCTCGGCTGGATCGGCTATATCGCTTTTCGCATCGTGTCCGTGCCGCACACGCCCCATCGATCCGTATCTTCTGGAGCGGCCACAACACGGCTCTCGCGTATTTCTTACTCCGCCCTAACAGACAGCGATGAGCAACGTATCCGGCAACTTCCCGCCCAGGCGCAAGCCGAAGAATTATTGGACCGCGCCATCCAACACGATTCCCGGGCGTTGGATCTGTTTGAACAGAGCATCGGAATTTGGCTGGGCGACATCAAGCTCACGCCGCGCATGAAGCAGTTGGAACAGCGGTCGCAGTTCTCAACCGACCTGCGCGTGCGCCAGGCCAATGCCGACCTTAATCTCGCAATGGACGGCTGGAAAAAAGACGACCACTCCGCCGAACTTATGATTGAGCGTGCCGAAAGCGATCCACAGTCGCGAGCCAACTCGATTTACTTCATGGGCATGTTAGCCGGTCGCGGAGTCGCCTACGACCGGATCTATCCGGTGCTGGTGAATTACGCGAAAAACGATCCGGATGCCGTCGTCCGCCAGTGGGGCGTGGAGGGCCTTCGCTTCCTTGGGACCGACGAAGCTCTCGATCAACTCTTCGATTCTTTCGCCATGGACCGCTCCGCCACAGTTCGCGAACGCGCCGGATGCAACATCGCCGACTGCGGCATCTTCACCCGCACACAACGCATGCGAATGGTCCCCCGGCTCCTTTCCTTGCTGCGCGATTCCCGGACTTCGGCGCAAACGCGCAATTGGTCTTTCCTGGCGCTGACCGAAATCACCGACCAGAACCTCCCACCAGATGTCTCCGCCTGGACGGATTGGTACAACCAGCATGGCGCCGAAAAGAAAGCCGAATTCGAACAGCAGGATTCATGGCAAGTCCGCGGCGACGAATAATC
>DATBAX010000192.1:0-4553 GCA_036271275.1 Terriglobales bacterium
ATGCAACGTCGTTTGCAGTGAGTGATAAATGGAGTTGGCGGAAGATTTTTCTTCGTTCAAATATTCCGGGAAATTCGCGAAGTTGCGTGGCACGCTCAGATAGCTCACGCCGTTTGCCAAATCGGATGCCGTAATTTCCGCTTGGCTCGGCTGATTAATATCGAGGAACTGAAACAGCTTGGTTCCCTTCGAGCCTACATAAGCGACCTGAAACACAGCTTTATTGCCGAGTTGCTGCTGAATATTCAAATTAAAGTTTTGGGTATAGGGCGTCCGCATGTGCGGATCGGCAACAAAGAAATCCTCGTTGGGGCCAAAGCCGCCGTAGACGGGGGAGTTAGCAGCGAGCGGCCCGGCGTTCGCGCTTCCGAAGGAAAGTCCGCCAGGACCGCTTCCCACATAAGCAGGGCCAGGGCAGAAAATGCAATTCCAGGGCAAGTGACCTAAGAAGATATCCTGGGAGAACGCGTCGTAAGCGATTCCCCATCCGCCGCGAATCACTGTCTGGCCTTTGCCGGTTAAGTCATAAGCAAAAGCAACCCGGGGAGCGAAATTGTTGTAGTCGGGATCGTACAAGCCCGAAGCTCCGCCGCTGCCGACTTGCGTCAGGCTGCCGCCGGCGGCGGGATTGAAGCGGAACAGCAGATTGTTTTCTTCTTTCACCACTCCGAAGTAGTCCCAACGCACGCCGTAGTTCAAAGTCAAACGCTGACCAACGCGGAATTCATCCTGAAGATAAAGGCCCTGGCTGTTCTCGGAAGTGTGACGTTGCGTGTCACCGGCAATTTGGCCACCGCCGTCGGGGATGCCTTGCAGGAATTCCGACAGGTCGGCAAAACTCAACGTGCCGCGGAAATCGTGATTCAGTACCTGCATGATGGTGCTGCGGCGGAATTCATATCCGAATTTAATGTCATGCTTGCCGAGCTTCCAGGAATAGTTGTCGATGAAGTGCCAGTTGGAGTCCACGCGATTCCGTGGCACCGAAGAAGTCGCGCCAATTTGCGAGAAACTGCTTTCACTTCCCAGCGCGCCGTCAAAAGTAATTACCGGCAATCCGCCGTTATAGGCACTCGCGCCAGTGTCCAGGCCGATCGATGATGGCAGGAAACTCTGGTCTTCGGGGAAGAACCCTTCCGCGAAGCGGTTCCATCCCAATCGGGCTTCGTTGGTGCCGGAGCCGACCGATTTCACCCAGGAAAGTGAAACCAACTGAACGCGCGTCGGGGTGGTCGTATTGAAGCCCGGCAATAGGCCGCCCGCAAGTTGGGCGAATGGGAAGCTCTGGTTGCTGTTGCCGTAGTAATAACGGCCAGTGATCAGGTTCCCGGGATGAAAGTTGTGATCAATCTTTGCGATGAAACTGTCGATGCGATTAAAAAAACCGGTCGAGGTGGAAAGATTATTCTCGCTGCACCCGGTTGTGCTGCTGGTTGCGCCGGCAATGTTCGGCGTGGGCCACGGATTGCGCGCGAGTATTCCGGCGGTAACGGGATCTACCGTCCCGCCGCCTCCCACGATGCTGGTCTCGGTAGCGGCAATCACTGCCGGATCGGGGACGCAGGTGGTTCCCGCTTGCGCTCCGTTTTCGCTCTGGCCTTCGTAATTCGCGTAGAAGAAAGTCTTGTCCTTGATAATGGGGCCACCGAATGATCCGCCGAATTGATTGTTATTGAACGGGCTCTTTGGATCAGGATCAAAGTTGAAGTAGTTGCGTGCTCCCATTTTTCCGCTGCGAAAGAATTCCAACGCTGAACCATGCCAATGATTGGTGCCGCTCTTGGTCACAATATTGACCACAGCGCCGCTGTTTCGTCCGTACTCAGCCTCGTAGTTCGAGATCACTCGCAGCTCGGCGACGGCATCAATCGGCAGAATCGTAGCCGGATCGCCGAACACTCCGGCTTCGTTGATCGCCGGATCGTTGCGATAGCCGTCATTCATGTCGGTGCCATCGAGCAGGAAGTTGTTGGCGCGGCCACGCGAACCGTTCATGGAAAAAGTGCCGTAGGAACCAGGCGAATCAGAAATTTGATCCGGAGAACCGGCCACGCCGGGATTCAGATAAATCAGTTTGGTGTAATCGCGTCCGTTGACCGGAATGTTGGCAATGGTTTCTTCGGTCAGCGTTCCGCCCAACTCATCGGATGTAGTTTCCACCTGAGAAAGCGCTTCACCTGAGACCTCAACCTGTTGCGAAACCTGTCCTGGTTTCAACGCGGCGTCAACCCGCCGTTCACTCGCCACATTCACGGTGACACTGGTGGTCAGCGAAGTTTGAAAGCCATTCGCCGTGATGGTGACGCTATAAACTCCGAGCGGCAATTCCGGGACGGCATAGCTGCCATCGGCGGTGGTTTCCGTAACGCGTTCTAACCCAGTGTTCGCATTTCGGACACTCACTTTGGCGCCGGAAATGACGGCGCCGGAAGGATCCGTGACAGTTCCCAAAATGGTTCCGCGAAACGTTTGGGCTTGTACGGCAGCTCCAAGCAGAACCAACGCGATCACGCCGCTCAATAGATTTCGCATATCTCTCCTGGCAAAAAGTCAAAGTTCAACAGAGTTTTGGGGATGTAGAAGACAATTGTTCGCAGGTTACAAGCCAAAGGGAAAGGTAGACTAAAAGTCTATATATCAATTACTTGCACAGATGATCCCGATTTTAAATATGTTTCACCAGAAGCGCTTGAGCGAAAATATATGGAAATCCATAGCGACTAGACGCTTCTCTCTGCGTCCTTTGAGTCCTCGGCGGTTGAAAGCTTTTTCGTTTTCGCCGACATCGTAGTAATCGTCACTACGCTAACGATAATCAAAAGCGTCCCAAGAATGGTGCGCGGCCCTACCGTTTCGCCCCCGATTAAATATCCCAAAGCGACGGCAACAACAGGGTTCACATACGCATAGGTGCCTACCTTGGTAGGAGATTCATAATGCAGCAACCAAACGTACGCAGTGAATCCAATCAGCGATCCCGCAATGATTAAATAAATAAGCGCAAACCAGGCGCGTCCAGAAACGTTTTCCAAACGAAATCCCGAAAACTCTCCCGCAACCGCCGCCAAAATAAATAACTGGATTCCGCCGGTAAGCATCTGTGTCCCGGCGCTCATCACTTTTGAACTGGGAAGCGGAAGCCGGCGGCTGAAAATCGTTCCGACCGACCAACCCAGGGCCGCAACTGTCAGAGCGATTGCGCCTCCACGATCGACGGGAGCTTCGCCCAACGAAACCGACCGCAGCATCAACACGGCGACGCCAACCATGCCAACTAACAATCCGATCCCGAGCTGCGGCGTTAAACGCTGTGTACGCAGAAATATAATTTCCAGCACGGTAATGAACACCGGGATGGTCGCGAGAATGACGGCCGAAACGCCTGAAGGCACTCGTTGCTCGGCCCAGAACAACGAACCGTAATCAATCAAGAACATCACCGTGCCGAGGAAAGTAGCGGACGCCCATTCCCGCGCGGACGGTGAAGGCACGCCTTTGAAACGCATCCATCCATAAAGAGCCAGCCCTGCGAAAGTGAACCGCGCCGCCGCAAGCAGAAATGGCGGCACCTCATGCACGCCGATGCGAATGAAAAGATAAGTCGATCCCCAGACAAAATAAATCATCGCAAACGCGAACAGGATCTTCCATCGTGCGGGCTGGGTTGTGGTGCTCAGGATTGCGTCAGGCATGGAGTGAATAGTGATTCGATGCGGAAGACTATCGAGTGATTCTTAATTAGGGTGGCAAGTCTCAGAACCAGAATCCGGAGACCGGCAACCTGAGACCCGAGACCGGTTTTCTTCAGTTCGGCTTGAAGTGGTAATACACATCCTGCTTGGAAGGAATCGCAACTCCGTCCCGCGTCGCCGGAAGGAAATGCCAACTTTCCAGCGCAGCAAGCACTTTGGCGTCGATCGCCGGACGAAGCGACTGCACCACGGTTTTCTCGACAATGTTTCCCTTGTCGTCAATCGTAATTTCGACCACCACGCTGCCTTCAATTCCGCCCACCTCAGCTGGACTTACCACCGGTTCGGCGGATGACACTGGGAGCGCTGGTCGAACTTCATGTCCAAACGGGCCGCTGTAAAGCGATCCGTACTGAGAACCCGCAGGCGGGGTTGGGCTGGGAGAGTCGGGTGTGTTCGCTTTCGAAGCTGCCACGGTTTCCGTTGGCGCACCTTGCGACGGCTTTTTTTCTTTTTCTTTCTTCAGCCGATTCCAAGTCAGCCGTGCTTCAATTGCTTTTCGCTGGCGTGTACGTTCCGCGGATGACTTGGATTTTTCTTGCGCCGGATCAGACATGCTCTGACTAGGCCAATAAAGCTGCGTAACCGTCGGTCCGTTCTTGCCCGCCTGCGCTGAAGAAGGAGAAATCACTGTCGCAGCAGGAGCGTGCAAAAGAAAAACCAGAAACAGTCCATGCAGGGTCAGCGAGACCGACAATGATCGAATCTGCTGCTTCGGAATCCGGCGCTGGAGGATCGAAAACATAAGCTGCTAGCCCTATTAGACGACTCAAAACGCCCGGGGTAAACAGTATTTTTCGG
>DATBAX010000193.1:0-13890 GCA_036271275.1 Terriglobales bacterium
GTCCGACTACGAGTGCGAAGTTTGTGCGTCCGGCGGAAAGGCCGCAGTATTCGGTGCTATCGCCTCAGAGCCTGGAAAAATATGCAGTTGTGTTACCTACCTGGCAGGACGCGCTCGGGCATTATCTATTAGCGAGGACCCCGCAGAAGTGAGTGCTGATCGAAGTATAATGCGGCACGGTTAGAAGATCGATTTTCAGTTCCGAGGGGAATCATGGGAAGCTCAGAGGATTCGAGTAAAGCCAAAGAAACAGACGACCAGGCGCCCGCGGCCAAGCCCGATATTTCGCCGGATGATCGCCGCACCCAATCGCGGACTGAAACCATTCTTTCTGAGATCGAAGACGCCACCTACAAAGTCCTGCGTAAACATGAAGACAAGAAGACCGAGTAAAGCTTCCGTCTCCTAATGCATTCCTACTATTATTCGCTTGCACTCCGAAAAACCGCTCCTCCTTTATTTTCTTAAGTTTCTAGGTGACGAGAGCCCTCCGACTAGGGTAGGATGCCTTTTTGCTATATAGCACAAGCGAGCTCGAGTCGCGTGTGCAAATACCGAGCCCATTCAGGAGTGTTCATGCCGCCAGGTCGCCGACTCGCAATGCCCGCGTACAAACGCATCCAGGCGGCGATTCAAAAACGCATTGAGGCCGGGCAGCTCAAACCCGGCGATGCAGTCGATTCGGAACGGGAGCTGGCAAAAATTCATCGCGTGAGCTTAATGACGGCACGGCATGCGCTGGCTGAATTGGAACGCGAAGGATTTGTCCAACGCCGGCGTGGCGCGGGAACTTTTGTGGCTCCTCCCAGGATCCACTTCAACAAGCTGACGGGGTTCACTGAGCAAATGACTGCGCGGGGCATGGCATCCTGCTCGAAAGTCCTGTCTTTCAATTTGGTCGACGATGCTCAAGAAGTGACGGCGCGGCTGGCGATGGCGTCGACTGCCCGCGTGATTAAGATTGAACGCCTGCGCCTGGGAGCGGATGAGCCATTCGCCTTGGAAACCTGCTATCTGTCAGCGGCGGATTTCGGCGGATTGACTCGTGCTTCCATGGAACGAGGTTCGTTGTTTTCAATTCTGAAGCACGATTACGATATTCAACTTTCCTACGCGGACGAAGAAATCGACGGTACCGCAGCCGATACGGTTGTTGCGCAACTTTTGGACATCCCCAAAGGATTTCCGCTGCTCCGAATCCGGCAGCTCATATACTCGACCAAAGCTAAAGCTACAGTCTATGTGCAGGGACTTTATCGCTCCGATCGGCATTCCTTTTTGATTCGAAGATTTCGCTAAGACGAAAAATGCGGTAATGGGGGACTCATGCTGCTTACATCAATCGATTGGATTGTCATCGTCGGCTACCTGCTGGTGAATTTGCTGATCAGCATTTACTACCGGCGCCGCGCCAGTGGCAGCACCGAGGAATTTTTCATCTCTGGCCGCGATGTTTCCTGGTGGCTGGCCGGAACGTCGATGGTCGCAACGACCTTCGCGGCGGACACGCCTCTTCTTGTATGCGGATTGGTGGCCAAACAGGGCATTTCTGGAAACTGGATTTGGTGGGGCCTTTGTGTCGGCGGCATGTTGACAGTTTTCTTTTTTGCGCGCTATTGGCGCCGGTCGGAAATTCTCACTGACGTGGAGTTTGTCGAAGTGCGCTACGGCGGAAAACCCGCCGCTTTTCTGCGCGGTTTCAAATCGATCTATCTCGGACTGTTCATGAACTGCTTCATCCTGGGATGGGTGACGCAGGCGATGATCAACATCATTACCGTTCTGCTTGGCCCCGCAATTGAGCAAGGTCGGGTTTTACAAATCGGTTCCTACCAATACACTCTGGGAGATCCGCATACGACTTCCCTGCTTATTTGCGTGTTGATCCTGATTCCGTTTACCGGGATTTACACGTTCATTGGCGGGCTGTGGGGAGTACTGGTCACCGACCTCTTCCAATTTATTTTGAAGATGGCCATGATCATCGTGCTGGCTTGGGTCGCCGTTGCGAAGGTTGGCGGGATGCAGGCGTTGCAGGTGCATTTGCAAACTATTCGTGCCAATGCCGAGCAGAGCGGTGTGCACACCGCGAATCCCGTGGCATTCCTGCCCGACTTCCACATGGGATGGACCACCGACGCAATCTGGACACTTCCACTGCTGACTTTCTTCGTGTATCTCGGAATGCAGTGGTGGCTGGCCTGGTATCCCGGCGCGGAACCGGGCGGCGGCGGCTATGTGGCGCAACGCATGTTCAGCGCCAAGGACGAAAAGAATTCTTTAGGCGCGACTCTGTGGTTCAACATTGCGCATTATGCGCTGCGTCCGTGGCCGTGGATTATTACCGCGTTGGTTGCCATAGTCGTGTATTCGCCGAATGGCGGGATGCATCCCAGCGCGGCATTCGCGGCAAATCCGGAGCAGGGTTATGTGATGGTGCTACGCGATTACTTGCCCCCTGCGCTGCGTGGCCTGATGGTCGCGGCATTTCTTGCGGCCTTCATGTCGACCATTGGGACACAATTAAATTGGGGCAGTTCGTATCTGGTGAATGATCTCTACAAGCGCTTCATCGTGCGCAATTCGACAGAGAAACACTACGTATTAGTCAGCAAACTTTTTACTTTGCTCCTCGTAATCGGCACCGGCTACACGGCGATGCAATTGACATCCATTCGACAGGGATGGGAATTGGTCCTGAATATCGGGTTCGGTACGGGCGCTGTGTACATCCTGCGCTGGTACTGGTGGCGGATCAACGCATGGAGTGAAATTTCAGCCATGGTCGCAGCCGCAGCCGTAACCTTCGGACTGAATGGCGTCGTCTTTACCGGAAACGATTCGGTGGTATATGCGAAAAAGGCGCTCATCACTGGCGGGATCACGACGGTTGTGTGGTTGATCGCGACTTTCATCACTCCCGCGGAATCAGACAAAACGCTGGTGGCTTTCTACAAACGCGTGTATCCCACGATTTATGGATGGAAGCCAATCGCCAAACTGGTACCGGAAATGGCCGAAGTGCGTGACGTTGCCAGCAATGCATTCAACTGGTTCATGGGCGTGGTCGTAGTTTATGGATGCTTGTTTGGGATCGGCAAACTTATTTTCGCGCAATGGTTCTGGGGAATTGTGCTGCTGGCGCTGGCTGGAATCGCGGGATACTTAATTTTCTGGGACCTCTCGCGCCGGGGATGGGCAACATTGTCCGGGACTTCGGCGCCGGTCGTGACTCCGAGCGGCGACTGATCGACACTGGCTCACGTTACAATGTCTGCCAGCATGAACCGCGAATATCTCAAACGATACAGTCAGGAACTTCAACGCGACATGGAAGTGCTGTCCTTCGGGCACGCCGGCATGCCTGTGGTCGTCTTCCCTACTTCCATGGGCAGATTTTACGACTATGAAGACCGGGGGATGATCGCGACCCTCGCCCCCAAAATCGACAGCGGCCAACTGCACGTTTTCTGTGTGGACAGCGTCGATGGCGAGAGCTGGTACAACAAGGCGGTTCATCCACGACAACGGGTACTGCGGCATTTACAGTACGAGCGCTATCTGCTGCACGAACTGCTTCCCTTCATTCGATCGAAGAATGCCGCGCCGCAATTAGCTCTTACCGGATGCAGTTTTGGTGGATACCACACCATGAATTTTGCGTTCAAGCATCCTGACCTGGTTAATTATTGCGTGAGCATGGGCGGTGCCTTCGACATTCATCAGTTTTTAAACGGCTACTATGATTCGGATTGCTACTTCAATTGTCCGCCGGATTATCTGTCGAACATGACCGACGACTGGTATTTGAGCCGCTACCGGAAACTGAATATCGTGCTGGCCACCGGTGAACAAGACATTTGCAAGGATGAGAACATTCGCCTGTCGGGAATTTTGAATGCGAAGGCGATTCCACACAGGCTGGATGTCTGGGGAAATAATACTGGCCACGACTGGCACTGGTGGCAACAAATGGCGGTAAAATTCTTTCTTTAGTTCCGACTTCGCTTCGCAAGCAGGAGTCTTTTCGTGAGCACAAAGAAAATCGGCATTATCTTCGGACAGGAAAATACGTTTCCACCAGCGCTGGTCGAGCGTATCAATCAGAAGAAAGTCCCAGGTGTGACGGCGGAGTTCGTCAAACTGGGCGGCGTGAAGATGGCCGAGCCCAGCGGATACCGTGTGATCATCGACCGCATCTCGCACGACATTCCTTTCTATCGCGCTTATTTAAAAAATGCGGCCCTCACCGGGACGATCGTTATCAACAATCCCTTCTGGTGGACGGCGGACGACAAATTTTTCAATTATGCGCTGGCAACGAAGCTCGGCGTGGCCATTCCACCGACCGTGATCCTGCCGCACAACAAACATCCCGCGGGAACAACTGACCAGTCGATGCGTAATCTGATTTTTCCGCTCAACTGGGATGACATTTTCGAATATGTGGGCTTCCCTGCTTTCCTGAAACCCTACGCCGGCGGCGGGTGGAAGCATGTCTACAAGGTCCACAACCCCGAAGAATTTTTCCATTATTACAATCAGACTGGCGACATGTGCATGACCTTGCAGCACGGAGTCGAGTTCAAGGAATATTTCCGATGCTATGTGGTGGGACAGGAAGAAGTCCACATCATGCACTACGATCCGAAGGCGCCGCATCATGAGCGCTACGTGAAGAACCCTCCGCCGATCGATCACGAACTCCACGAGCGGGTCGTAAAAGATGCGCTGACTTTGTGCCAGGCACTGGGATACGACCTGAACACGGTTGAGTTTGCGGTGGAAGAGGGAATTCCTTACGCCATTGATTTCATGAATCCAGCGCCCGACGCTGACATCCATTCCGTGGGCCCGGAGAACTTTGCCTGGATCGTGGACGCGGTCGCGGAACTGGCTGTAAAAAAAGCTCTTAGCAACGAAGACCCATCACGCGAGCTGCGCTGGGCCTCGTTTCTTATGGGCGAAAAACCGGCCAAAGCCGCGCCAGCCAAGGCTTCCAGGAAGAAAGCTAAGGCGTAGTTGCACGGCGGAGTTATACTGTTCCCGCCAAATCGGCGGGTAGTTTTCATGCCTCCAACATTCACCATCGGAATCGAAGAAGAGTACCAGACCATCGACCCGGTCACGCGCGATCTGCGTTCGCACATTCACGCCGAAATCATCGAGAAGGGCAAGCTTCGCCTGCAAGAGCGGGTGAAGGCGGAGATGCATCAATCGGTGGTCGAGGTTGGGACTTCTGTTTGCGTCTCGATCAAAGACGCCAAGGACGAAGTAAAAAAGCTGCGCCGCGACATGATTGGCCTGGCTCGGGAAAATGGATTGTCCCTCGCCGCGTCGGCAACCCATCCCTTCACCGATTGGCGCACGCAAGACATCAACCCCGACGAACGATACAAAAACATTGTTGAAGATTTGCAGCTAGTCGCTCGCGCGAACTTGATCTTCGGCCTGCACGTTCACATTGGCATTGAAGACCGCGAGACTGCGATTCACCTGATGAATCATGCGCGCTATTTTCTACCGCATATCCTCGCGCTCTCGACCAATTCTCCATTCTGGTTGGGGATGAACACCGGACTGAAATCGTATCGCTGCAAGGTATTCGACAAATTTCCACGGACTAACATTCCCGACTATTTCCCGAGTTGGGGAGAGTACGAAAACTTTATCAAGCTGCTCATCAAGACCAACTGCATCGACAACGCGAAAAAGATCTGGTGGGACATTCGGCCGCATCCATTCTTCAATACTTTGGAATTTCGCATTTGCGATATTCCCATGCGGGTCGATGAAACTATCGCGCTGGCAGCGTTGATTCAGGCGACCGTCGCTAAGCTGCACAAGCTCTACACGGCCAATCAGGGGTTCCGTCTCTACCGGCGCGCCTTGATCATGGAAAATAAATGGCGGGCATCGCGCTATGGGCTTGACGGAAAGATGGTGGACTTCGGCAAGCAGCAGGAAGTCCCCGCGCGTGATTTGATTCTCGAGTATCTGGAATTCATCGACGACGTAGTGGACGAACTCGATTCGCGTGAAGAAATCAATTACATCCACGAAATCCTGAAGAACGGCACCGGGGCCGATCGTCAGCTAAAAGTCTTTGCGGAAACCGGAGATTTGAAAAAAGTGGTGGACTACATTATCGAAGAAACCGAAGTTGGTTTGACCGAGACAGAGATTCCAATTTCTGCTAGAAAAGTAGGGTAATGAATTCTCCCGCCACGCAAGCCAACCGGCAATTGAATCGGCTGCCTTTCGATCCTGAACTCACTCCGGGTGCGCGTAATGCGGTGGAAGTTTGCCTGCGCATTAAGAACAACGAAAAAGTTACCGTCATCACCGACGAAGCTACCAAGGAAATTGCCGCCAGCATCGTCGCCGAACTGGAAAAGCTCGGTGCGCCTTATCACGCTTGGATTTTGGAAGAGCTTTCGCTGCGTCCACTGACTGATTTGCCGCGAGAGATTCTTGAAGATCTAGAGAGCAGTCAAGTCAGCATTTTCGCGGTGCAGGCCCAGGCCAACGAACTTCGTTCGCGCATGCAAATGACCGATTTGGTGAACCGAAAAAAAATCCGCCACGCTCATATGGTCAACATCAACCGGCAAATCATGCTGGAAGGCATGCGAGCGGACTTCCTAAAGGTCGACCGCATCAGTACGAAAGTGGTCGAAATGGCGCGAAAAGCCAAACGCATTCGCGCCAAGACCGACGCCGGCACCGATCTGATTGCTGATTTGAATCCGAACTATCATTGGCTGAAAACCAGCGGGATTATCAGTCCCGACAAATGGGGGAACCTGCCGGGCGGAGAGGTTTTCACCGCTCCTGGCGAAGTAAATGGAACGTTTGTGATTGATGGAGTTGTCGGCGACTATCTATGCGCGAAGTTCGGCGACCTCGCTTCAAACCCGCTGACCATTCAGATAAAGGGCAACCGCCTGACTGAAGCGCATTCGTCGAATCATGAACTCGAAGAGGATTTTTGGCGATACACACATACCGATGAAAACAGTGATCGCGTCGGCGAGTTTGCGATCGGCACTAACATCGGTTTGAAAAGCCTGATCGGACAAATCCTGCAAGACGAAAAATACCCCGGCATTCACATCGCCTTCGGCAATCCCTACGGCGCACATACCGGCGCGGAATGGGATTCATCCACTCACATCGATGTAGTCGGCAGGAAATTCGATATTTGGATTGATGACCAACAGATCATGCGTCAAGGACAGTTCTTGATCGAGGCTTAAAGCCGGCCCATGATTCCCTCTTTGCGGCAACGATTCAACGCCAACTTCACTCCGGACAAGTACCACAAATTCTTAAAGTCAATGGAAGACCGGTGCGGCACGCCCGTGAAGTTTCGCCTGGCTGAAACTCCGTGTTTTTTTCCGAAGACTTTGCTGGATCAAATGTCGCAGTACGGCGAAGAGTTAATTCGTCAGCTTGATACTGACGAATATCGCAAGGCTTCATCTGCGTCAATCCCTCCGGAGTTTAACGTTCCGCGCGAATCGCCTCATCCCATGTTTATCCAGGTCGATTTTGGACTGGTGCGCGATGCCTCCGGCAATCTGCAACCCAAGCTGGTTGAGTTGCAGGGCTTCCCTTCTTTATACGCATATCAGGCTGCGCTTTCGGAATCGTACATGGAAGTCTTCGAGTTGGATAAAGGCCTGAAACACCTGCTGGGAGGCCTGGACGGGCGAGGCTATGAGGATTTGTTGCGACGCGCGATCGTTGCGGATGAAGATCCCCATCAAGTCATCCTGATGGAAATTGATCCCCTAAATCAGAAAACTCTTCCCGATTTTCTTCTGACGGACAAAATGCTGGGAATCAAAACCGTCGCCATCACTGACATAAAGAAAGATGGTCGGCAGCTTTATTACGACCGTGACGGTAAGAGAATACCGATTCGCCGCATTTACAACCGCACCATCGTCGATGAACTGGTCCGCAAAGATCTGAAATTGGCATTCCGTTTTACCGACGACTTAAACGTCGAGTGGGCAGGCCATCCCAACTGGTATTTCCGGATGAGCAAGTTTTCCCTGCCTTACTTGCATCACGAATGCGTTCCCAAAAGTTGGTTTCTCGACCGCATGGAGCAAATCCCGGACGACTTGAATCGTTACATCCTCAAGCCGCTGTTTTCATTTGCTGGCCTCGGCGTAAATATTAATCCAACGAAAGAGGATTTCGCAGCCATCCCTCAGAACCAGCGCTCGCAATACATTCTCCAGGAGAAAATGAATTTCGAGCCAGTAGTTGAAACTCCTTTCGGAGGCACGAAAGCGGAAGTTCGCATCATGTATGTTTGGCTGGAGAAACTGGTTCCGGCGATGACGATCGTCCGCATGGGGCGCGGTTCGATGATGGGGGTGGACCAAAATCGCAATATGGAGTGGGTGGGAGCGTCGGCAGGTATGTACCCTGGAATGTAGAGGAGTACAGGGCAATGAAGACGGCAGGGGTCCTTTAACTCCACAGAAGTTCACTTCGTGAACGTCTGACTCCGCTCAGGATGACAAGATTTTAAAGTTTAATTCCAAAGTCAGGATTCCAACCCAAAGATCCTATCCATCAATAACCACTTCTCGCCAGGAGCGGCTTGTGGCAGCGGCTTCTGAAATTTCCACATCAGTTCCTCCCATTCCTTAACCTTGGGATTCGCCTGATCAGCCAGCATCTTTTTCTCAAACGAGAAATTTTCGCCCACCTCCATGATCATGAACATGCGGGTTCCGAGCGAATATATCTCTAGATTTTCAATGCCAGAGTCTTTGATGCTCTTCGTAATCTCCGGCCAGATCTTCTCGTGGTATCGCTTGTATTCGGCAATCAGCTTGGGATCTTCTTGCAGATCCAAGGTCAGACAGTATCGTCGTTTCATTCGACCCCATTCTTGGATAAACCGCCGTCGAAAAATAAATGCTGTCCGGTAATGTGCGTGGCACCGGCCGAAATGAGAAATACCGCCATCGCTGCAATCTCATCCGGAGCCTTCACCTGGCCGCCAGAAACTATCGCATTCACACGGATTCCATAAGAAAGCAATTCGGCTGCCCATTCGCGGGTGAGCGCCATCATGGCGCCTTTCGATGGAGCGCCCGCGCAGATATTCACGATCGGCCCGCGCGATCGTTTCAGATGCGGCAACGCATAGTGCGTCGTATTGTAGAAATGCAGCAGGTTGCGGCCTAGTGAGTCGACGAATTGCTCGGGGTTGCCATGTTCGAGGCCAATCCTGCTATTCACCCCAGCGTTATTTACCAAGGCGTCGAGACGTCCAAAAACGTCGACGGTCTGGGCCACCGCTTGCGAACAACCTTCCGGGGTCAACAGATCTACGGAAATCAATTCGATCGTTGCACCCTTGCCACGCAATTCGGACTGCAATTGCTTGCCCGCTTCGACGTTCGGTTCGACAATCACCGGGATCGCACCCTCGGCGGCACAGGCTCTAACGATTGCAGCGCCTATACCTGTCGCGCCACCGGTGACGAGGATAACTTTGTCTTTCAATTGCAGATTCATTTTCTACTTAGTCACGCAGATTGAAGAAGCCGTCGGCTTTTCCGTCCATCCGGAAATCCTTAGTCGAATTATCGATCAGAGAGAAACTCCTCTTTTCCACGGAATGAAATCTTCCTGCGCTTTCAATTCGGCTTTCGTCCGCACTTCACCGCTGGCAACCTTTATGACTAATTCCAGGATGTCTTCTCCCATTTTTTCGATAGTTGTCTCGCCCTTGATAATGCTTCCGGTGTCGATATCGATAATGTCGTGCATCCGCTCCGCGAGATTGGTGTTCGTGGAAAGCTTCACAACCGGCGCGATGGGATTGCCAGTTGGCGTCCCAAGCCCACTGGTGAAAAGAACCACGTTGGCCCCGGCCCCTACTTGTGCAGTGACGCACTCCACATCGCTGCCCGGGGTGCACTGAAGATTCAGTCCCGGTTCAGTCGAATATTCCGGATAATCGAGCACCGCAGTGACTGGAGACGTGCCGCCTTTTTTCGCGGCGCCGGCTGATTTCATGGCGTCCGTTAGCAAACCATCGCGCATATTTCCGGGGGAAGGATTCATGTCAAAGCCGGCGTGCACCGCCTTTGCCCGGGCCGCGTAGTCTCGCATGAGATGGATGAATCGGTCTCCAACTTCGGCTCGGATGCTGCGATCAATGAGCTCCTGTTCTACTCCGCAAAGTTCGGGGAACTCCGAAAGAATTGTCCGCCCACCGAGGGCTGCGAGAAGATCGGAAGTGTGTCCGATGGCGGGATTCGCCGTGAGGCCGGAGAATCCATCTGATCCTCCGCACTTTAATCCCACACATAATTTAGAAAGCGGGGCAGGTACGCGTTTGGATTTATTGGCCTCGACCAAACCTGAAAATGTCTGCCGGATCGCGTCCGAGAGCATCGCCAGTTCGGAGCCGCTCTGTTGCTGCTCAAGTACGATCAGCGGCTTATCGAAAGACGGATTACGCTGGCTGATTTTCTGACGCAATATCCCGGCCTGAGAATGTTGGCAGCCCAGGCTAAGAACGGTAGCCCCGGCCACGTTGGGATGATGGATGTAGCCCGCAATCAATCCGCAGAGATTGTCGGTATCTTCGCGCGTTCCTCCGCAGCCGCCTTCGTGGAGCAGGAACTTAATCCCATCAATATTTTCGAACACGCGCTGCGATTGAGGCGCGGCTGCCGCTTCCGCGAATTCACGGGTCTTGATCTGATCGCTCTTCCCTTCGCGGTAGAGTTTTGCCAACTCCGCAACTTGATGGCGATAAACCTGTGGCCGCGCAAAGCCCAATTCTTCTTCGAACGCCTGCTTCAAAACGTTGATGTTCTTGTTTTCACAAAACACCAGCGGCACCACCAGCCAGTAATTGCGCGTGCCGACTTGACCATCGTTCCGGTGATAGCCCAGGAAAGTCCGCTGTTGCCATCGCGAAATGTCCGGCGGAGTCCAACCAATCTCTTTCGACTTCTCATGAAACTCCGCCGACTCATGATGAATATTGTTAATGCTCAGCAGCCCCCCGCGCGGTATCGGCTTCACAGCCTTGCCCACAAGGACGCCATACATGATGACATCCGCGCCGGGCTCCAGATCTTCCGTGACAAATTTATGTTTGGCCGGGACGTTGGAAGACAACGTATAACGGGACCCGGAAAAGTCGATCTGATCGCTTTTTTTCAAATCAGTCAGAGCGATCAGAACGTTATCTCTTGCATCGAGTTGCAGGACCTTATTTTGCATCACACCGCTCAGGAATTGGGATAACCGGCGCTCGTAAATGTCGCCGTACTTGCGCCATGGCATTGTAGAACACGCACAGGATCTACAGCACCAGACGCCAAAACCGCTGGGCATTGCCGCCCAACACGGCATCCCGGACTTCGTTCGGGGACTGGCTAAGGTAATCCACCACTATGCCCATCACGCGTGAATAGGAGGCGGCCACGTTGCACACCGGCCAATCGGAGCCGATCATGAGCCGGGACGGGCCGAAGCATTCAAAAGCGATATCCAGATACGGGATGATGTCTTCGGGCTTCCATTTTGTCCAGTCGGCTTCGGTGACAAGCCCCGACAATTTGGCAAATAGGTTTGGATATTGAGACAGTTCACGGATTCCGCGCGCCCAGAATTCCAGGTCACCGCCTTTGATCGAGGGCTTGGCGAGATGATCCAGGACGAAGCGCTGGCGCGGGAACCGCTGCACGAACTCCGCGGCTACCGGCAGATGCCGCGGATAAATCAGAATGTTGTAGGCAAGATCGAATTCCTCCAGCATGGAAATGCCGCGAAGGAATTCGGGCTGTAGCAGAAAACGATCGTCGGGTTCACTCTGCACGATGTGGCGGATTCCCACTAGCTTAGGATTCGCCGCAAGCTCGTCCAGTTGCGAACGCACTTGCGGGGAGCGTAAATCGACCCATCCCACTACGCCAAGAATAAATGGCGAACCGTCGGCCAACTCGAGTAGCCAGCGAGTTTCTTCCAGCGATTGCCGCGCTTGCACTGCAACGCATCCCTGAAATCCGGCACTCTCCAGTTCCGGCTTCAAATCCGCGGGGAGGAAATCGTGACGCAACGATGCCATCGTATCGTCGATCCATCCGTATTCGTCCGGATCGTAAACCCAATAGTGCTGATGAGCGTCAATCCGCATCGGGTATGAGGTTCGTGGCAGGCAAGTGTCGGACGATCTCAATATATATTGGCGCGCAGCCACACACAAAATGCAGCGCACTCGCTGCTTCCCTGCTTTGATTTATCTGAACAAAATGTTAGCTTTTCTAGTTGGCGTACCCACACAACGATCCGGATGCCTGACCCTCTCGTAAACAAAATAGCGATGTTCATTCCCTGCTTCGTAGACCAGATGGTCCCTGAAGTTGGCCTGGACATGGCACGCGTGTTGCGCCGGATCGGCTACGATCCAGAATTCCGCATGGAGCAAACCTGTTGCGGACAGCCCGGCTTCAACACCGGCTACTGGAAAGAGGCGAAGCCTCTGGCCGAGAAATTCGTCAACGTTTTTCGGTCGGCGGAAATTGTGGTTTGCCCTTCGGCATCCTGCACCACCATGGTCCGCAAATTCTATCCGGAGCTGCTGGCTGATTCTCCACTACTCTCAGAGGCTGTAGACCTCGGCCGCCGCGTTTTCGAATTTTCCGAATTCCTGATCAAGATCGCCGCCGTCACCGATGTCGGCGCGGCGTTCCCACATCGCGTGACTTATCACGATTCCTGTCACGCGTTGCGCGAATTGCATTTAAAACAGGAGCCTCGCGAATTGTTGCGCCATGTGCGCGGAATCGAATTGGTGGAAATGCCGCACGTCGAGGATTGCTGCGGGTTTGGCGGCACGTTCTCCACCAAGTTCAGCATGATCTCCGCGGCCATGGGTGATACCAAAGCGGGCAATGCGGAAACTTCCGGCGCTGAGTACGTTACTTCGACCGATCCCAGTTG
This sequence comes from Terriglobales bacterium, assembly GCA_036271275.1. Classification (GTDB taxonomy): domain Bacteria; phylum Acidobacteriota; class Terriglobia; order Terriglobales; family Acidobacteriaceae; genus DATBAX01. The sequence continues at coordinate 12,997 of DATBAX010000193.1, forward strand.
CCTGATGCAGCTTGACGGCGTTCTTCGCCATCGCAAATCCTCCATGCGTACGATTCATTTGGCCAGCATCCTTGCCCGGACCTCGAACGAGGCGGCGCTATGAGTACCGCAGGGGAGCAATTCCTTCGGAATGCCACGGAAAAGTCGGGCGACTTGCGGCATCGCAACCTGATTCGCCATGCCATCGATCAGTACAGCGGCTCGGTCGTCCGTGGCCGGGCGCGTTTTCTCGATTGGGAAGAAGCCCGGCAACGCAGTCACGAGATCAAGTGGGAAGCGATCAATCATCTCGATCGCTATCTCTTGGAATTTGAACAAAATGTAAAAGCCCGCGGCGGCCATGTGTTTTGGGCCGAAACTGCCGAGGATGCTCGCAAATATATTGCCGAGCTCGCCGCCGAGCAAAAAGTCCGTACAGTTGTGAAGTCGAAGTCGATGGTGACCGAGGAAATCCATCTAAATCCAGCGCTGGAAAAGATCGGCATCGAAGTTTTCGAAACTGACCTCGGCGAATTCATCGTGCAATTGCGCAACGAGCCTCCGTATCACATCGTCACTCCGGCGATGCATTTGACGCGGGGCGACATTGCCGCCCTGTTCAAAGAGAAACTCGGCGGCATCGATACCGACGATCCGCAACAACTCGTCGCCGCCGCTCGCGTGGCTCTTAGAAAAGCGTTCTTTTCGGCCGAGATGGGAATCACCGGAGCGAATTTCCTGGTAGCCGATTCCGGCATGATCGCTCTGACCAGCAACGAAGGCAATGCGCGATTGTGCAGCAGCATTCCGCGCATCCACGTGGCAATCGCGGGGATTGAAAAAGTAATTCCGCGAGCGGATGACCTCGCAATTCTGTGGCCGGTGCTGGCTACCGCCGGAACCGGGCAGCCCATC
>DATBAX010000194.1:0-21919 GCA_036271275.1 Terriglobales bacterium
CTCGGGAGTGGTGACCAGAATGTGCGGCGGACGTTTCAACATCGCCCGTCGCTCGGACATCAGCGTGTCGCCGGTGCGGACGGCGGTGCGTATTTGCGGCATGAGTAGGCCACGCTCACCGGCCATCTGCAAAATTTCGCCAAGTGGAACTTCGAGGTTCTTCTGGATATCGTTGCCGAGAGCTTTTAGCGGGGAAACATACAGGACTTCGGTGCGATCTTGCAGATCTCCGTCCAAAGCTTTTCGTACCAGACGATCGATGCATGCCAGAAACGCCGCGAGAGTTTTGCCTGAACCCGTGGGCGCAGAGATCAGCGTTGTGTGTCCGGCAAGGATGTGGGGCCATCCCTGCTCCTGCGGTTCCGTAGGCGTGCCGAAGCGCGTCACGAACCATTCGCGGACGAGCGGATGCACCCAATCGAGTGCGGCAACGGCGAGGGGTGAGGCCGGGAGGGGCATCATCAGTATTTTAAATGGAAAGGCGAAGTTTCGCAAAACGTTCGCCTCGAGAAGCCAAATCAAAGACCGGACTAACCACCAAGGGCACGAAGTAACACAAAGGAAAACCTAACGAGCTTGTGGTTTCCTTGGTGTTACTTCGTGTCCTTGGTGGTTAATCGTTTTTTCCTAAAACGCCGAACGCCCATCTTTCAAATCATGACCTCTACTGAATCTGAAACGCACACTGCACGGACGCGTCGACAGTGATCTTTTCTGGACGCTGCGGGGGCGGCGGTGGCGGCGGAGCCGGTACCCCTTTGTTACGCCCTAAGAAGCCCTTGTCTAAGCCGGCCAACCGATCTGTCGAGTAAAGCTCCATAGTTTGTAATTGAGCTACGCCTTCCAGGTGCTTCACGTCCAGGCTCATATAACGCAGCGTACCCAGCTTCTGCCCTTTTTGTTCCAGAGCAATGCTGGCGCGGCCGATGGCGCGGCGCATGGCTTCGGCGACCGCTTGTTTCTTGGCCGCTTCTTCGTCGGCGAGGGAATAGGTGAGGGAGCGAAAGTCTGCGATGCCATCTTCCACGGAGCCATCGAGTATGGGCGCGATGTGCGTGAAATCCCGAATGCGCAAAACGATTTGACCTTGCACGTAGTAAGAATGGGCGCGCTTCTTTCGGTCGCCTTCATAAATAGGGGCAACCGTAAGGACGCCTGTAGAGATGTCGTCTTTTTGTATCCCATTCCGTCCCGCCAAATCGACGATATGTTGGATGGATTGAGTGGCTGCATCATAGGCGCGTTTTATCTCTTTTTCCTGCGAGAAAATCTGGAAAGTCACGGTGGCCAGGTCCGGGTCTGCTTCATAAGTGCCATCCGCCTGGACGACGAGAGTGTCGGCGATGAACCTTACTTCGGGAGTCTGGGCTGCGGCAGACAGGGAGAACAAAAGCGCGGCTACAAGCCCAATGGGCATCTTCATGGAATCACCTCACACATGGATCGGTTCCGTTTGGCGTTCTTGCATGAGAGTTGGGGCGTCCCTCAGGGACTTGTCGATGAATGGATATCTAGTGACAAAAAAAGGGGAGCGTTTTTGCGCTCCCCTCGGCCCATTAACTGTGGACTACTATTTCGTGCTAGCGGTTTCTGGCGCGGCTGCTTCTCCGCTGAATTCCAAAGCGTGTTTCTTGTCGTGTAAATGGATTTCAGAGAGCGTCTGGCTACCATCGGAATTAGTGGTGAGCGAGTAGCCGGAGTTATCCGATCCGAGTTTCACGTCAACCAGCCGCGCGGGAGTAACTGCGACGACCGATTTGTCGCGCAGAATACTTACCTGCACCATAGGTCCATTGCCTTCCCACTGAATCGTGTAGTGCCCCGCTTGTAGTTGCTTGCCGCTGACCGTCATCGGGGCGTAGGTGGTGATCGAAGTTTTCTCGGCAGCGAACGCGCTGGTTACCAGGAGGAACGCCGTTGCCAGCAGCAGGCTTCTCGAAATTAGATTTTTCATGGGATTACTCTTTCTTTCCCGGCTTTGCCGGGAAGCGCTACCTGCGCGGCCTGACGCCCGACAAGAAGAAACTTGCGTTTCTTCCAGAAAGGCTTAAAATTCCGCCTCGGGGTTAAACGAAAGAGGCCCAGGCCGCAAAGCCGCGTGCTCTCCGCTCGGGGATTGTTTTCATCTGGGCGTCCAAACCAAGAAGTGAAAACAGTCCCTTTAACCCCTGAATATTTTTCTCGAGTGCGGATCGTTCAGATCCGCATTTCGTTTTTCAAACTGATTTCCGCCTCATGCTAGATACGCTTTGCCCCCGGCTTATGTTCACCTTTAACTTTGCTCATTCCTTTTCGGGGCCATTCCAGCAAGATGATTCTCGATGAATCACAAGCGGCGGGCCAGTGTGGATCGTCACGCAGCGCTGGTGACAAGTGTCATCCGTGGTCTACGCCTGCAAGGGCTCTTATGTCTTCTCTGAAGCATTTCAGGTGCCAGTTAGGTTGTGACCGGAAAGTCCCTCCTGTGCTGCAGATTAAGACTAGACAGTTCAATCGGGAGACTCTGGGTTTTGTCCGAATATCGGAATCTGCTGTCCGCCGGCGGACAGAGAAAATCGCACTGAATACTCTAGAGGAGAAAAGGTGCATTTGGCACCTAGCATTTGGCACTTAGCAATCAGCAATCGGCTACTCCAGCATTCATGGGGTTTGCTGAAAACCTTCCGGTCTGAGGGTCAGCGGTCGCTCCAGCGTCTGAGGTACGCGGGTTTTCAGTTCTAAGGGATCTGGATGGAAGGCGCTCTTCGGAAATCTGATCAAAACTGGAGGGGGCCAAATGCTAACTGCTAACCGCCAAAATACAAAAACCCACCGGATGTCTGCTTGGGGCGTGCTCGGGTCGACATCCGATGGGCTACCGTTTCTCCTTACTCACCCTGTGTTTTCAGGAGTTATTTCCATTATGAACCCAATCAACCCAAAAGAGTTGCGTTACGGATTGTAAAATTTTGTAACTTCAATACGCTCGCCAGTCGCCGCTATTCCGGAATCGATTGAGGCTTGGCCGCCATCAGTTCAGTAAAACGGGAATCCTTGCGCAGCACAGCGAACTCGGGGTCTTTGTACACGTCGTTAACTTTCTTGTAGCCCTCTTCGATGGCTTTCTTGAGGTACTCCAGGGAGCGTTCCGCGCTGCCTATTTGTGCGTAGAGTTTGGCCAGGACGTAATCGTAGTGGGCCCGGTCATCCGGCGATGATAACTGCGCTGAAACTCCGGCATGAGAGGTGCGGTCGAAAACCTCTGGATCAAGCTGCAAGGCTTGCGCATAGGCCGTGACGGCAGGTACAAAATCCTTCTCCGCGAAATAGGCCGCACCCAGATTGCTGAAGAACGACGCTGACGCCGGCTGGATCTTGATCGCTTGTTTATAGCGTCGAACCGCTCTGCCGAATTTTTTGGCTTCGTATTCAATGACTCCCAGATTGTTGTAGGCGTCGGCATAAGTGCGATCGGCGTGGATGGCATGTTCAAAACTTTTTCCGGCATCCCGATAATGTTGCGTCATCAATTCGGTGATCCCGGCCTTGTTGTAAATCTGGGGACTGTTCGGCTTCTTCGCTAATGCGGCGCGATAGTAATCGAGGGCGTCGAAATAGAATTTTTCAGCGCGCAACTCGTCGCCGCGCCCCTCCAACTCTTCAGCGGAAGCAGTGGGCGAAGGCGCGTCCACGCGCCGGACAGGTGGAGCAATTTGCACCTGTTCCGCAGGTGGGCTCTGCATTTGCATTGTTGTTGGGACGGGAGCGGCGAAGGATGGGACGCAGATGAAACTGCAGAGCAAGGAACAAAGGAGAGATAGCCGGCGCATAAACTCACCTCAAGCGTGCGAACTCTCTGCTCAAGGCCGTGATCTACCGGCGGGTCATTGCGGGGGATTCCCGTGAGTATCCGGCGGCTTAGGCGGAGGGTCCGCTGTTTTGTCGTCTTTAAAGATACCCGCAATTTTGCCAAATAAACCTTTTTTCTTTTTGGGGTCTGGTTCCGTACCCTGTCCGGCACCTGCTACCCCCGGCTGCCCCGGCGCAGGAGGCGGGAGTGCCTTGTCACTGCCCAGCCCGAAAATCTTGGAAAAGAAGCCCTTGGCCCCGGTTCCTTGCTCGCAAGTGGTCGAAGGCTCGGTACCAACCACGAACGCTGCGTTATAGGTTTCCGGGCATGCGGGAGTCGCCAGCAGGTTGGTAGTCTTGTCCAACTGGACATCTACCACTCCCGGCGGTTGAGTGAATTCTTTCACGTTCGAGTATTGCGGCAGGGCCACCGCTTTCTTCATAAACTCGGCCCAGATCGGCGCGGCGGTCTGCGCCCCGCTCAATCGAATGTCGCTGTAGTCGTCATAGCCGACCCAAACAATACACAGCAGATTACTGGTGTAGCCGGCAAACCAGCCATCGTGCGAGGTGCCCGTCTTGCCCGCCGCAGGGGAGGTGAAGCCACGCTGGCGAACGACTGTGGCAGTCCCCGAGTTCATCACTCCTTCCATCATGTCGGTCATGACGTAGGCGATTCGGGGATCGAGGACCTGGTGTTTTTCAGGTTTGAAATCCATGACCACGTCGCCGTTAGCGCTCCGCACGGAGTTGATCATGGTCGGTGAAATGCGAGTGCCCCCGTTAGAGAAAACCGTGTAGGCGGCCGCCATGTCTAACGGCGTTGCGTCGTATGCGCCCAACGCCATGGCTGGAGTTGCTTTCACTGAGGCGATTCCCGCGGATTTGGCAAGGTCCGCCACTTTGTCGTATCCCACTTCTTCGGCCAGCTTCACGGTTGCATTGTTCAAGGACATCGCCAGCGCATACCGCGCGGTCACGTCGCCGTGGTATTCCTCTTTGTAATTTCGCGGCTCATAGATCTGGTCGCCGTAGGCAAAACTCCCGGGCTGATCGGGAACGATCGACGCCGGAGTGAATACCGGGTTGCTGCCGTCCAGCGCGGTATTGACGGCGGCAGCGTAAACAAAGGGTTTAAAGATCGATCCCGTGGGGCGTTTTGCCATCGCGTGATCCAGTTGGCTGACGGCATAGTTCCTGCCGCCCACCAGCGCCAGTACTTCGCCCGTATGTGGATCGAGAACGACCATCGCCACTTGCGCCTGTGGACCAGGCTGCACTGTCGTTTCAAACTTTTTCCCGACTTTCACCCTCTTGGTGCGCTGCTTTGTTACTTGATCGTCCACCAGCTTCATGCCGAGTTCGACCGACTGCGCCGCGGCCCTTTGCAGGCCTGGATCAAGCGTCGTGTAAATGCGGTAGGTGTCGTCATTCATCTGACGCTCATCCATCTTGCTGATCAGCAGGTCGCGAACCAGATCCACAAAGTAGGGAGCATCGCTGGCTTCCACATTTGGCGGCGCGAGTTTGAGCGGTACGGCTTTGGCTTTTTCCGCGTCGGACGGCGTAATCGCGTGGGTTTCAACCATGCTATCGAGCACCAGATTACGGCGCTCCAGGGCGCGCTCGGGATGACGGTAAGGCGACAAATAACTCGGCCTTTGGATGATGCCCGCGAGCAATGCCGCTTCGGGCAGAGAGAGGTCCTTTAAGTCTTTATTGAAGTAGTCGCGCGAAGCTTCGCCGAATCCGCTGATGGAGAATGAACCGCGTTGTCCCAGGTCCACCCAATTGCCATAAAACTCAAAAATCTGTTGCTTGCTGAACTTCTGTTCAAGTTGTAGAGCAATCATCATCTCAATGAGTTTGCGCTTAACGGTTTTCTCCGGAGTGAGAAAAAAACCTCTTGAGAGCTGCATGGTCAGCGTAGAGCCGCCTTGCTCGTGACGTTGCCGGGTCACGTCAATCCATGTGGCTTCCGCCATGCGGAGAAAATTCACGCCATTGTGGGTAAAGAAACGCCGGTCCTCGATGGAAACCACGGCATCCACCAACACCTTCGGCATGTCGCTATACTTCACGACTTTCCGCTTCGATCGTTGTTCGGCGTCAAAAAGCGAAGTGACTAATTGGGGTTCCAGCTCGTAAGCATCAAGATCGCCAGATTTGGCTGTGATGCTGTCCACTTGTCCATTGGTCACGTGGATGGTTGCCGGTTCCGGGCTATGGTAGGACTGCGGCCCAGGATCAATCTCGATTCCGCCCTTCTGCAGCCGATAACTACCCATGACGGAGTCGCCATCTTTCTCCGAGTATCCGGCTTCACGAAGTTCGGCGGCGATCTGTTTTGGTTCAAGTTTCTCGCCAACGCGGACGGCGTGCGGAATGGCGTAAATCTTCGCGGAATTGCTGAAGACCTGCCCTTTGAAACGTGCGTCAATGATCCGATCGTACTTGACGTAGAAATAAGAGAAAAAGCTGGCCGCTGAGATCGCCAGAACGACAAAGATAATTACGGCTGTCCGGATAAGGGGATCGCGCGAGAGAAACCTTTTCCCACCGGTCTCGGAGCTCTTGCTTTTCGGAATCTTGAGCTTAATGGCCACGTTGATTGGTGGTTATGATGAGCCGACGAGGGGACCGCGTTATCCCAAAACAGGAATCCAGAGCGGAATCTTGCATTCTCCAGGTTTGGCCGCCGGGATGGCGAATCTCCAACCACCATTCTAAATCATGGGCACGCTCGCGCCGTTGACTAGAAGGGACTCTTATTCTCGCTGGAATCCTGGAAGTGCAGATCTACAGGATAGAGGGGCAAATCCACATGGACGGTATAGGCGGCGCTGATGGTCAGCGAACCAACATTCTGTTGTCCTGCCCGGGTCACCTTGACGGCATTTTCGGCAACAGGAATGTCGAGTTCATGCGCCTTCCGCAGGATCATGGTACGAATGTCTCCTTCGGTCTTGGTGCTATAGGTTTCCATGGTGGCGGTGGTCTTGACGTAGTCCGAGAACTCGTAGTTTCCGTAGTAAGGAGGGGCCAATTCCGCGCCCAAATATACGGCGGCAACGATGACGATAATGCCAAAAACCATTTTCATAGCGCGCTCTGCCTCTGGCTGCGCGCTACATTTGTGACGTCAGCGCGCCGGCCGCAATACCTTTTGAAAATATTCGGTTATGGTGGCGATGCTAGCATCCGTCATTTCGCGAGTCGAGCGTTTAACCACTTCCACGGTACCTTCGGTAACCTTGTTTCCGACAGTCACGCGAAAGGGAATTCCCACCAAATCGGCGTCTTTAAACTTCACTCCCGGACGTTCATTTCGATCATCAAGCAATACATCGAAACCTGCTGATTCCAGACGAGTTGCGATATCGATCGCGGCATTGAGAATCGCATCGTCTTTGATGTTTGTAGGGCTGACCACGATTTCAAACGGAGCGATCGGCGCCGGCAGCCAAAAGCCGTTTTCGTCATTGCTTTGTTCGATGGCAGCGGTCAGGATGCGCTCGATTCCAATGCCATAACTGCCCATAATTGGAATGACTTCCTTGCCATTTTTATCGAGGACGCGGGCGCCCATGGAGTCGGAATACTTGTAGCCGAGTTTGAAAATGTGTCCGATCTCGACGGCGGTATCGATACGCAAAGCCGATCCACATTTTGGGCAAGGCTCACCGGCAGTTACTGCACGCAGGTCGGCATAGGCCGTCGGATGGAAGTTGCCGCCGGGGGTGATGTTCTTGACGTGGTAGTCCTCTTTGTTCGCGCCCGAGATCAGATTCCTGCGTCCTTCAAGGGCCTTGTCGACGAGGAGGATGGGGCGATCGTCTTTCTTGTCTTTGGCATCTTTCGCCCAGTCGATCCCGAGAGGTCCCAGAAATCCAGCGGGAGAACGAAAGAGAGTCTTGATTTCCTCTTCTTCCATGGGGCGAGTTTCTTTGCCCCCGACCGCCGCAGCCAGCTTGGCTTCGTTCATCTGGTGGTCGCCGCGCAGCAACAGGACGACTGCACGAAGCTTCACCTTGCCGGTTTTGGCCTCAGTCTCCTGAGTCATCAAAGCCAGGGTCTTGATTTTGTTCTTCGGCGAAACGCCGAGAAATCGCGCAACGTCTTCAATCGTTTTCTGCCCTGGAGTGTGCACTTCGAGCGGATTACCGTCGCCTTCCGAAGCAAGATCGTCGACCTCGTCGATCCTGGACGTCGCCTTCTCCACGTTTGCAGCGTAGTCGCAATTGTCACAACTCGCGACCTGGTCTTCTCCAGCCGGCGTCCGCACCATGAACTCTTCCGAACCGGAACCACCCATTGCGCCGGAATCGGCTTCGATAATCATGTACTTCAAACCGCAACGATCAAAAACGCGCTTGTAGACTTCGCGCAGTTTCAGATAGGACTCGTCAAGCCCAGCCGAATCGATATCGAACGAATATGCGTCCTTCATGATGAACTGGCGAACTCGCAGCAGTCCTGCTTTGGGACGCGGCTCGTCGCGGAATTTAGTCTGAATTTGGTACCAGATTTGCGGCAACTGCTTGTAACTACGCAGCTCCTTGCGCGCAATCTCAGTCATGACTTCTTCGTGCGTCATGCCCAAAGCCAGCTCGGCACCCTTGCGGTCTTTCAGACGAAACATGTTGTCGCCCATCACCGACCAGCGTCCGCTGGCTTCCCAAATCTCGCGCGGATTCAATGCGGGCAGGTAGAATTCCTGGCCGATCGTGTCCATTTCTTCACGGACGATACCGATGATCTTGTTGAAAGAACGTTGTCCCATGAACAAGTAGGAGTAAATTCCGGCGGCAAGCTGACGCACGTAGCCGGCCCGGACGAGGAATTTGTGGCTGGCGACTTCGGCGTCCGCCGGAGCTTCGCGCAGGGTGGGGATGAAGAGTTTTGACCAGCGATGCATAGTTAAGTTTCCAATCGAGAAAGAATCTTTGATTGTAAACGATGGCTTACAGTGTGCCTCACGTCGGTGATACTCAAGCTGTCCGTTGATGTGTTTGACCGGGCCTTTGCGGCGCGATAGTATCGCTTCCATGGCCAAGGCCCGGTATCACTACAACATCATGCTCCGGCCCGAACCCGAGGGCGGATTTACTGCACTCGTGCCTGCTCTTCCTGGGTGCGTCACTTATGGACGCACATTGTCCGAAGCCCGGGACATGGCAAAGGACGCAATCTCCGGCTATATCAAGAGCCTCAGGAAGCACAAAGAGCCAGTTCCCACCGACGACGAAACCCTAGTTGCCTCTTTGGATCTGGAATATTCGTACTGAAAGCGTTAGTTTCCCGTGTGCCTGGATTCATCTTTGACCCGCGATTAGCGGGAAACTCATGACAAAGTTACCCGCCATAAAGCCACGCCAGATCGTTCGGTTTCTTGAAAAGAACGGTTTTATTTTGGATCACACATCGGGCAGTCATTCCATTTTCTACAATCCTGTTTCGCGTCGCCGCGCAGTAGTACCTTCGGCACAACCGCGATATGCCGAAGGGGACTCTGATGTCATTGCTGCGGGAGTCAGGGTTCGCACGAGAAGAGTTGATCGACTTCATGACCGGCAAGTGACACAAGGATGGTGCATTCTCGAATTTAGAAAAGTCCAGGAGGCGCTAAATGACCTGTTCAATCTGATCGGCCGAGGTGGGGCTCAGGATTGTCAGAAGTCGTTCAGCAATTTCTTTTGGCAATCGGATCTCAACTTCCTCATCAGCATTTTCGGTGTTCGCTGCAATGTAAATCGGGATTCCGATCATCCTGCCGGTTTCCATTTCACGGTCGGCGAGTTCCCAGTAGATGTGGACGGATCTGCCTTCACTTTCGCCCAACCAAATTGTTGATCGAGTGCTCATCGGATACCTCGCTATTTATATCGACGGAAACCTTGGAGGGCTTCACTGAATGAACCTGGCGGGATCGGATATCGACTTGTTGCGGACCTAATCCACCAACTGTTTCAATATTTCCTTCCCCAACTTCTGTGCCTCCCCGAAAAACTTCTGATACTCGACAAACAGCCGGTTCAGCTCCAAAGATTTCTCCGTGGTGAGATGCTTGCGCAGCAGCATGTCGCGCATGTGGACGGGGTGGGGAAGCACGGCTTCTTCGCTCAGTTCTTCGAGGGCGGTGATGGGATCGTAGTGGTACATGAGAGTTCCTCGCTTCAAACGAAAAGCAGATTCCTCTGCGGCTTTGCCGCTTCGGAACGACAAAGTGGGGACGGACTAAATCATTTCTGTTCCCCATAGATCGTGCAAGTGGACGATGCCTTCAAGTTTTCCACTGCTATCCACGACGACTAACGATGTGATCTTCTTTTCTTCCATGAGAGCAATCGCCGATGCTGCGAATTCGGAACCCGAAATTGTCCTCGGATTTTTCGTCATGCAATCGCCGGCCGTCAGGTCGAGAACATCTTTGCCGCGCTTCTCGAGCAGGCGGCGCAGATCACCGTCGCTGATGACTCCGAGTAATTTTTCGCCATCGACAACGGCGGTCACACCGAGCTTCTTGCGTGACATCTCATAGATAACGTCGGGCATGTTGGTTTGGGCTGTGACTCGCGGAACGGCGTCTCCTGTATGCATCAGAGATTCGACTCGCGCCAATCCCTTGCCCAGCTTGCCTCCAGGATGAAGGTTGGCAAAGTCTTCCGCTTTGAATCCTCGTTTTTCCGAGAGCGCTACAGCCAGCGCGTCACCAAGAGCCAGCATGCAGGTAGTAGAAGCGGTAGGCGCGAGCCCCAGCGTACAAGCTTCCTGGTCCACAGAACAGTCAAGGGCAACGTCAGCAGCCGCAGCCAAAGTGGAGAGGCTCGCCTGCGCGGAAATTGCATCACCGCTAAAACTGATCAAAGGCACTTGCAGCCGCTTGATCGTAGCCAGCAGCCGCAAAATCTCTTCAGTCTCGCCGCTGGAAGAAAGTGCGATCACGACATCCCCGCGCACCACCATCCCCAAGTCGCCGTGCACCGCTTCCACGGGATGCATGAACATTGCCGGAGTCCCGGTCGAACTCAATGTGGCCGCAATCTTCCGGGCAATGATTCCGCTTTTTCCCATGCCTGTGACCACAGCGCGGCCTTTACACGAATAGAGCAAATCGACCGCATGATCAAAAGATTCCGACATGGGCCCGGCAATACGATCGGCAAGCGCACGCAGCGCCTCGGCTTCAATGCGAACGACGTTTTCACCAACGCTTTTCATTTATCTCAAAGGAAAATAAAAACTATGAACTGCCGAGAACGCAGATTTTAATTTCTCTGCGGTCTCCGCGACCTCGGCGGTAAATTGAGGACTGTGAACTACCAAACCCGGCAGGCGTTTTCGCTAACCATGGGTTGTCCGGCTTTGCATCCCCAGGCGTGCTCGAATTCCGGCATGTTCTGGACGACGCCATTCACTCGGAACTTGCCGGGCGAATGGGGATCGACGTTGACCGAATTGCGCGAGTATTCCGGCCGGCGTTTTTCGCACCACACTCGACCGAATCCTAGGAAGTAGCGCTGCTCCGGAGTGTAGCCATCGATTTTCTGAGCGGCGGAATCAAAGGCGGCGCTTTCCTTCAATGCCATGAGAGAAATGCGCGCGCCACCGTTGTCTGCCGTGTTTTCGCCCAGAGTGAGGCGACCCTTTAAGTGCAGATCGTCGACGGATACAAAGCTGCTGTATTCATTGGCGACGCAGGTGGCACGTTCCTCGAATTTCTTGCCGTCTTCCGCCGTCCACCAGTCGCGCAGATTGCCGGTCGGATCAAACTTGCGGCCTTCATCGTCGAACCCATGGGTCAGTTCGTGGCCAATGACCAGGCCGATGCCGCCGAAGTTCACGGCGTCATCGATTTTTTTGTCAAAGAACGGCGGTTGCAAGATGCCTGCGGGAAATACGATTTCATTCTGCGATGGGTTGTAGTAGGCGTTCACAGTGGGCGGAGTCATGCCCCACTCTTTTTTGTCCACGGGCTTATCGATCTTGGCGACTTCGCGCTTGGATTCAAACTCATTGGCCCGCAGATAATTGCCCAGCATGTCGCCGCGCACAATCTTTAGGGAACTATAATCGCGCCATTTATCGGGATAGCCGATTTTATTGGTGATGGCATCCAGCTTAACTTTGGCTTGTTTCTTGGTTTCATCCGACATCCAATCGAGATTCTGTATGTCTTCCCCTAACGATTTCTCCAGGGCGACAACCATTTTGAGCATGCGCTCTTTGCCATCCGCCCCGAAGTTTTGCTCAACGTAGCGTTGTCCCAGAGCTTCTCCGAGGGCGCGATCCGTTGCGCTCACACAACGCTTCCAACGCGGCTGATCGATCTCCTGTCCGGAGAGCGCCTTGCGAAACTGAAAATTAGCGTCCACATAAGGCTTCGACAGCCAGGCCGAGGACATGCTCAGCAGATGCCATGAGGCATAGGTCTTGAGCGCGTCCAGCGGTTCAGAAGCGACCACATCGTTCACTTGCTTGAAGAAATCCGGATTGTTGACGTTTATCTCGGCAAAACTAACTGCACCGGTAGCTGGGAAATAACGGTCGAAATGGAAGTTGCCAGCCAGTGCAATTGCCTGATCACGGCCCATTTTGTGGTCGAGATTCTTGGGATCGCGGCGGGCGGTGCGGTCCATGGCGGCCTTGCCCAGGGCGGTTTCGATGCGCAACACCGTCTGCGCCGATGCTGCGGCCTGTTCCGGTGACTGGCCCGCAAGCGTGAAGACCTGGGTGATGTAGTCGGTTAATGCCTTTCGCAGTCCTACCATGTGAGCGTCATCTTTGAGGTAGTAATCGCGGTCAGGCAAAGTAAGGCCGCCCTGATCGATTACAGCGATATACATTCCTGCATTGTGCAAATCGGCGTCGGCGCCGAAATCGAATAGCGTGCTGGCGCCGAGAAGATGGTCGTGAGCAATCACTTCGATAAGTTCAGTTTTTTCTTTGGCGGCGGCAATGCGGGCGAGCTCCGGCTTCAGTGGATCAAGTCCCTTGGCATTGATGGCTGTTTCGTCCATGCATGATCCGTAATAGTCGCCAATCTTTTGATCGATCGCGTTGCGTCCGGGCGTATCCGCGGACGCCTTCTCCAGAATGTCGCGCAGCAGGCCGCGATTGCGCTCGGCCAACTCATTAAAGGATCCCCAGCGGGCTTGGTCAGCGGGAATTTCAGTGTCTTTCAGCCACTTGCCACACGTGTATTGGAAAAAATCGGTGCAAGGATCGGCAGCTTTGTCGACCGTCGCGGTCACGGAGTCGGCTACCGGGGCGTCCTGGGCAATACCGGCCACTGAAAGGGTCAGGACAATCAACATCAAGAAATAGAAGCGCATGGAAACCTCATTTGAAGGAACCGCCGATTTTAAGCCCTGATCGCGTAGACGAGCAAGCACGGAAAACGACAGGCATCGTGACCCGAATGCTTTTGAAGTGCTCCGTGTCAGGGCATCGCCTTCAAGTCGTGCCGTTAGAATTTCGACTTGAAAACGCGCTTTGGCTTCGGAGCTAAAGTCCCACAGCCAAAGCATTCCTGATGTGATTGGAAAAACAAAAGGCCATCGCACCAAATTTTTGCGCGGTCCAAGTGACCAATTTGTCCCGCATCGGGAAAGTGATTCCTATCTCATTGAAAAGTACGTCGCCTCGATATGGTGGAACGGTTGCTCCTCCAGTGATGCGCAGCGAATGCCCCGTCCGCAACGTAATTTGCGGCGAGTTTCCTTCCGGAAAACGGGGCAAAGCGCAGCGAATCAAGGGAGGATATTCCATTGCGAACACTTCAATTCATTGTCTGCACTCTGCTGATCGGCAGTTTCTCCATGGCGCAAGAAGGACCGCACGATACGGCATTGCCTGCTGCCGAATACGGCGGAAACTTCGTTCAATCGTCTACTCTGCCTTCCAGTCCACAACCGCAAAAAGTATTCGACAAAAAATTCATGATTCTCATGGGCGTGTTGGGGACGGCAGAAACCATGCGCCTGACCACCAGGCATCTGGTCCTGGTGCACGAACAGGCGGAAGGAGCGCCCTGGGCCACGACCATACCTTCGCACTCGCATTTGGTCGTGAGGAATGCGTCCATCTTTGCGGCGGAGATGCTGGTGGCTTACGAAATCAAGAAGCGTCACGACTGGTTGCCGGGCGACAGAGTGGTCCGAAAACTTTGGTGGGTCTATCCCGTCGCGGCGTCTGTGATTGATTTCAAGCTCGCGGCGCACACCATGCAGTTGCAGCCGCCGAGTGGCTGCACTGAGCAGGGATGTCCATAGCGACGGTGGAATTTTTGTCATCTCGAAAAATGGGGGTCACTGTGCAGCGTATAATCGACGCTTACCGAATTTCATCGAGGATACAAAGTCAATGACCCCCACGAACGGCACGCCCAGCAACGGTAGCAACGGTCACAAGAGCAACGGCAACAGCGTCGTTTCCCCGCGCGCGGAATGGATCGCGCGCCGCAGGGCCGCCAATCCGGGGGGAAACTTTTCCCAGATGCACTTTGCCCGTAAAGGCATGATCACGGAAGAGATGGAATTCATTGCTTTGCGCGAACGCATAACGCCGGAACTGGTGCGCGATGAAGTGGCGCGCGGCCGCATGATTATCCCGGCAAATATTAATCATCCGGAGCTGGAGCCGATGTGCATCGGCGTGGCCTCGCTGTGCAAAATCAATTCCAACATCGGCAATTCGGCGGTCACGTCGAACATTGATGAAGAGTTAAAGAAGCTGCATACGTCGGTCCACTACGGCGCGGACACAGTGATGGATCTTTCCACCGGCGGAAATATTCACGAGATCCGCGAAGCCATTTTGCGCCACTCCCCGGTACCGATCGGCACCGTGCCAATCTATGAAGCTATTGCCCGAGTAAAGCGCGTCGAAGATTTGAACGCAAAAGTCATGCTCGAAGTGATCGAAGAGCAGGCCGAGCAGGGTGTGGATTACATGACCATCCATGCCGGAGTGTTGATCCAATATCTGCCTATGGTTTCGAAGCGCATCACCGGCATTGTCAGCCGTGGAGGCGCGATTCTGGCGCAGTGGATGGCGCACAATCGCCAGCAGAATTTTCTATACGAATGTTTCGACGATATCTGCAAGATTTTCGCCAAGCATGATGTCAGCTTTTCACTGGGAGATGGCCTGCGTCCGGGATGCATCGCAGACGCCAGCGACGAAGCCCAGTTCTCCGAACTGAAAACTTTAGGCGAGCTCACCAAAAAGGCCTGGGAATACGATGTCCAGGTCATGATCGAAGGCCCGGGACACGTTCCTCTCGACAAAATCAAAGAGCAAGTCGAGAAAGAAAAAGAACTTTGCTACGAAGCACCGTTCTATACGCTGGGCCCGCTTGTGACGGATATTGCGCCTGGCTACGACCACATCACGTCCGCGATCGGCGCGGCCATGATCGGATGGCACGGTGCTGCCATGCTCTGCTATGTCACGCCCAAAGAACATTTAGGCTTGCCGAACGAGAAAGACGTGAAGGACGGAATCATCGCTTACAAGATTGCCGCCCATGCCGCCGACATCGCACGTCATCGTCCCGGCGCCCAGGACCGCGATGACGCTCTCAGCTATGCGCGCTACAAATTCGATTGGGAAAAGCAGTTCGAGCTCTCACTCGATCCCGAGACCGCACGCTCGATGCACGACGAAACTTTGCCGGATGAATCCTACAAAGAAGCAAAGTTCTGCTCCATGTGCGGCCCAAAATTCTGCTCCATGAACTACTCGTCGAAAGTGGACGATTACAACAAAGAAGTCCATGGGCTGGAAAAGAAGGACTACTCGGAGCTGGTGGACAGGCTGGTTACGCTGAAGTAGTTGGTAGCAACCGCCAATTAACCGCGCCCGCCGGATACGATGAATCCATGGCGGAGACTCAGAACCTCGAATCGCCTGCCGGGTTCTCGATGAAAGAAGACGAGGAGCCTCTCGCCGCTATCGACGAAAGCATTCAGGACGCTAGAGCCGGCCGAACCGTCTCTGCAGAAGAAGTCCGCCAGCCCTTAGCCAGGTGGGTTGCTTCGCTTAATCCCCGAACCTAGAGCACTTCGGCGATCTTGTCGCCAATCTGTCCTGCGGCCATTGTTCCGATGTACTCTCCCAACGCTCGATAGCTTTCAAACTGCACTTCATCGAACCATTGGTCTCCGGTGGATTGATGCGGGAAGCTCGGATTTTGTTCAGAGTAGTGCCAGACGTCAGCGGGCAACATGGCTGTCTTTTGTGAAATATCGGTTTCGAGGGGCAAGCCGGCCTTAATGTAAATCAGAGTTCCGCAATCTTCCGGATCGTTGGGACTATAGTGGATCGTTCCAATCGCATAGTTCATATGGTTGCGATTGCTGCCGGCGTCTGGCTTGATCTGTCCAAAGTTAATGACGATATGAATGCCAAAATCGGCGCGGGCTTTTTCGATCAGCGCAAGCAGGTCTTCGAAGTGGTAGTTAAAGTCACAATCCGCATCGCAGGCGACGATCATGCGGCAGCGACGCTTCAATAGTTCATAGACGCCAAGATTCTCGAAATGGCCGCCATCGGAAAGATAGACATAACTTTTCTTCTGATCACTCTGCGCGACCAGTTCCGAGAAAAGATATCCGAGGCCAAGGGCGGGGCCAGGGGTCGGCCATTTGTCGGCTTTGTACGGATTCGCCATCCACCATCCCAGGCGGACGTCGAACAATGTCATGAACAGGGCGGTGACGGCGGACGTGTGATAGCCCATGTTGGGGCTGGCGGCGGCGCCTGAAATCGCCATCGCCGTGCCCACCGTGATGCCATTGGGTACGCCGAACTTGGATGCCGACATTTCCGATCGTCCTTCTTTTGTCAGACAGTACGCCGGAGAAAACGCATCTTGACGTCCGAAGATACTGTCACCCGATGGCTTAGCGTCAAAATCGTAGCCGGAATAGAGTGGCGCAAAGACAAAAGACTTGGCCCTTCTTTTATCGAAACCAAGTTCCTCTCCGCTGGTGATGTTCAATGCCGCGTTGATCAATGGATAGGGCCCCGGATAATCTCCGGTCAATTCCTCGAGAGCGAAATCATCATTAGGGTCGAAGCCGGTGAATGGCTGAGGGAAACGCTCTGGATTCGAAGCTCCCAGGTAGCAGCGCACCAGCCGGTTTCGATAAAAGTGATGCATGGAAAAATCGTTCACATCCACACGCCATGAGAGCAACAAAGACAAGCCGGCCGACACGATTGCCGCCAGTAGCAAATACCACCACGAACCAGCCGATAGTACGACCCAGTATGTTGAGCAAATCGTGTCCCAATCCAATATAGAAGTTGAATCCGGGGCTGCGGCAGTGCAGCACAGCACATCGCCGGTGTGGTGAAATTCCCATAGCACGGCCGTGCTGCCGGGGTCGAAAACCATCCCCGTGCCGATCTGCACCGCGGTCGC
This sequence comes from Terriglobales bacterium, assembly GCA_036271275.1. GTDB lineage: Bacteria > Acidobacteriota > Terriglobia > Terriglobales > Acidobacteriaceae > DATBAX01. The sequence goes on from DATBAX010000194.1 coordinate 17,261, forward strand.
GAGCAAAAGGAACAAACCCATGGCAAAGATGTACGGAGCCACGCGTGCGATCACATCTAGAAACTTTGGCGATTTGAACACGCCACCAAGTTTGGTTGTCCAATGAGGATTTTCCAGAGCATCTTTCTGGGCTTGCTGGCTCTTGATGCTGCGCCCGGTCTTCGGACTTTTAGCTGCCGCTAAACCTGCCCAGTTGGAAAGCACCCAGGCTACAAGCGCGGAAATGCCTTTGCCCATGTGGACTTTGCCGAAAGCTATCCGCAATAACAGAGGACCGAAAGCCGCCATGCTCGCCAGCACCAGCCAACCCAGAGCTGCAAGCATGAGAAATCCGCCCAGCCGTGCCCACCATTCGCGGACAACGTCTACGCAACCGCGGCCGAGCAGTCCCAGATGCAAAACCGCCGTGAGCAACAGCAATCCAAGGACGGCGGCAGTGCCAAAGATTGCGACCAACCAGGCATTCCCCTCGCAAAATGCGGCTCGCGCCACCAGATCGGAGTACTCCTTCAGGAGCAGGCCTCCTATGGCGCCAGCTCCGAGTGAAGAAACCGTGAGCGCCAATCCATTCGTCAGCGGAGATTTCTGTTTATGGGATAAAACTGCAATGGTCCAAACCAGAAAGTAGTAAACCGCGCCTCCGCCTACCCACCACCAGGTATTGCTGGTACGCAACTCCGTCCACCACCACAGGCTGCTGTTCATCAAAAAAGAAGCGATCAAAAGTGGCAGCATGACGGCAAGCGTTAAGTGGGTCCTTTGACGCCAGGTTTGCGAAATCTCGCTGGGCGGAGTCCGTTTCACCACATCTCCTGCCATGGCCAAGCTCGCCAGAAACAAGATCGTCACGCCTGCAGCGAACGTTCCTATGGGATGAGGAGCTAACGTGTCCAATTGAAAAAGCACCAAGGCATGGGGTAGAAGGAACACGGCAAGAAACAACAGCGCCAGTACCAATTGATTAAGAATGACGTTGCGCAGCCAAGTGGCCGCGGCAGCCCAAGTATCTCCCGAAAACAGCCCTTTTTTCGGTGTCAGATAGTTGCTATACAGGCGCAACCATTTCAGGAAATAGGGCTCCGCGGGCTTTCCAGTTTCATATTTGGAAGGAACCAGAGAGGCTTCAATCGGCGAAAACTCCGGGGGAACAGTCTTGGAAGGAAAACGATGCGCTAGCCCGGCCAACCAGGAGCCTATGTATCCTCCGCCGGATACCGTGGAAAGATAGTCGAATTTTGCCAGCAATTTGTGCTCTGCCAGCGCCTGAAGAATACCCAGGTTAATGGTCGCGCTGCGAATGCCTCCGCCGGAAAACGCCAAGCCGATGAGGGTATCTTTGGTAGGTTTCGACGTCTTTATTCCGCGCGCTTTACGGGACGCGTCGATCTGCTCCCTTTCAGCGTTGAGGACTTCGTTGAAAGTTATGGGTGGCGTACCTTTGGATGAAGGCTTCTGTGAGGGCACGCTAGCGGAAGGTGGGATTCCAGACATGTAAATACCTCAGTCCACCCTCTCGTGGGCTCATAGCGAGGAAATTTACCAGAACCGCGAGCAAAGTCAAGAAAAAGCGCGGTGCGAAAAAACTCAAAGGTTCAACTTAATATCAGGGCCGGGCTTGAGCTCTCTGATTGCTTTGCTGTCTCGCGGACGATCCGGAAAAATAAACCGTCGTGTCTTTTGCGACATAGTCGGATTCCGGAGTGGAATGACGTCTCGATTTTGCGTGCTGAGCGTGGGTTTTAATTGCGGCCGGCCGAGATGCAGTCCTGCTTGCCGGTTTTTCGGTCACAACATGGGCAGCAGATTGCGCAACCACTACCGGTTGCGCGACCACTGCAGCGGCGGTCGGCGGCGCCATCGGCTGGATCGCAGGCGAGGCAGCCTGCTGCGATGTGTAGTTCTTTTGAATATGCGATGCTGAAAAATGGCCTGCCAACCAAACCGTCGATAGTGCGAGAACGGCGACGGCGCCCGCAATGACCGGCATTTTCAAGAGTCGTTGATCACGATGTTCATGGGCCGAAGCAGAGCTTACATCTGGCCGCCTTTGTGGAGGCGTCGACATCTGCGGCAGTACGGCAGAGGATTTCACCGCGGGAACGAGTTCAGCAGGGACCAATTTCATTTCCGCCATGTCCGGCCATGCGGATTGCTTTGAGGCCAGGATGGCTCGGCCGATTGTGCCTTGCGGATCGGCAGATGTTGCCGGAGTTGCTGGAGCCACATCTCCGGCCGATTCCTGCAAGCTGGTTCCCGGCTGCACGGACTCTTCAAATTTGTCAGACGGAAATTCGACTTCCTGAAGGGCGACGTTTTCGTCGAAGCTTGCTTCAACAGAATTGTCTATTTGGGCAGGCGCCGGTTCAGCGGGCACAGCGAATTCCAACATTCTCCCAAGAGTGGCGGAGGTGAAATTGGCTGGATCGACAAACGTGTCGGTTTCTAATTTAGGGAGCGCGGCCAGTTTCGGCGTGAGCACGAACATTTCAATCGACCGGATGTTCCCGGCGAAAGCCTGTGGCGTCAGAAAAACGCGCATGTCTTTCGTTTCGGCCGTGCTCGAAGCGGCGCGCGCTTCGTCCGCCAAACATTCGTTCAGAGTAATTTCTAAATCGGCGGATTCGGAAATGTTGTCGCCGGGGGCCGAGGTCAGGACCTGGAATCCTCGAGAACGTAAGTCGTCCGCGAGGCCGTTAGAATATTTTGCGCTGGTGCTGATGATGCGAGCGAGTGGCATGGGGGAATCCCTGAAACGGCGCGCCCCGTGGGCGAATCGTCTGGCCGGGGTTGCCGTGAATTGCTTGTTTCAGACTGCAGTAATTCTACCTCGACTTTGCCAGATCGCAAGTTTATTCAGGTGTAGAAGGGTGAGTCTGGGTGATTTTTGGCCTTGGGACAGTGAAAAGAGTTGCAGCCCCCTCAAATCCTGTCGTTCCAAACCGTAGCTTCGCTTCGAAATGACCAGAGGAGTTGGGCTGGCCATCATGAAAATTAACCTAGCGACTGCCTTCCAGCACCTTGGCAGCACGATCCAAAGCCGCCGCCAACGCCGTAATTTGCTGTTTTTCACGGTCCAGATTGTGCCGGTCGATGGCCTCATTGACCCCCGGAATCACCACGGCGGCATAACCGGTGTATTCGCCGGGAGCATATATAGCGTGTCGAAACCAGGGACGATCAGGCAGTCCCTCGGGAATCAGCAACGCCCGCTCTGCCGCCAGCAGAGCCTCATTGAGCCGCTGTTGGTCCCCGCTCGGCTTTCTTTGCCGCGCCAGAATTTTGGTTCCGGCTGCTTCAAAGCGATGGGCGGATGCGGCTACCTCGGCAAAGTTAGGCGATTGATTTCCGAACGCCGCCTCTGATTTCTTCTTCGCCGTCTCTATGTATTCCGAAATCTCCTTGCCGTATGCCTCGTAATCGTAGGGAAGCACGTCGGCGTCCGCCATACGGACGGCCAACAATCCAAATACGCGGGCCATCTGCTGCTCGTAAACGAAATCGGGATCCCCGAATTTCGTAAACCATTCGAAGTTATCGAAGACGGAATGGTAAACGCCGTAATCACCTGTCGAACCAATATCACTCGACGGAACGCCAAGATGCTGTTGAAAGACTGTGTAATCCGATCCGCTGCCAAGGTCCCCCACGGGGGCGTCCCGTTTCGACTGGACGGCCGGCGCCTGGTAAGTGCTGGTGCTGGTTTCCTGCGTATTGACGGGCTCGCTGCCCGGCTTGTTGGTGTTGACCCAGGCATCGTAAACCGTGCCGCCCTTCGGACCGGGCACGCTCTTGGTCACGTCTCGCAGAAATTGTTTCAGGCTGGGAACGGACGACGCCCCAAACTTCGGCCCGGAAACAGCGACGTCCATGTTGAAATAGGCGGCGGCGTGGGCCAGTTCCGCTTCGTGCTGTTCACCCCATTCGGTTGAGCCGATCAGTCCTTCTTCTTCGGCGTCCCAACTGCCGAAAACGATGGTGCGTTTCGGCTTCCATCCCGACTTCAGCAACTCGCCGACGCCATGCACCGACTCCAGCATGGCCGCGGTGCCGCTGTTGGGATCGACCGCGCCGTACACCCAGGCATCGCGATGATTGCCGGCGATTACCCAATTCTCCGGAGCTTCGGTGCCGCGAATGCGGCCGACGACATCCCAGATGGTGCGGAATTTGTAATCCTGCTTGAGGTGCATCTTTACTTTCACCGGCCCCGGACCGACGTGATAAGTAAACGGCAACGCGCCTTGCCATTCGCGAGGAGTGTCGGGGCCGCTCAGGTGTTCTAGGATGGGCCACGCATCGGCGTACGAGATTGGCGTGGTGGGAATCTTCGCCAGGGCCTTCGAGTTCTCCGGAAGTGTGCGCTTGGAATCCGGAAGCGAAGGAGTTGAGGCAATCCCCGGCGTAGTGGGATCACCCGCGAATTCGAACATGAAGCCTATTGACCCGCGCTGTACCCCAGTATCAGGATGCCACGGGCCTTTGGGATATTTATCACCGCGTTTCCAGCCGTCGTCAGCCGGATCGGAATAGATGATCAAACCCGCTGCGCCGTGTTCCTGCGCGACCAACGCTTTTACGCCGCGAAAGTTTTGTCCGTACCGCACCAGCACGATCTTGCCGCGAACGCTGATTTTTAATTCGTCGAGCTTTTTGAAATCT
>DATBAX010000195.1:0-2896 GCA_036271275.1 Terriglobales bacterium
GGGATTGACCATGCTGTGGTGCGTGGCCGGGTTCGGAGTGTTCACGATTCTGTTCGGGATTTCTCACCTTCTCATACTGTCCCTCGCGGCACTGTTCATGACCGGCGCGTTCGATATGGTGAGCGTGATCATCCGTGGCACACTGGTACAACTGGCCACTCCGGATGAAATGCGAGGAAGGGTGAATGCGGTGGACATGATTTTCATCGGCACATCCAACGAGTTTGGACAATTTGAGTCGGGAGTGACGGCGCACTGGTTCGGGACTGTACCTGCTGTCGTGCTCGGAGGCATCGGCACGCTGGGAGTGATCGCGCTGTGGGCTTGGATTTTTCCTGATCTGCGCAAGGCGGATCAACTCGACGGGAGTACGACGAAAATCTAAGAGCGCTGTCTGCTCTCAGCTGTCAGCCAAGGCTCGAAAATCAAGTGTTTGGCTGAAAACTGATAGCTATTTTCCTCGAATCACCGTCTTTGCCGAACTCATATTGTCGAAGCGATCATAGGCCCGGACAACGACCACGTGGTCCAGGCTTTCCGCGACGCTCTTGTCTTTCGTGATTGCTGGAATGGCTGCGCGAAAATCGTAGCTTTCGGTTTTCGAATCCGAGAGTTGCCCGGCGGGCTCGACAAATTGCCAATCGCCTGCATCAACGGAATATTCCGCGCGTTTGACGGCAGAGAAGCTATCCGCAGCACGGAAATTTACATGGATCTGGCCGCCTTCAACCGACGCACGCAGGTCCACGATTTGCGGAGCAGTTGTGTCCACTTCGAAGCGCGCGCTGTCTTTTACCGCGGTGAGTCCCTGGCCGGGAGAATGTGATGGTGCGTCCGACGCAAGGACTTCGATGGTGTATCCGCCGTCAGGTAGAAGCGATGCGTCGAAGGAATAAAATTTGTCGGTCAGATTATCTTTCAGCAGCAGCCAGCGGGTTTCGCCGTCGCCGCGATAGTAAACCGAATAAACCATCTGGTCGTCGTTGTCATCGTGGACCGTCCATTTCACGCCAATCGAATCGCGATCATGGGTTGATGGCGGCGGCGTGTCGAAGTGGGGCTGGGAACTTCCGGTATTTCCGCTATCCGTGGCCGCCGGTTTCGGGCTTGGTTGATAACGCGTCGCCGCTTGTACCGTCACATCATCGAAATCAGGAGCCACGTTTTTGGGTAAGTAATTCAGGACAACGCTATCCAAACGCGGCGCTGTGTCTCCCGCATGCAGCACGGCTTTCCACTGGATGAAGCGCGCAGCCGGGACGGCGATCTCTGCATCTTTCTGCAAATCCACTTTCCTCCATGCGCTCCAGTTGCGGTCGGGATTGTCCACATTGCCGCTGCGGGCGAAGAGTTCCACATTGCCCGCACCACGGAATTCCGCGCGCCCCCAGCGGGAAAAGATTCGGGCATCGAGCACGTCACTCTCATAACTGCCTTCGCTTTCTTTCACGCCCAGCCGAAATATTTTCCCCAGGTTACTGGTCGCGGCAAAAATTCCGCCGTCCGCCGCTTTGGCGAAAGCCGTAACCTGCGTTGCACTGGCTTTGATCAGGTCGGTGTATTCGTCTTCGCCGGTGATCTCGAAAACGTGTCCGCGGTTTCCTGTACCCGCCAGAAGATGGCCCTGGGAGTCGAAGGCAAGCGCATAAACGAGATCTTCGTGCGAAGCCCAAAGGCGGCTCGGCGAGCCATCGGGCGCGATCCGATAAATTTCCGAACCACCGGCGGCATTCATTCCCAAGCCCACGAATCCATTCATTATGAGGGGGGGCGAACTGGGGCCTGCGTTCGTAATCGTAATACCAGCTTGCTGTCCGGGAGCAGCCGCGCCCGGATTCGGAAGGTTCACCGAGGGAAAGTTCATGGGCGGTGTGTTGGAGTGTTTTTCTCCCGCGCCCGCGGCATAGATGTTGCCCGCCTTGTCGATTGCCAGTGCGGTAATTTCTTTTTTCGGCGCGCTATAAAGAACGAAGCCTTCGCCGCTGGGCGAAATCCGATACACCAGGCCGCTACCGTCCGATCCGGCAATCAGATTGGATTGGGAATCCAATGCCAGCACGCGAATGTGGGTTTCGTCACTCTTGAAAAATACGGAGTGATCGCCCTTCGGAGTTACCCGGAAAATTTCTCCCTTATCGCCGGTAGCCACGAAAAGATTGCCGGCCCCATCCAGCGCGAGGTCCCAAATGTATTTGGTGCCGGGATCGAAATAAACGGACGAGCTCCAACCAGAATCGGCGGATTTAGTTTTCGCATCCGCCGCGGCTCCATGTTCGATGCGATAAATCTTGCCGTCCGGATTGGTCGCGGCGTAAACCGCACCGCTTTTGTCGACAACGAGCGCCTGTACCTGAAGTTCCTTGGGCTGGAAGATTGCTTCCGACTTTCCGTCCGGGGTGATGCGGTATACCGACGCAGGAGAGCCGGCGGCCACGAAAAGATTGCCGCCCGCGTCGGCCGCGATTCCCCAAATATAGATGGAAGGCGTTGTGGTCAGTGCTTTGAATGCCGGAGCCAGTTCCATGCCACCAGCGCTGCGAATCGCCACACCTTTTGCTGTGCCTTTGGTCAGGTCGTCAAATTTCGATTGTTCCCAGGTGCGGGTGCCTTCGGCAAAAAGAAGAGTGGCGGAAATCAGAAAAATTGCAATCGCGGAAATACTTCGCAGACGAACGTGCAAGGGTTACCTCACTCCAAATTTTTGTGGAAACTTTTATTCCGCCGCCATTATTTGATCGTAATCGTCAGCACTTGCGCGCCGGAGACCACATAATTCAACGGCGCGGTCGCCGCCTCATTTACGGACGACTCGCCAACAATCACCATCTCCTGGGTTCCACGCATTCCGTCCATTACGTTCATGATCGAGAGCGGGAGCGTGGGCATGACTTTGTCG
>DATBAX010000196.1:0-6235 GCA_036271275.1 Terriglobales bacterium
TGGCGGGAAATCTGGCAGTGCGCGCTGTCACCGACTGGGGCGCGCAGATCGTCTCGTGGGCGTCGTTGCTGGTTGTGGTCCGAGTGCTGGCGCCGGCGGATTTTGGATTGGTCGCGATGTCCGGCGCATTTTATTCGTTCCTGCGGCTGGCCGGCGAGTTTGGCATTCCGATTACGATCATGACTTTGCGTGATCTGACCGACGAGGAAATCGCGCAACTGCATTCTGTCGCCGTGATGCTGGGGGTTGGTGCATTTCTGGTTGCGTGCGCCTGCGCCTGGCCGGTGGCATTTTTCTTCAAGACTCCACGTGTGGTGCCGGTGATTGTTGTGAGTTGCCTGGCGCTGATTCCTCTGGCGATGCGCAGCGTGCCGGAAGGGGTGATGAGCAAGGAGCTGCGATTCAAGCCGCTCTCCTGGTTCAACGCGATTCGGGACATGGTTGCCGCCATTACAACCGTGGCGCTCGCGCTACTCGGTTTCAGCTACTGGTCGCTGGTTATCGGCAATTTGTTGTCGGTGACGCTACGCAGCGTGCTGATTTTTGCGGCGTGCCGTCAGCGGTTTGCGTGGCCGAATTTTGCCGCGGTGAAGCGTCCGCTACTTTTTAGTTGGCATGTTCTGGTTTCTACTTTTGCCTGGTCGTCCTACAACACTCTCGATAACGTGACCGTGGGCCGAGTGTTGGGCCAGGCCTCGTTGGGCTTTTACGGCATGGCCTGGACACTGGCCAACATGCCTCTGGAAAAAGTCGTTTCTTTGGTGACCACGATTATCCCCAGCTATCTGGCGAAGGTACAAAAAGAGCCAGCGGAATTGCGGCGGTATTTGCATACGCTCACGGAAGCGTTGGCGTTGGCCACTTTTCCTGCGACCATTGGATTGGCGCTGGTCGCGCGCGAACTGATTCCCATTGCGCTGGGCCGCAAGTGGGACAGCATGATCGTTCCGCTGGAAGTTCTTTGTCTCTACACCGCGTTCCGCTCGATCGAAGCGCTGATGCCGAAGTTGCTCACCGCAGTGGGCAATGCCAGGTTCGTGATGTGGGTGGAATTGTCTGCACTGGTGATCATGCCGATATCGTTTTATCTCGGCAGTCATTGGGGCGTTGGTGGAGTCGCGGTGGCATGGTTGGCTTATCCAGTGGCGACGGCGCCGCTTTACTGGAAGACGCTCAAAACCATTCAGATGAAGCCGTCGGAATACTTTAGCGCGGTGCGTCCCGGACTAGATGGCGCGATTGCTATGGCGATTGCGGTGGGATTGTTGAAATGGAAAATACCGGCCAGCGAACCCGCGGTGTTGCGGCTGATTCTTGAAATGGCCGTTGGCGCGATCGTCTATACCGGAACGGTGTTCTTGCTTCATCGGGACCGCGCCATGAGCTTTTTGCAGATTGCGAAGCGGATGCGGGGCAAGAAAAAACAGTCATGAACTTTAAGATCCTGCATGAATTTCCGGCGGCCGATTTGGAGAAAGCGTGGCGTGATTGCCTGGCGCGCGTGGAATTCCCTTCGCATTACGACACTCCGGAATATTTTTTGGAACCGTACTTCACCACCCGGCGGCCATTCGCAGTACTGGCCCTTGATGGCGAGGTTGTCACTGGAGTTCTGACGGGATTGCACGACGGCAATCAGACTATTTGCGGACTGCCTTCGCGTCCGCAGATTTGTGTCGATCCAACAAAAGACGCTGCGTCAACGCAACGGGCATTGATGGACGGGCTGTTGAGCGAAGCCGGGAAATCGGAGCTGATCACGGTCTTCACCTGGCCATCGCTGGAGCTTCCCATTTTTGCGGCACGCGGCTTTCGGCGAAGGCAGCTTCCCGGGAACGTGGTGCTCGATCTGAGTCAGGGAGCGGACGCGGTATTTAAACAGTTCTCGAAAGACCGCCGAAGGAATATTCGCTTCGCCGAGAAGAACGGCATTGAAGTGCAACTCGCGTCAACTCCACAGGACATTGTCGAGGCGTACGAAGTCTACAAAGCCTGGCGGGAGACAGATCGAAAAGAGCTTCAGGGCAAGGCGTTTACGTTCGAAGTTTTCGAGCGAGCGGCGCAGCTTACGAATAATCGGCGGTTGTTTCTCGCGCGGCTTGCAGGAAAAGTTGTGGCGATTAATATTTTCCGGCTCTGTCCTGGAGGACTGTTCGAATCGGCGGCCAATAGTTCGCTCGACGAATTCATGCACCTCAAGCCGAACGAGCTTTTGCAGTGGCGAGGCATCGAATGGGCTTGCAGCCAGGGCCTGCGCCGCCATTCTCTCGGAGGCTCTCATCAATTCCTCATCAGGTTTGGAGGCACGGTCGTGCCGGTGATTCGTTATCGGCTGGACCGGTCGTTATTCAAGAAACACGATGTGCGCGATGCGGTGCGCGATCTTGGCCGCGAAACTCTCCGCAAATTGCCGCCCTCGCTCGAGAAGAAAGTTCGTGGGTGGTTAGGCGAGGACTAGGGATTCCGCGGGGCCTCTCCCCCATCAACCAAACTCCCCAACCTGCGCCGCGTCGATCACGCCCGATTGTTTTCATAAACATATCTCTAAGTTATTGAAAATACATAAATTGGATTTGGACAAATCTGGATCGTGCTGGATTCGGGCGCGTCACGAAGTGCCGCGCTATGGCCCCCGGAATGACTTCTAAGCTCGTCCCAGATCAAAGAGACGGGAAGAGCCCACCGACTATTTAAGGGCCGCTTAAATCAAATCGTGGGCCATTATTATCTAAAAGCTATTGCCTTGCGAAAGGCGTCAGAGGGAGCGTGCTTACGAAGCGTGCAGAAGAGACATCTGCGAAAGGTAAATGCTTAAAACACCGGCACCAGATTATGTTTCTTCTGATACATCTTGCGATCGACCGCTCGCAAGACGTCTTCGAAATCGCTGCCCGTGACATAAGGCGCGAGTCCCCAGGTAAAGGCGATCTCGTAGCCTTTCTTGCTGTCCGAGTTCCATTCTTTCACCGCCGAAATCAAACGCTGCACCGGAGAATCGGCGCTGCCTTCGTTAGTGTCCGGCATGACAATTAAAAACTCGTCGCCACCGTGGCGAAACACCATGTCGCCGCCGCGGAAGATGTTTTTCAGGATGCGGGAAAAATCCACCAGCAACTGGTTTCCTTCCATATTTCCAAACTTTGCATTGATGGCGCGGAAGCCGTCGATGTCGATGGTCATGAACATGAGATCGCTGGCCAACCGGTTGGCGCGCGCCACTTCTCTCGGAATCAATTCGTTTAAAGCCCGGCGGTTCAACAACTGAGTCAAAGGATCAATCAGAGAAAGGCTTTCCAACCGCTCGTTCAACACCAGTTCGCCGATTAACGCACGCCGGGTCGAATTGAGAGAAACCTTCTGACTCAGCAGATAGATATTGCATAGCAGCACCAGCGAGATGAGTCCGAAAAAGAGTTGCGGCAGGTAAGCATGCTCTACGCGGATCACGCGCTGTGCCCAAAGCACATTGGGAAGAATCAGGGCCATGAGGCCGGCGGTCAGGACCAGAATCACCAAAAAGCCAATCGACCAGAGTTGGAGATCGCGTCCGGAAATTTCCTGAATTTGCTTTTGGATCTCGTCTGCACGCACCAACATGGAGGGCTGTACGAGGCGATCTTCAGCGGATTGTGTCATTTTCCCTCCCGTCCCTGGGCGCACTTCCGTACGAACACTAGCCCAAACAATTTGTACTGCAAATGCGGAATGGAGTGGGAAGGGAACTGCCGGAAGCCGGTTACGTTGGTAATCGCCGTTGACGGGATGATCGTGCTAAGGATTGCCGCTTTTCCGGGCGTACGTGCAGTTCTTGACATTCAAAAGCTCTTAACCGCAAAGAACAGCCGCAAAGATCGCTAAGACGTGCTTACTTTATGCGCAGGTGTCGCGCCAGTCGCCGATTTCTTTCAGGCCTTCGCTACGGGTTTGCTCGAATAGTCGTACCAAATGACGGGAGTGCTCGAATTCGTGGATGTCAGCCCAGACTTCGGCCCGCCATGCTTCGTCATGCACCGAAGATTCTCCACACGTGGCGCAGCGAGTATGGAGTTTGCGGGAGATCTGTACCGGGATAGGGGCCGGCGGTAACTCGATGAAGATGCAGCGGACTTCCTGGATATCGTCGTTATCGCCGATGACGTGCTCGTAGCGCAGCAGAAAGCCAAAACCCAATTTCCGGGCTTCCCGTTCCGCGTCCGCACGAGTATGAAAAGGCCCGTATTCCGCCCTCAACTGTTCCGTCGAATCGCAAGCCATCCAGAAAAATTCTTTGTAAGCCATACCTGCCTCATCGTTCCCTGGGAAAAATGGAAATATACACCAAGCCGCGGGACCATGCAGGGCTCCCCGCTCAAGTGCCCAGACGGCGCCAGGACCGCACCTATGCTGGAGCAATTGAAAGGCCGCAAAACCGGCCACGAATCAGCCTAAACCCTTGGAATGCGGGAGTTTGTAGTGAGGAGAAGGCGCGGAAGCCCCAGACTGCTGCAACCATTTGCAGCGTTTTCCCTTTCAGCATCTCCCTTTCCGCATCTCCCTTTCCGCGTTTTGCCAGTCAGATCAGGTTGCCGGTAATCGAACCTGGTAACTCCCGCGAATCTTCCGTTCTTGAGGAGTTTGCTTCCGCTGGAGTAACCTGCAGATACATTTTTTCATCCTAAAGTCTCCAGCGGAGGGGCGGGACACTATTGAGCGGAACCGGCAAACGGTCTGAGCCTCGCAAGGACGTAGAAGTCCCAGTGCGCATTTTTGGCACGGACAGCAACGGTAAGATTTTCTCCGAAAAGGTGACCACCGCAAAAGTCAGCCGGCGGGGAGCGGAGTTGCGCGGCGTCCAAGCCTCACTCAAACTGGGCGAGATCATCGGCCTGACCTATGGGCAGGTCAAAATTAACTTTCGCGTGGTCTGGGTTGGCGAAGCCGGGACGCCCAAGGCCGGACATGCCGGCCTGTTGAATACCGCGCCTGACAAACCTCTGTGGGATTTCCCGCTTCCCACTGGCCGGGTCGACGAATTCCGCCCCCAGCCACTGACGGCGGCCGAGCGTCGCAAATATCCGCGGCTAAAGTTTTCCACCTCCGTCGAACTTCATCCCGTACATGGCGCAATCATCTGGGGGAAAACCACCGACCTTGGACAGGGAGGCTGCTATATCGAAATGCCGATCCCTCTCCAACAAGACGAGAAATTAAGGATCGGCATTTGGATCGAGCAAGTCAAATTATGGGCGCAAGGAACGGTCACCACCAGTACGCCCGGCTTCGGCATCGGCATCAGGTTCACCGAAATGTCGGAGCCGGACCGCGAACATCTTAAGAAATTTCTCAAGACGATTATCCATGTCGGGAGAAAGTAGACGCCACGGAAAGCGATGAAGCCCGTGGTAGCGGAGTTTGGCTTTCTTCTGCCGGAAGCAACTCTTCACGCCAGCTCATGCCCCCGTGCCCGGCAACATAGAGCGCCAGTTCCAGGCGACTCCAAACTCCGAGCTTGTCGAAGGTAGTACGCAAATAATTTTTTACTACCTGCTCGGTGGTGCCGATGGCAAAGGCGATTTCGCGGTTGGTCATGCCTTCCCACACCAGAACCGCAACGTCTACTTCCTTTCCCGTTAACCGGTCGCGCGGAGGCATGATTCCACCTGCTCTTTCTGGAACATCGCCGTCGCAAGCTTCACGCGCTTGCGGCCATCCCGTATGCCGGCCCGCAGAAACAGCGTTCGTAAATGCTGTTTCACGGTGCGCGGGCTGATGCTTAGTTGCGCGGCGATTTCTTTGTTGCTGCAACCCTGCACCAGCAATTTTAAAACTTGCGAATCGCGTGGCGTGATTTTGATTTGGTTGAGAATATTCATTGTTGCCTCACACGATTCATAAAGCACCTTTCGCGCCAAACGATTTCCACTGCACTCAAAGGGACAAAGCCCTTTGTCTGCCGCACGATCAGACAATCCCGATCGGAAGTTGGAGTTTGGAGGCGGACTCTTGTGGGACGAGCAGTCCCGGAACGGGAGCAAAAGCGGTTGCGGAAAATTCTGATTCCGTTGAACAATCGCTTCTGTACCCGGTTGGCGCGGTGATCGAGAGCATCGACTATCGTGGAAGAGCGGCGCCTTCAGCGCCGCGTGAATCGTGTCTTGCCCGGAACGCGGGCCTGCAAGGCCCGCTCTTTCACGGCAGCGCAAGCAGCATCGAAGTCTTCTCTAAGCGAACGTTTTTCCCCCGGGAAACAGAGTTT
>DATBAX010000197.1:0-12054 GCA_036271275.1 Terriglobales bacterium
CTGCTGGTTGCGTTCATCATTTATCAGCTTCTTGCGCTTATTAGAGGGACGCGTGCGGCTTTAATGCTGGTGGGCGTGGCTGCGCTGGCGCTGGCGTTTTATCTATCCCATGTTGGAGAGTTGGCGACGCTGAATTGGCTGGTCAGCCGGCTGCTTCCTTATGCGGCGTTTGCTTTGATCGTGGTGTTTGCGCCCGAGATCCGGCAAGCGCTGGCGCGATTGGGACGGCGGCTTACCTTGAGCCGCGCGCAGAATTCGGAAGCCGATGCTTACGATGACATTGTGCTGGCCGCGAATTTGTTTTCGCAGAACCAGACTGGAGCGCTGATCGTCATCGAGCGCGAGATCGGTCTGCGAACTTACATTGAAAGTGGCGTGCCTCTGGATGCGCATCTTTCTTATGATCTGCTGGCGACGATTTTTCGTCCTAGCGCACCGTTGCATGATGGTGCGGTGATTGTGCAGAAAGATCGCGTGGCTGCGGCTGCGTGCTTTTTGCCGTTGTCGATGAATCCGGTTTTATCTACGCAATTAGGAACTCGGCATCGCGCGGGAATTGGCGTGACCGAGGAAACCGATGCGATTGCGGTGATTGTTTCCGAAGAAACCGGGCAAATTAGTTTGGCGATTGGCGGACACATCGAACGCGATCTGACCGTGGAACAGTTGCGCGAGCGGTTGGGACGATTGCTGCGCCGCTATGTGCCGCCGTCGACTTTGCCGACGGTCATCGGCAATGGCGGGGAAAGTTGGGACGGTGTTGACTCGGAAAGCTCCGGCACTACCATGAGCCGCAGTTCGGATTCGCGCTCGGAAGCGGAGCCCCATGAGTGATTTTCTTCGGCGGGGCGTGTTCCCCAATTTTGGATTGAAGTTATTGTCGCTGGCGCTGGCCGTGGGGTTGTGGCTGGTCGTATCGCACGATCCGCCGGCGGAAGTGGCGGTTGAGATTCCGATCGAGTTTCACAACATGCCGGCCAATCTGGAAATCAGTTCGGAAAATATTCCCCGGCTGCAACTACGCCTGCGCGGCCCGCAGCGCCTTATCAGGCGACTTCAGCCCGCGGATGTTTATGCGGCCATAGATCTCAATGCGCTTCGGCCCGGCGAACGAACTTTTGATCTGACCTCGCAACAGATCCATCAGCCGGACGGGGTTGAGGTGGTGCAGGTCATTCCCAGCGAGATTCATGTTGCGTTCGATAATCGCATCACACGGCAAGTCGACATTCATACACGGGTGATTGGTGTTCCCGCAGCGGGTTACAGCATTGGCACACCTTCGGTGGATCCGTCGAGAATCACGATTAGCGGCCCGGAAAAACATGTCAGCGCCGTCGATGCCGCAATCACCGACCCGGTGGATATTAGCGGCGCGATGGGGCGGATGAGTTTCAACCGGCACGCATACGTCTCGGACCCTTTGGTACAAGTGAGCAATCCCAATCCGGTGCATGTGACGGTTATGATTGAGAAGACTCCTGCCGCGACCAGCGCGCATTGAGCGCAGATTACCCGTATGGCATCTCAAACCAGACAACTTTTCGGAACCGATGGAATTCGCGGCGTGGCCGGCGAATTTCCCCTGACCTTAGAAAGTACCTTTCTCATTGGCCGCGCGCTTGGCCATGATTTGATCCGCAGCGATCCCAAAGCCAGCGTGGTGATTGGGCAGGACACGCGCCAATCGAGCGGATGGATTGCGGACAGGATTGCGCTTGGCCTGGTGTCGGCCGGCTGCGAGGTACATAGCGCCGGCGTGATTACCACGCCTGGCGTGGCTTATCTGGCTCGCTCCAGGAAGCATGCTGCGGGCGTGGTGATTTCGGCTTCACATAATCCCTGGCAGGACAATGGAATCAAAGTTTTTTCTGGTAATGGTTACAAATTGCCGGACTCGCACGAACTGGCGATCGAAGAAGAAATATTTTCTTTACTGAATAATCCTCAGGGACATCCGGAGCCAGCCGAGAAGCCGGCTGCTTCGTTGCCCGGAGAAGCCAGCCTTCGGCATGCTTATATCGAGTGGCTGCATACGAATGTGCAGACGGACTTGAGCAAGTTACGCGTGCTGGTGGATTGCGCGAATGGCGCGGCCACGGCGGAAGCTCCGGGACTTTTTCAGGAATGCGGAATTCAGGCGACTTTTCTCAGCATCGCTCCGGATGGGAAAAATATTAATGCCGGATGTGGCGCATTGCATCCCGAAGCGGTTGCGAAGGTGATCGCTCAGGAAAAAGGCAAATATGATTTGGGAGTTACGTTCGATGGAGATGCCGATCGTGCGTTGTTCAGCGACGCTCATGGGCGCGTGATCAATGGAGACGCTGTACTTCTGCTGGTAGCGCGAGATCTGCAATTAGTCGGCGCACTGCCTGGTGCGAAAATCGTGGCGACCACAATGTCCAACATGGGGTTGGAGATTGCGCTGCGCAATTCGGGGATTGAAATGCTGCGTGCGAATGTTGGCGATAAGTATGTTTTGGAGGAGATGCTGAAGTCGGGCGCGATTCTGGGTGGGGAGCAGTCGGGACATATTATTTTTCGCGACGGCGACGCGACTACTGGCGATGGCTTGCTCACCGCTCTCCGAGTGATGGAAATCATGGCGCGTACAGGACGAGCGCTGGATGATTTGATTTCCGATCTGAAAGTTTTTCCGCAGACGATCCAGAATGTGAGGGTACGAGAGAAAATTCCGTTCGTGGAGGTGGCGGCGATCCAGAATGCAATTGAAGCTGCTGAGCGCGAACTGGATGGCAATGGCCGGGTGGTCGTACGGTATTCGGGGACTGAGACGCTGGCGCGAGTGATGATTGAGGCGGAGACGGTGGAGAAAATGAAATCGCTGGCGGGGAATATTGCGGGAGCGATTCAGCAGGCGCTGGGGGTGTAGTGAGGTTTGTTACCAACCTCGCGGCGTTTTGGAATTTGATCTTGCTGGCTGCGGTTTTTCTGACTTTGGGGTGGTTCTTCTATGCGGTGTTTTTGAAGAAGATTCTTCGCGCGCGAAGGATCAAGAATGTGCAAGAGCGGCGGTTGATGCGGGAGGCGGCGGAGCGCAGCGGCTAAATTAGCTGCGAAGGATCCCTACCGAAGCAGACTGCCGAATGTAGGGGTCCTTCGACTTCGTGGAAAGTGCGCTTCGCGCAATTTCCACTGCGCTCAGGATGACAGAGGACCTAAAGTTTTATTCCGATTATTCTAAGTCTCGCCAGTTTTTGCCTACTCCTATTTCTACTGATAGAGGGACCGTCAGCGGGTGGGCCTTTTCCATTTGCTCACGCACCAGCGTGCGCATGGTGTCGATTTCTGCTTCGGGGACCTCGAAGACCAGTTCGTCGTGAACTTGCAGAGTCATTCTTGATTTCAGGGCGCGCTCGGTGATTGCGGCGTCGATGCGGATCATGGCGATCTTGATCAAGTCGGCGGCTGTGCCTTGTAGCGGCGTATTCACGGCAGTGCGTTCGGCGAATCCGCGCAGATTGAAGTTTTTGCTGTTGATATCTGGGATCGGCCGGATGCGTCCGAACAGCGTTTTCACATATTGATCGTGGCGAACTTGTTCCAGCGTCTCGTCGCGGAATTTTCTAACGCCACTATATTTTTCGAAATAGGCATCGATAAATTGCTGGGCTTCTTTGGGGTCGATGCCTAGTTGCTGCGAGAGTCCGAAGGCGGATAGTCCGTATACGATTCCGAAATTTACAACTTTGGCCTGGCGGCGATGGTCGGACGTGACCATCAGCGGCGGCACGCCGAACACTTGCGAGGCAGTGAGAGTATGGATGTCGTCGCCGCGGCGGTAGGCTTCGACAAGCAACTCGTCTTTGGAGAAGTGGGCTAGAAGGCGCAATTCGATTTGCGAATAGTCCGCGGCTAGCAGGACGTGTCCCGGTTCGGCGGTGAAGGCGGCGCGGATTTCGCGGCCTAATTCGGTGCGGATGGGAATATTTTGCAGATTGGGATTGGCCGAAGAAAGGCGTCCCGTAGCCGTGCCGGTTTGGCCGAACGTGGTGTGCAGGCGGCCACTGGCGCGATTCAGCAACGCGGGAAGCGCATCGACGTACGTCGATTTCAGTTTGGTGAGCTGGCGGTAGTCGAGAACCATGCGCGGGACTTCGTGCGCGGCGGCCAGGCCTTCGAGGACATCCACGGCAGTTGAGATTTTTTTGCCTTTCCCATATTTCACCGGGATCGGCAGGTTCAATTTGTTGAAGAGGGCGTCGCCGAGTTGCTTCGGCGAATTGATATTGAATTCGAATCCGGTGAGGTCGTAAACCTGTTTGGCTTTGGCGGCAACTTCTTCAGAGAGCCGCGACGACATTTCTGCGAGGGCCTGGCGATCGATTTTGACGCCGGCCTGTTCCATGCGAGCGAGGACCGGAACCAAAGGAAGATCGATTTCGTTGTAGAGCTTGAGCAGTCCGGCGTCCTGTTCCACACCGTGACGCAGCATGGTGGCGAGGCGTCCAGCGATGTCGGCGGCTTCGGGAAGACTGCCGGCCAATTGCACATTCAAGCGGCGAAACGCCACGTCGGCCAGGCGATGCGATGAGGCGGTCGGATCTAGCAGATATGAGTACAGCATGGAATCGTGCTGGACGTTATTTAAAGCCGTGGAGTGTGATTCCAGAACATGGATCGCAGATTTGTAATCGTGAATGGCTTTGGGAAGACCCACGTCTGCAAGCGCTGCGTCGAGACGGGCGGCCGCAGCGGTGTCCAAGGAAATTGTGACGGCGGTGCCGGGAGCGGCTGAAATTGCGATGGTTCGCACGGGTTGGACTACCGGGGCATCGGCGGTGAGCGGCAGCATGGCTTCCTGCGGCTCGTCTTCTTCCCTATCTTCTTCGGCTTCCGTCGAGGACGTGGTTTCTGCTTCGACCGCGACTCCGAGCGCGATGCCCTTGGGAAGTGCGTGCACCACGGCTTCGACGTCCGCGACGGAAGTTGCTTCCGTGTAGTGGGACTCGCTGACTTCGACTACCGGCATCAATTCTTTAAGCAGCGAGGTAAATTCAAGTTCGGTGAACAAGGAGCGCAGTGCTTCGAGATCGGGCGCGCCGACTTTCATGGCATCGACGTTTAATTCAACCGGGACGTTGCAGTCGATCGTCACCAGTTGCTTGCTGAGCAAAATGTTTTCACGATTGTTTTGCAAAGACTCGCGATAAGTTTTCTTTTCGACTTCGGCCGCGCGATCCATGGCGGCTTCAACCGTTCCGAAGCGCTGGATGAGATCGACGGAACCTTTGTCGCCGATCCCTGGAGCGCCGGGAATGTTGTCGACGCTATCGCCGCGCAGGGCCATCACATCGATCACGCGGCTTGGCGGGACGCCTAGAATTTCTTCGACTTTTGCGGCGTCACAAATCAAATTGTCCTTCGGCGGATTTAATACCAGCACGCGATCATTGACCAGCTGCAACATGTCCTTGTCGCTGGAGACGACATAGACGCCATACGATTTCGCGGCAGCCTGCGTGGCCAACGTTCCGATTACGTCGTCGGCTTCGTAGCCGGAGAGTTCGAGGATCGGGATGCGATAGGCCTCAAGCGCGCGCCGGATGTAGGGAATTTGCTGTACCAGATCAAGCGGCATCTCTTTACGGTTGGCTTTGTAGCCGTGGTATTCGGCTTCCTGAAAAGTCTGCGTCTTGAGATCGAAACGGCGGACGCTGGTAATGGCCTCGGCCTGTTGCTTGCGAAAAGTTGGCGCAGCCACGTCAAAAACGGCGGCGAGATATTCCGGAGAGAAGTCGTCCCTTAGCTTGCGCAGCATGTTGACGAAAACGTACGTGGCCGCGGTTGGCAGGCCGGTTTTCGTGGACATGCCTCGCTGTCGCGCCATGGCGTGATAAGCGCGAAAAATGAACGACATGGTGTCGATCAGGAAGATGTGGTTCCGGTCGCCGTCTTTTGCGCGAGCAGGAAGCGGGGGCTTGTCAGCGCGATCAGATGCAACCGAAGTTTGTTTTCTAGAAGGCAAGAAATAAGTTTATCAGCCAGGGCTTTTGATTCGCATCAGGGCAAGTCTTAAATTCGAGGAATGCGCGAGCAGCGAACTATGCCCGCCCTGCTAGACTTCCTCCATGTCTTCCGATGTGCGCCCTCCGCTGGCTCCCGGCCTGTATCTGGTGGCGACGCCCATCGGCAATTTGGAAGACATCACGCTGCGAGCTTTGCGCGTGCTGAAAGAAGCAGACCTGATTGCCTGCGAAGACACGCGGCAAACGCAAAAACTGCTGAACCATTACGGCATCACCACCCGTACCACCAGCTATCACGAACATAACGAAGCGGAGAGCGCGCAAAAACTTCTCGGCGATCTGAGCCAGGGAATGCGAATCGCCGTAGTGACCGACGCCGGCATGCCCGGCATCTCCGATCCTGGTTTTCGCTTGGTTTCATTGGCGATTGAGCACGGAATCGCCGTGATTCCGATTCCCGGAGCAGCGGCCGTTGTGACGGCTTTGGTGGGCAGCGGATTGCCCACAGACTCATTTCGATTCAACGGCTTTCTGCCGGCAAAGAGCGGGCAACGGAAACAAATGCTGGAAAGCATTCGTAGTTCGTCACGCACACAAGTTTTCTATGAAGCTCCCCATAGGGTGAAAGAATCTGTCGAAGATATCGTCGAAGTGCTGGGCGCAGAACGACATATCGTGATCGCCCGCGAACTCACCAAAATCCACGAAGAATTCCTGCGCGGAAGTGCCGGAGAGGTTCTCGAAACTTTGAACGCCCGTGGCGATATCAAAGGCGAAATTACTTTGTTGATTGGGAAAGCTGAAGAAAACAAACAGGCCGCGTCTCGCGTGAGTATCAGTGAGCGGATTCAGCAAATCATGTCCGAAGAGAAGTTGGATGAAAAAGCGGCGCTGAAGAGAATCGCCAAGGAGTTGGGGATCTCGAAGAGTGAAGCTTATCGAGAATTGCAGCGGTTGAAATTAGCTAAAAGATAGCAAGGTAGAATGGACACTCTTGTCCGCTGGTGTTGAACTCGCGAAAAACGGACAAGAGTGTCCGCCCCACGGTTACTTTCCGGCCAATTCTTTCTTCACTGCTTCGCTGACCACCTTGCCATCGACGCGCATGCCTGCTGCATTGAATCTTGCCATGGCGTTTTTCATCACCGTGCCCATATCTTTCATGCCGGGCGATCCCATTTCGGCGATGGCGGCTTTTACTCCGGCGACGATTTCTTCTTCTCCCGCCGCTTTGGGGAGATAGGTTTCGATCAGTTTGATTTCGGCGGCTTCTTTGTCTGCCATTTCCTGGCGGCCGCCTTTGGTGAATTGTTCGACGGATTCTTTGCGCTGTTTGATCAGCGTGGTGAGAATTTGCTGCGATTCTTTTTCATCGAGCGGCGCCATCTTTTCGACTTCGCGATTTTTAAGCGCGCTCTTGACCATGCGCAGCGTGGACAGCTTGTGTTCTTCGCGGGCCTTCATGGCGGCGACAATATCTTTTTGGATCTGTTCGCTAAGGCTCATAGTTCCAACATTATAGCTGCATCGCTCAATGCATTCGGAGGAATTCACAGGCTCCATGTCCCCGAAAAGCGCGGTTCCACGATAAACTGTTAGTGCGTTTCCTCGAAGCATTCACTCTTAATTTTACGAAGGACAAATCATACATGTTGCTGAAGAATCGTCTCTTTACGCCAGGTCCGACGCCACTGCTTCCTGCGGCGCAGACCGCCATGGCCGCATTCACCATGCATCACCGCACCGCCGACTTTCGCGCTCTGTACATGCGCGTGCTGGCGGACATGAAAGACTTCATTGGCACGAAAAACGATGTGCTGATCGTGGCTTCGTCCGGGACCGGCATGATGGAAGGTTCGGTTTCGAACCTGACCTCGCCGGGAGATAAAGTTCTCGTGCTCACCGCCGGAAAGTTCGGCGAACGGTGGCGCGACCTCGCGAAAGCCTTTGGCTGCGCGGTGGAATTGATCAACAAACCTTACGGCGAAACTTTCACTCTGGATGAAGTGAAGGCGAAGCTTACACCTGACGTAAAAGTGGTCTTCATGCAGGCGAACGAAAGTTCGACCGGCACTCGTCATGATGTGCAGGGCATTGCCAAGCTCGTGCGTGAAAAAGGCGACGATATTTTGCTGGTCGTTGACGCTATCACCGGACTCGGCACCACTCACATGGACGTTGATGGTTGGGGCATCGATGTAATTATCGGCGGATCGCAGAAAGCTCTGATGATTCCTCCGGGCCTGGCTTACGCCGCGGTCAGTGATCGTGCGTGGAAGCGCATGGAGACAACGAAAAATCCCCGCTATTACTTTGATTTGCGTAAAGAGCGCAAAGCTTCGGCGAAGGGTGAGTCGTCCTACACGCCGGCGACTTCGTTGTTCGCGGCGCTGGGTGCGGCTTTGGACTTCGTCCGCCAGATGGGAAATGGCGACGTTGCTGCCGGACGCAAAGCGTTGGTCGACAATGCGGAACTCGCCGCTGCGATGACACGAGCCGGAGCAAAAGCGTTAGGGCTTACGCTGTTCGCGAAATCGCCGGGAGCTGCGCTGACTGCGATCAATGCGCCCGACGGCGTGGATTCGAGCGCGATGGTGAAGGAATTCCGCGACACCTATTCCGCGATCGTGGCCAACGGACAAGGCGAGATGAAGGGAAAGATGATCCGCATCGCGCACATTGGCTACTACGACTACATAGACACGATTGGCATCCTTGCCGCTCTCGAGCATGTGTTGGCCAAGACGACCGGCAAGCTGGTGGCGCTAGGTTCGGCAGTCAAAGCGGCGCAGGAAGTATTCGCCAATGCGCAGAATGAGAAGAAAGCTGAACTCGCTGGAGTGAAAAGCTAGATCGGCGTTTGTCGCGCGAGGGATCCGCAGTGCCGCTGTCGAGAAAAAGCAGATTCCTCGCCGATAAAGCTGGCTTCGGAATGACAAGGGTTGAGATTTTTGGCCCAAACTGCGGCCACTGCCCGCGAATCAGGTTGAAAGCCGTGCGCTGATACGAATCTTCGTTGCACCGCGTAGAAGGAAACGAAAATCAATAAAAGGCCATAAGGACCCCATTCATCATGAAAATTGTTGTCGCAGAAAAAATGTCAGCTTCCGCGATTGATTTGTTGCGCGAACCCACCTGGACAGTCATCACCCCTGAACAGATCGACGGAAAACTTGCCGAGCATTTGCAGACGGCCGATGCGCTGATCGTGCGTTCGGCGGTGCAGGTCAACGCCGCGCTGCTGGAACACGCTCCCAAATTGCGAGTGATCGGACGCGCCGGCGTTGGCGTCGACAACATTGAACTCGATGCCGCCACGCGCAAAGGCATTGCAGTGATGAATACGCCGGGCGGAAATGCCGTCGCGGTCGCCGAGCATACCATCGGAGTGATGTTGGCTATGGCGCGCTACACCACCCGCGCCAATGAATTGATGCATGCCGGCAAGTGGGAGAAGAAGTCGCTGCAAGGTTCCGAACTCCGCGGCAAGACGCTGGGCATTGTCGGCCTCGGAAAAATTGGAATGGAAGTTGCACGACGCGCAAAGGTATTTGGGATGGAAATCGTTGGGCACGATCCATTCGTTTCGGCCACGGTTGCGAAGGAACAGGGAATTCGTCTGGCGACCATGGATGAAATCTATGCTGTAGCCGATTATTTAACCCTGCATGTCGGACTCACTCCGCAGACCACCGGAATGATTAATGCTGAATCACTAAAGAAGATGAAGAAGGGCGTGCGGTTGGTGAACTGTGCCCGTGGCGAATTGGTGAATGAAGCGGCATTGGCCGAAGCGATCAAGAGCGGACATGTTGCGGCTGCGTCGTTGGACGTCTTCACGGAAGAGCCGCTGAAGAATTCGCCGTTTACGACCCTCGACAATGTGATTCTGACTCCGCATATCGCCGGGTCGACCAATGAAGCCCAGGAAGCCGTCGGGCAGCAGATTGCCATGCAGGTGAAGGAATATCTGAAACACGGAGTCATTCAGAACGCGGTCAACGTGCCGTCGGTTTCGCAGGATGAGTATCTCGAAATATCTCCTTACATCGCGCTTGCCGAGCGGTTGGGTTCGTTTCTGGCGCAGGTAAGCGAAGCGACGCTGGAAGAAATTTCTCTCAGCTACACCGGCCACATTGCAGAATGGAAAACGGAATTAATTCGTAACGCCGCGATCAAGGGCATCCTCAATGAATCGCTCGAGGAAAAAGCGAACCTGGTGAATGCGGGCACGCTTGCTGCGTCCCGAGGATTGAAAATTCACGAAGCACGAAAGCCCAAAGGATCCAAAGGTGGCGCGGGCAGCGTGCTTTCGATTTCCGTCAAGTCGAAAACACAAGAGCATGGGGTCAAAGGCGCGGTATTGCGCGAAGAACAACCGCGACTGTTGCATGTGGATGGAATCGATATTGAAGCGCCGCTGGAACGTAATCTGATTTTCCTGCGCAACCAGGATGTTCCGGGAGTGATTGGGAAAGTTGGAACGATTCTGGGCCAACACGGAATCAACATTGCGAATTTCGCATTGGGACGCCGGGCGGGCGAAGGGAAATCCGGCGCGCCGCAAGAGGCGATTGCCGTGGTACATGTGGATGGATCGGTATCGGAAGCGGTGCTGGTTGAGTTGAGGAAGGTTCCGGCTGTGGCTGAGGCGAAAGCGATTCGATTGTTTTAAAAGCTGGGTCACGGATTGGCGCGGATCCTCGCGGATTTTTCTTTTCGAGGCGGTCTATGAAATCTGTGATAAAACCTGCATCTAAATATTAGACGTTGCAAAGGAAATTTTGAGGAGAGTACACCTGATGGGAAAACATGCGGGGATGGTAGTTGCGGCTTTGCTGTTGTGCACCGCTGCCGGGCTGGCGCAAGAAGATGGCCGCTTCGACCTCAGCTTGAGCGGGGCGGCTGTGATCAGCAAGCAGTCCACGGGCCATGGCATCGTACTTGACCCGACTATTTCCGGAACTCCGCTGGTAACGTTTCGATACAGATTTAATTCCAAGCACTCGATCATTGCCAACTACAGTGGTACTCACGACTCGCAGATTTACACTCTTGGGGCGCACGTCTATCGCGTGCAATCGACGGTCAGTGAGTTCAGCGCGGCTTACGTTTTCAATCCCATCCAGATCGGCAAGTATGAACCCTTCCTGATGGCGGGCGCCGGATCGCTGAGTTTTAATCCTGGCGATACTTTTATTGACACTTTCCAGGTGCCGATAGCTTCGGTGAAGCAGACAGAGCTGATGTATTTGTACGGAGGGGGCGTGGATTACCGGTGGCGTCCACATATTGCGTTCCGTCTGCAATATCGGGGATTGGTTTACAAAGAACCGAATTTTAAGAACCCGACTTTATTTACCGGTGTGCTGGGGCACATGGCGGAACCGACGATTGGGATTGTGTTCCGGTTCTAGTGGAGAGCTGACACCACCTTATTGCCTGGCGAACCTTGCATGGAGCGCATCCATGAGCCTAAAGAACAAGTTCCTAACAGCGAGGAAAGCCAGGACGAACAGAATCCCGAGGAATCCCACCACGTCGTCGATTCCCTCCTGCGGTTTGTGACGATTTGTGAGGAAGATTACAAATAGAGCGATGGCGATTGCCGAGAAGACTAAGATGGTGCGCGTCTTTCTAGTGGACTGGCTCCAATAAAAACGCGCGCCCTGCCTGCCCCACGTGCCGGCCAATGCGAGTGGTGGAACCACGAGAAAGCACAGGATCAGAAGTCTCCATCCGAGAAACTTCTCCACATGCATTCTCACGAAGTCGATAAAGACGGCAATGGCGATTATGCCCAGAATAAGCCACTTTTTGTCTTGCATCCACGCCATGCTGGGCACTTTAGCACTCTTCGGGATTTAATACAGCTCACGAATTCAGCGCTTGTTTGCGGAGTTTGCGGCTTTCGGCGAGTAGGGCCATTGAGTGCATCAAGTTTTGCAGCGTGACAATCCCCACCAGGCGTTGATCTTCGACAACGGGAATGATGCTCAGATTTCTGGCAGTAAGTTTGCGGAATGCTGAGGCCAGCGATTCCTTCTTTTGTGCCACTTCG
>DATBAX010000198.1:0-10263 GCA_036271275.1 Terriglobales bacterium
GTGTCTGTTTCGCGAAGCGAAGCAGACACTGAACCGACGAGCACCAACATGCTTCTCAGACGGCCTGCTCACCATGAAGTCCCACCCGAATTGCCGACGTTGAGCTCGTAGGGCTGCGAAGAAACTCGCTTCGCGAGTTTCCCCTTCGCTCAGGATGACATTGTATTTAGATTTGTTTTTACTTCGGCGTTTTCTCTAATATTCCGACAATTCTTTCATCGCCTGAAATAAATCACCGGTTTGCGGAAGGATCGCGTCTTCAAGGATGGGATTGTAGGCGACGAAAGTGTCTTTTGCAGCGACGCGGCGGACCGGGGCGTCGAGATGTTCGAACATTTGGTCGGCGATGCGGGCCGCGATCTCGGCACCGTATCCCCAACTAAGCGTGTCTTCGTAGGCGACGATGGCGCGATTAGTTTTGCTCACGGATTCGGCGATGGTCTCCCAATCAAATGGATTCAGGCTGCGCAAATCGATCAGTTCAACTTTTACGCCGTGCTCCCGTTCGAGTTTCTGCGCAGCTTGCAGAGCGCGGGGCACGACCGCTCCGTAAGTAATGACGGTAAGGTCCGTTCCCGGCTGCACGATCTTCGCTTTGCCGAACGGAATCATGTAATCCGCGCCCGGATACGGAGCGCGGCCGTAGGTCTCGCGATAAAGGCGTTTGTGTTCGAGGAACAATACGGGATCGTCGCAACGAATCGCGGTGCGTAGCAGGCCGGCGGCATCAAGGCCGTTCGAAGGAAACACCACTCGCAATCCGGGGATGTGGGTAAAAATACTCTCGCCGCATTGCGAATGATAGATTGCACCACCGGTGAGATATCCGCCAATCGGCACTCGCATGACCAGCGGCGCCGAGAATGCATTGTTCGATCGCCAGCGAATGGTCGGCAGTTCGTTCCGCAGTTGCATCATCGCCGGCCAGATGTAATCGAAAAACTGGATCTCGACCACCGGCTTCAATCCACGCTCCGCCATTCCGGTGGCGCGGCCGACAATGCTGGCTTCCGCAATCGGCGAATTGAATACACGGTCGGAACCAAACTCTGTTTGCAATCCGAAGGTGAGCTTGAAAACCCCGCCCTTCCCCTTCACCATTTTTTGCTGGAGGTATTGTTCGCGGCTGCAATCGGCTACATCCTCGCCAAACACAATGATGCGTTCGTCGCGCCGCATTTCATCACGCAACGTGGCCGTGATCTGGTCGGCCATGGTCTTGGTATGCGAAGTTTTCTTGCCGTCGGAAGTTTTCCCTTCGGGCGAAGGCGCCGCAACAATAGGCTGAGTGTCGAACACCGAAGACGTAGGATCGAGGTCAGGCGAATAAAGAAATTTCTCCACCGAATCCGCCGTGGGCGCCGCGGCGGCGAGCGCATGATCGACGGCAATCTGGAGATCGTCATCGACCTGCTTCTCCAAAGCATTGATGCTCTTCTCGTCGAGAATGCCTTCGCGCAGCAGAAACATTTGCATGCGCGGAACCGGATCGTGCGCAGCATCGCGTTCGCGCTCGGCGTCGGGACGATAGAGGCGCTCATCATCCGAAAGCGAATGCGAGTAAGGACGAATCACATGCGCATGAATGAAAGCCGGCCCCTCGCCGGCGCGGCACCGCGCGACCGAACGGGCAAACGCCGCATAGCTCTCCACCGGATCGGTGCCGTCAATTTCTTCGAAATGAAAATTGGGAAATCCCGACACCAGCCGCGAAATATTTCCGCCCGCCGTCTGCACTTCTACCGGAACCGAAATCGCGTACTCGTTGTCTTCGATCAAAAAGATCATCGGCAAACGTTGGTTCGCGGCGACGTTCAGCGCTTCCCAAAATTCACCTTCACTGGTGGTGCCGTCTCCGAGCGAAGTGTAAGTAACTTCATCGCCATGGAAAACAATGTCTTTAAATTCGCGATAATCGCCGCCGGCTTTTTTTGCCGCTTGCGGACGGCCCGCCAGATAACGCGAAACTTCTGCGCAACCCACCGCCTGCAAAACCTGTGAGCCCGTAGGCGACGACCCAGTCACAACGTTTAATCGCTGATATCCCCAATGCGAAGGCATCTGGCGGCCGCCAGAGCTAGGATCGTCCGCCGCGCCTACCGCCTGCAAGAACATTTCATAAGGAGTCGCGCCCAAAGCCAGGCACAGCGCGCGATCGCGATAATAAGGAAAGAACCAATCGTAGCCCGGCTTCATGGCCATGGCCGCAGCCACGCCGATCGCCTCATGCCCGGCGCCGGAAATCTGAAAAAATATTTTCTGCTGGCGCTTGAGCAGGATTTCCCGGTCGTCGACCCGCCGGGACATATACATAAATCGATAAAATTCGACCAATTGGGGACGGGTAAGACCCTGGTAGGTCTTGGCCTTATGCACGCGTTCTGCAACAGCCGCCGGTCGGGGGTTCGTCTTCGTAGTCGACATCCGGCTCCCTTGATACAGAGTGGGATTACACCGTCTATTGTAAATCCTGGGACGGAAGCTGTCAGCTTTCTGCTATCAGCTTTCTGCTTGAATCCCTGGGCTCCAGGCAGCGCGGGTGAAATGGTTCGAGCCAATAGCTGAGAGCTGAAAGCTGATAGCTTCCCCCTAAATCATTTATGCTGCTTACAGCGCCCCTTGATCAAATTCAATCGCCAATTCGATCCCCTCACTCTCAAGCTGGTAATTTTCGATCTCGATGGTACGTTGATCGATTCGCGTCTGGATCTGGTTCACTCGGTCAACGCTACCTTGCGGCATATGAAGCGTCCTGAACTTCCCGAAGATTTAATTGCCAGCTACGTTGGCGACGGCGCGCCGGTGCTGATTGGCCGTGCACTCGGCGCGGAAGCGAGTGATGAGGCGCTGGTGAAGAGTGGGCTCGAATATTTTCTTTCGTATTACAAAGAGCACAAGCTGGATCACACGCGGGTGTATGACGGCATCCCGCAAGCCCTGGCGGCGATCCGCGGAGGAAATCGCGGATGCAAACTGGCCGTGCTTTCCAACAAGCCGGTGGCCCCTTCCCGCGCAATTGTCGAAGCGCTTGGACTGGGAAAATTCTTCGTGTCCGTTTACGGCGGTAACAGCTTCGCCACCAAGAAACCCGATCCGTTGGGAGCACAAACAATTTTGTGGGAAACCGGGGCGTCTCCTGAACAGACGCTCATCGTAGGCGACTCCCACGTGGACATCGCCACTGGCCGCAATGCCGGGCTCTGGACATGCGGCGTCACCTACGGGTTCGCGCCGCACACGATCGAAACGAACCCGCCGGATGTTGTCGTAGACAACGCCAAAGAGTTAGCAAGAATGTTTCGGGGTTCTCTGTCATCCTGAGCGCAGCAGACACCCACGTAGTGGGCGTCTGCGGAGTCGAAGGATCCCTACTCCCTGCAAACGCCCTCTCCCAGACCTCAATCCAGCAACAACCGCGTGAAGCATTTCCGTCCCGCCTAAGTTAAACTGCACACGACGATGACCAACTTCACTCCGGCCGAACTTCGCAAACTCCGCAGCCTGAAAGATCCTCACGGCATTCAGCGTTATCTCGATGACATGCCGTATCACCTGGCAGACACCGGCTGGTCGCCACGAACCGTCCTGCGCGAAAATACTTCGCACTGCTTTGAAGGCGCAATTTTCGCGGCTGCCGCTTTGCGGGTGAACGGATTCCCTCCCCTGATCCTCGACCTCGAAGCGGAAAACGATACCGACCACGTGATCGCTATTTATAGACAAAACGGCCACTGGGGCGCCGTCGCGAAATCCAATTACACGGGATGCCGCTATCGAGAGCCCGTCTATCGCTCCCTGCGCGAACTCGCGTTAAGTTATTTCGATGTTTATTTCAATCTTCGCCGCGAACGGACGTTGCGAACCTATTCGCGTCCGGTAAATCTCAAGCGCTTCGATCGCCAAGATTGGATGACTACGGAACAGGACGTTTTCTTCATCGCGGAATATCTTTTCGATATCCATCACGACCGGCTGCTCACGCCTGCGATGGCAAAGAAGCTGCATCGGCTGGACGATCGATCGTTCCGCGCCGGCTGCCTGGGACGTGCAGAAAAGAAATAGAAAAGCAATTAACTACCAACGACACAAAGTATCACCAAGGAAAGCATTGGAGCCAAATCTTCGTGATCCTCCGTGTCCATGGTGGTTTAACGATCTTGACCTTGTCCCGCGGGAATATAACGAACTATGGGTCGTCACAGCATCTTCCTCGCGCTCCTGATAATCTCCACGCTTTCATTTGCACAAAATAGCGCACCCACACTCACCAACGATCAGATTCGCGCTCTGATTCGCCAAGCCGCCGAAAAGGATTTGCAGAACAACAAGAAGCAGCGCGACTACACGTATGTTCGCCGCGAAGAAGAACACAAGCTGAACGGCAAAGGAGAGCCGCAATCCACCGAAGTCCGGACCTACGACGTAATGATGCTCTACGGCGAGCAAGTCCGGCGAATGGTCAGTAAGAACGACCAGCCGCTTCCAGAGAAAGACGCCGCGAAAGAAGAAGAGAAAATCCAGAAGATCATCGACAAGCGCAAGAATGAAAGCGACGATGATCGCAGAAAGCGTCTGGAGAAAGAAGAAAAAGAACAGGAGGACGATCGTAAGTTCGTAAGCGAAGTCGCCGACGCCTACGATTTTCGTCTAATCAACATCGAACCCCTCAACGGACGCGCTGCCTACGTCATCGACGCCGATCCCCGCCCCGGCTTTCAACCCAAGCTCAAAGACGCAAAGATGCTGCCCAACTTCCGTTTCCGCGTCTGGATCGACATCGCTGAATCCCAATGGGTGAAAATCGATCTTCAATGCATTGAGACCGCGTCTTTCGGATGGATTCTCGCCCGCATCCACAAAGGCTCAAACATCGTAATCGAACTGGCACGCATCAACGAAGACGTCTGGTTGCCCAAACACGTCGTACTTAAATTGGACGCCAGAATTGCCTTGTTCAAAGGCCTGAACATCGACGAAGACGTCACCTACCATGACTACAAGAAATTCCACACAGAGATCAGGATCGTTCCAAGCAAGGAGTGAGGAAGACTTATCGAATCCCGGGGGATTTTCGCGTGGCGGCGATCAAGAAGAATGCAAAGATTCTTCGCGACGCAGAGAACGCTTGGTCAGGATGACAAGGATAGGAAGTATCAGTTAGAACGTAAACGCAACCCCGCCGCGGACCGCGCGCGCTGACTGCACCAAGTAAACCGTATGGCCGTCCTGGCCAATCACAGGCACATAGCCCTGGGCCAACAGGTTGCGAACATCGATCAGGACGTCGACGTGATTGGGAAAGAAGCCGGTGCCGGGAATCGGCTGACGGAAGAAGATGTCTAGATATGGATCGGCCTGCCCCGCCGAAGCATTGAACATATCGACGGGCGTGAGCGCCTGCCCGCTGAGCCAGCCGTAAGAAGCGATCCAGCTGGTCTTCGAACGCGGCAAAGTTCCATTGATCTTCCCGGTGATGCTATGGCGGTTTCGTACTTGCGTCCATGCCCGTGCATCCTGCAGACTCACATCGGCTTTACCTAGATCAAGCACGCCACCATAGCCGTAATCCACGGTCGCAGTGATGTCCGAGGTCAATTTGCGCTGCAAGACTATGCGCATTCCGTGCGTATCCAACTCTTTGCCCTGATAGGTAAATGTCCCCGAATAAACATCGGGCAATACTTCTCCGCTGCCGCCAGGAGTTTCGCCCACTCCAGTAAGCGCGGGATTGATCACGTGATCGGCATAACCGGCGATCTGCAAATTGGTCTTGCCCATCTTCTGCGAGACGGAAATTTCGTGGTGGCGCGCCTTTTCGACGGCAGGCGCAAAATTCGAAATACTCATCCGCGGGCCGGACTCGCTGAAATCCGCCGGAGCGGAATCGAAGCCCTTTTCCACCCGGCCATCGGGCTGCGAAGTTGCGTAGCCGTATGCCACGATCGTATTCGGTGAAAGATGCATCGACAGCGAACCAAAGGGACGAAACGCGCTTTGGTGCCCCATGAACTGAATGGTCTGCAGTTCGCTGCCAAATTTGAGTTCGAAAACGTCGCCCAAAATAAGATCGTCTGAGGTGTTGAGGGCCAGAGCCTGCAAATCGGAGTTCGGCAGATTGACATCAGGTGACGCCAAATGGCGCACTGTCAGGGCCACTTCCGGACTCGAGCCATTCGCCAGCTTCCGGCTATAGGAAGCGCGGAAGATGGCATCTGGCACGCCGTTGCCATAACCCACATCGCCATGCAGTGCCACGGTTCCCGAGGAAAAGAGCGATTTCTGAAGAGAGAAATCGGTACTCATATCGGACGCGCCGCCAAAACCGTCAGACGGGGAGCCCGCCAGAAACGATACCGTTCCCGTCAGTTCTGAGTAATTTTTTTCTGATTGCGGCTTGAGAGAAGGATCTTGCAGCAGCCGCAGAACGGGACGGTTCGAAGCCGAACGTAGCACCCACTTCCAATCGTCGTCCTCTTCCTTGCCACGCACTGGAGAAAATTGGACCGCCTCAAAAATCGTATTCAGCTTCAAATTCAACATCACACTCGCGCCCGCGCGCAGTCCCACACTCTCGCGCATGGTGGGCAGGAAAGCCGGTGCGGAAACTTTAATGCTGTAAATTCCGGGCAACAATCCGCCGGCGGAGTAGAAGCCGTTCTCGTCGGTAAAGACTTTGATCGTGCTCAGGGCGGAGCCCAGCACTTCCACGACGGCCCCCATTTGCGGGATGCCGCTGGCGCTGCTCACATATCCGGAAATCGAGCCCGGTTTTTCGGCGGCCCACACTGGGAGTGCCAGGCCGACTCCTACCACCAGGCAAGCGAGCTTTCGAAACATCCTTACCAACCTTTGGGAAACCAAGCGCTCCGGGTTACTCGACGGCAAAAGTCGCCGAGGGGTCCAGGGTTTGCTTGGAAATTCCGTCGTTCACCTTGATCTGGATACGGTAAGTTCCCGGAACAAGGTTGGCGGCCGCGAGTGTTTTTTGCAGGGTCACCTGGTCGCCGATATTGCCCATCGTGTCCGTTGATTCGACGGAATGAATCACGGATTTGTTGGTCGTCATGTTCACTACATCGTACTCAACCGTGGCCGAAGGCTTGTGCGTTTTCTCGTCCACGCCCAGGTTGTACACCTGCATCCAGAAGTTCATTTTCTGGTTGCGTTTGAAACTGACCGGCTTGCCGTCCGAAGCAGCAACCCGCGGACGAACCTTGGTCGTGCCAATCACGAACATGCCGGTACCCACATTCTTTGCCGCCACCTGCTCCATGTCATCCGCGACGATCAGGGAAGACGCAGACAGGCGGTCATCGGCAAAATCCGGGACCTGCAAACTCTTTCTCCAGGTACCCACTCGATCTCCGTTCACGTCCTTCAATACCAGGTCGAGCCGGTACAGTCCTGGTTTCAATGGAACGGCCTTCCAGTAAATCTGCGAGCTCTCCACCACTTTGGCCAGCAACTCGGCGGGAACATCCGCCTGCACTGTGTCCTCGAAGGTCTGGGCGGTGCGGCCACTCACTGTGGTCACGCGGCCGAAAATGTTGACGATGCCACGCTGTACTCCGTCCTTGTTCGAAAACGTGATATCGCGATTCTTGATCTGAATCGTGATTGGCACCAGGACGGTGTCGCTGGTCACTCGCACGAAGTCAGAACGCACGTCGAACGGCATCGGGTTGTAGCTGATCTTATGACCGACTTCTTCTTCCAGGTCCTTGAACTTTACCGCCGGAGGAGCAGTCAGCTTGGCAAACTGTTCCAAGCGATCAAATTCCTTGGCTTGCAGACTCGACGAGTCGGGGCCGGCACCCAGCGTTTCCAATCCGCCTTGCGAGAAGCGGTTCGCCTTGGTCGACTGACCCATTTGCTCATACAGAGTCAGTCCTGCGTTCGGAGTATGCGCCAATGCGTCTTTCTCGCCGCGGTCGATGGTCATGTGATAGTCGCCGCACATGCAGGTATCGACAAACTCGATGATGACTTCCTGTCCGATGCCCTCGATATAGCGATAGCGCCAGTCTTCAAACGGGAAGGTAGAGGTTTCGCCGCCGCCTTCTTCCATGGGACGTTCATAAGTGCCGCCGGATGGATGCGAGTCAATTTCGTCGGCCGCGCCGTACACGATGTAGATATGACCACGATCCGTTTTCCAGCCAGGGATGCCGGCCGCAAAATGCTCGTTAGCGTATTCGATGCGCCGGTAGTGCTCTTCCTTAAATTCGTTTTCTTCCGTGTCCGGCGTGGGATCGCGGCGTTGCCAGAAAGCTTCGATAAAGTTGTCGCGTTCTTCGTCGTTCGAAAGCTGCTTGAAAGCCTGCCGCTCTTCGTCGGTGATGATCCAGGCAACGTCTTCGGAAAGCCATTTCTTATAGGACTTACCAAGCTCCTGCTTCAATGCTTTGGCGTTGTCTTTTTTCTGCTTATCGCTCGGAGGACGCTTGAGCGGATCGCCGCCGTCTTGAGCTCCCTGGTCCGCGGAAGCTGCGGGCTTGCTCTGATTTTTCGCATCGGGTTTCGACGCCGTATCCTGCTGCGCTACAGCATGCGTAGCGAAACCCAGAAGCGCAACACTGAGGAATGACCAGATAACACGCTGACAACCTTCCGATCGGAACATAGACGGGGCACTCCTTGGGGCTTACCTATTGGCTACAACATTCTAAGACTTTGCATACCTCAAGGCAAGGTTAAGTCGAACTATTTAAACACCCTAGACTCAGTACGATGCGTGCCCTATCTCGCCGAGTTGTAAAGAATTCGAAGGCCAATCTCAGTTATTCCCCCGTTTCCTTAGTCCGGTATAATGAACGCCTGATTCTGTTACCCCTTAACATTTGATCCTGGGAACTTTTTCCTGTCATGGGCCGTACTTACGATCAGCACGCTTTTCTGCGCAAGGACGAGTTGGTTGTATCGTTCTGGAAGAGCAAGGGTAAGGCCAGGCAAGAATAAAGTCGGTGTTCGTGACCTTCGCCGTAATTACTCGTCCAACAGTGAGCCGGCTGGAAATCGAACCCCTCGTCAAAGGCCCCGGGATCAGAGAAGATCGGAGCGGGTGAGTGTCCCAAGAGGACCAGGAGAGAAGAATGGCAACCGCGGAAGTCATCAATATTTCACAACCCGTAGTGTCGGCCCCGCCCGAAGCTTGCATGATCGCCACGGTCGACTTGTGGAAGACCTACGATATGGGCTCCGAGCAGCAAGTGCATGCACTGCGCGGCGTCAATCTGCGGATTCAGCGCAACGAATATGTGGCCATCATGGGGCCATCGGGATCGGGTAAATCCACGCTGATGAATTTGATTGGCTGCCTGGACACGCCTAGCAAGGGCCAGTACTGGCTTAACAATCAGCAGGTCAGTGAATTGGATGATGATGAACTGGCGCGCATTCGCAACAAGGAAATCGGGTTCGTTTTCCAGACTTTCAATTTGCTCGCGCGCGCGACCGCGCTGCATAACGTGGAGCTGCCATTGATCTATGCCGGAGTCGCGGCTTCCGAACGTACGCAACGGGCGAAAGAAGCCTTGACGGCGGTGGGCATGGAAGCACGCATGATGCACAAGCCCAACGAACTTTCCGGAGGCCAACGTCAAAGAGTTGCCATTGCACGCGCGTTGGTAAATCGGCCGTCCATAATTTTGGCGGACGAACCCACCGGCAACCTGGACTCACAAACCGGAAACGAAATTATGGCAGTCCTTGATCGGCTCCAGGCGCAAGGCAACACCATCGTGCTGGTAACGCATGAACATGATATCGCCGAGTACGCGCATCGCGTGGTTTACATCAAAGACGGCGTGGTGGAAAAAGACGAACGAAACCCCGGACGGTAGCAATTTAGGTTTGTTCGTTGTCATACAAAGTGCCTGGCCAAAAGCCAGGCGCTTTCGTTTTTGAACAACCGCATCGCTCTCATGAAATCCCGCATCTAAGCGATTATGGAAGAAACTCCGATATTTGAAGACCGATACAGAGTTGTCGCGGTCGAGGAGCAAAGCCTCACACTTCGCGCTGAGGGCAGCGGTGACGTGCTTAAGATCGTAAACGCTGACCCGGAAAATCCTTTCACCGAGCAAGATTATCCCCCGGGCAAATTGATTGCGCTGAACGATCCTTCCGCGGAACCCGAAAACTGACCTGATCTAAACTGTGGAAATGAAAACCGTGGGCATCATTGGCGGGATCGCGCCCGAATCTACGGTTGCCTACTATCGCCTGATCATTGCCGCGTATCGTGAACTGAATTATTCGGAT
>DATBAX010000199.1:0-4863 GCA_036271275.1 Terriglobales bacterium
TGCTCTCGCCGAATACATGCCGCGTGAAACGCGTCGGGAAAACGTCCAGAGCGGAGTGGTCGGAGGAATCGTCGGTTCAATCCTCGATCAAATAAAGTAGGGAAGTCACAGGAAGCGGATATCGAGATTCGTGTCAGGGCAAGCGCCTTCAGGCCTGCCGCAAGGCTTGATCGAATCCGCCTTCAGCCGCCGGCGGCTAAAGCCGTTCGGTTTTCCCCGCTGTGCGAAAAAGCCATATCCCGACACGAAGCTCTCCCGAATTGGAACCAAATCAAAATATTTCGATCCACTTGTGACATCCATCACAGACTTCACCCTCGCCGTGATGAGATTCGTGTCAGGGCAGCGCCTTCAGGCCTGCCGCAAGGCCTGATCAAGATGTCCGCCTTCAGGCCGCCGGCGGCTAAAGCCGTTCGGTTTTTCCCGCTGTGCGAAAAAGCCATATCCCGACACGAACCCTCTCCAGATCACCCCATTCTCTATTCACTTCTAAACACTCATGACAGACGGCACTTCGGCGAGATTCGTATCAGGGCAGTGCCTTCAGGCCTGCCGTCACAGCGAACCCTGGAAATCGGCTTTAGCCGCCGCTTATGACGACCGCCCCGAACCCGTTTCCTGCATCCAACGAATGCGCCAAGGAGATCCAAAATGGACGAAAAAATCGTGCAACAGATACTCGATGAACTGTTTCCATCGCTCGAGGCCCTGGACACCCAGAGCGCGGCCCTTTTGCAATTGGTCAAGGACAAGCACCTCGCCAGCGATGAAGAGATAGCGTCCTATTTCGAACAGGCGGGAAATGCCAGCAGTGTGCGCTGGCGAGCGGCCAGGGCGAGAATCAATTATCTGGTTTCTGCCGCAGCAAACGCCAAAGAACCGGCAGCAGAAAAAAAGCCTGACAAGACAGCCGATCCGAAACCAGAACCTGCCGATAGCGCGAGCGCCGCACCGAACCCTGGGAAAAAAGTCGAGAGCGACGCGCCGACGAATGACAAAGCCGTGCCCAACCCGCCGACTTCTTCAACCGCCCCGGCGGAAGATTCCGGAGACGCAAAAAAGTCTCCCTCTGAAGCGGCAAAACAGGTGCCTGCGGCTAAAGTTTCCTGATAAGCGTCTCCCGGCCTGCGTCGCTAGTCCGAACTGACCAGTTCCAAATCGGGAACATTCTTCAATTTCTCTGGTTTTCCTCGTGATCTGCCCCTACCCATTTGGAGTAATATTGGAACTCCTGAATGCAAACCTTGGGAAACAATCTGGCGGCCACTGGCCGCGAGCCGCACCCGGCTTACGCCGAGCGGCGCCAATGTGTGCGGCAGAAGGTCCATATTCCCGCGTATGCCAATCTGAACGGGCAATCCAGCGGCATGGTTCTCGACCTGAGCGAGATCGTGGATATCAGCGAACAAGGCATATGCATTCGGACGGCGACGCCGCTTGCCCGCAATCTTGGTTTGCCCGTAGTTCTTGATCTGGCCGAAACTAACGCCTATCTGATGACGATGGGCACAGTGGTTTGGTCTGACTCCGCCGGACGTTCGGGGATTTCATTTTCCAACCTTGCTGAGGAATCGCGTCAACAGCTCAAAGAATGGCTGTTTGCCAACGCCATCGCCGCCTGCGTGAATCATGAAGATGCGGCGGAGCCCGCAAAAGCTGAACCATTGAGCGCATCCGCCGCGGCTGACGATTTCGAAGCGCCGGCTCGTCCCGACTACACGTCGATTTTGATCGCGCTCGCTGCCGTCAAGCGCGAGGTGGACTCCACTGGGCGCGACATTGAAAAGGCCTTGCGTCTGGTTGCGAACCGCGCCCGCACCTTCACTCGCGCCACGGGTGCCGCGATCGCATTGGCCGAAGATTCGAACAACCAGGAAATTATCTGCCGCGGCCGCGCCGGCCTTGATGCTCCTCCGCTCGGCACCGCGCTCGGACTGGGGCCAGGTTTCTCCGGCGAGTGTTTCCGCACCGGCAAATTGCTGCGTTGTGAAGATTCTGAAACCGATCTTCTCGTGGACCGCGAAAGTTGCCGGCATCTGGGCATTCGCTCGATGATCGCGGTGCCGGTCCGTGATGGCGATGGTGTCGTGGGACTGCTGGAAGTGTTTTCTTCCCAACCGCAAGCATTTATTGCGAACGACGACATGGTGTTGCAACGGCTCGCCGAAATGATTGCCGCGGCCATAAGAAATGCCATATACGTTGCACCGGTAAAGTCTCCAGAACAAGAAGTCGAGTCTGCGAAACCGCAATCCGGAAACTCGGATTTCGCAAAATCAAATTTTGTAGATGCGGATACGAGCTTGGCGAATAAGCGGATGAATTTGCCGACTTCTCCCGACATCGCGTCGTCGAGTAGATTCTCAACTCCATGGATCGGATGGGTCCTTTTGATCGCGTCCGCGGCTACACTGATCGTAGCTTTGGGGTGGTTGGCCTCTCCCTGGATAAAAAGCCGTGCACATGCTTTTGCTCCCAGCAATTCGCAATCGATCTCAAATAGTTCTTTCGACAAAGCCCCGGTGCCAGCGGGCCCATCCGCCGGCGGTTCCGAAGGGATGCAGCGTTTAGCCGAACAGGGCGACCCAGTTGCGCAATTTGAAGTGGGCGCGCGTTATGCCACCGGCGAAGACGTGCCCCAGGATTATTCGCAGGCGCTCATTTGGTTTTCCAAGGCCGCCGAGCAGGGAAACGTGGCTGCTCAGGCGACGCTCGGAGCTTATTATTGGGCGGGACGTGGCGTGCCTCAGGATTTGAGCAAAGCCTATTACTGGGCAATCCTCGCCGAAGCCGGTGGCGACGAAGGCAGCAAATACCGTGTGGCTTTGCTGGCCTCGCGTCTAAACCGCGGTCAGATATTGGCGGAGCAGAAACGCGCCGAAGAATGGATCAGCGTGCACCAGGCGCATCCCCAGGTCGCGGCCCATTCCGCGCAGTAAATTTCTTCACGATAACAGCAACTGTAGCTGCTACGATTTCCGGATCACCCACCATTTTCGTGCCGCAACTATCGACCAGACACCCTCGACAAGACCAAAGGGCCAGGCGCCCTGAAGGAATCCATAGGTTGAGCCAAGCACACAGGCGAACGCAAAACCCAGCACAAACAAGTGGTGCCGCTTTTCCAGCGCATACGTCACCAGCATCGCGGTAACTGCAAAGAGTCCGAATGCAGTGAGGCCATTCATGCTCCGAATGGTACTACGCGACAGATGTATTAGAGGTCGCGGAAAGCCTCTGATTCGGTTGAACAATCGTTTCTGTACTCGGTTGGAGCGCTGACCGAAAGCATCGGCGGCGCATGCCGCTTCGAAGTTTTCCTAAACGAACGTTTTTCGTTCGGGAATCGAGTTTTTCCGAAGCCTCAACGGTCGTTCGAGGCCGTTTGATTTCTGTTTGTTATAGCTTATAGCTAATAATCTCATGGAGGCCGATTTCAGGACGCTCATGCCCGCAGATGACCCTTTCCTTGTCCCGAACCCGGCGCTGCCCGCACAAGTCATCCGGGCCCTGTCTACGGGCATTCCTGGCAACCTTGCAGTCCCATTCGTGAGTGGCTTCCGGCGTTAGCCTCTTCCATTTATCAATAACTTGCAGAGAACTTGTTGAATCTATTCACCCAGCCTCGCCAGATCAGAGAGAGGTAAAATGAACGGATGTCCACCCTCCGCGATATCCTCCACGAAAACGTGCGCGAAGGGGAACTCTACGAAAAACTTGATCGCAAGCGCGTCCGTTGTTTCGCCTGCGGACACTGCTGTCCCATCCCCGATGGCCAGCCTGGCGTCTGCAAAGTTCGCTTCAATCAAAATGGGACGCTTTATGTGCCCTGGGGATACGTGGGTGGCGTGCAATGCGATCCCGTTGAAAAGAAGCCTTTCTTTCACGCTTATTCCGGCGCGCTGGCTTACAGTTTTGGCATGCTCGGCTGCGATCTGCATTGCGGATACTGCCAGAACTGGGTGACTTCACAAGCTTTGCGCGATCCAAGCGCAGTTTCGTCGCCGCTGCGAGCTTCGCCCGTGGCCCTCGTACAGGATGCACTGCGTCAAGGCGCAAAGATTCTGGTCAGTACGTACAACGAGCCTCTGATCACGAGCGAGTGGGCAGTTGAAGTATTCAAAGAGGCAAAGGCTGCCGGCCTGACCACCGGATTCGTTTCCAACGGCAACGGCACGCCGCAAGTGCTGGAGTATCTCCGTCCCTGGATCGACCTCTACAAAGTGGATCTAAAAAGCTTTGACGAACAGCACTATCATCAACTGGGCGGACGCCTGAAACCCATTCTCGAAACCATCCGCAGTTTGTATGAAATGGGCGTGTGGTTGGAAATCGTGACTTTGCTCATTCCCGGTTTCAACGATTCCGACGATGAGCTGCGAGGGCTAACTGATTTTATTTTCAGCATCTCCCCGCATATTCCATGGCATGTGACCGCATTCCACAAAGATTACAAAATGCCTGATCCTAAAAATACGCAACCGGAGGATCTCCTGCGCGCCGTGGAAATCGGACGAAACGCCGGCCTGCGCTATGTTTACGCTGGAAATTTGCCTGGAATGGTCGGCGAGAACGAAAACACCCGCTGTCATGGCTGCGGCGAAATGTTAATCAAGCGCCACGGCTATTTCATTGAAGACTATCGGCTTACCCCAGATGGACGCTGCCCATCGTGCAAAACTGCGATTCCAGGGCGTTGGGCGGCGAAGTTTGAGGCGCAAGTCGCGCATCGTCCTTTCTTGCCGCGCCGCGGCCCCGGTTTGGTTACAATCCTGTAGCTAACCCTCAATGCGTAAACTGACGATCCCATTGCTGGCCGCGATGCTGTTTGTCGCCGCAGCCTGCTCGCCTCGCGATTTTCTA
>DATBAX010000200.1:0-5880 GCA_036271275.1 Terriglobales bacterium
GACTTTTTTACGAAATCAATAGTTAGCCATTCACATATCGTGCGTGCCCCATGAATAGAGGATTTGTATTTGTGGAAGCAACAAAATGTCATCCTTGGTGACAACCTGTCCCTTCTCAGTAGCTTGAACATCGCGAAACACTTTAAACGCGTTATGGATCGATGACATTACCGCGGTGCAGCGCAGTGTAGTTTGTGGTTCCTATTTTCACTAAAACAACTCATCCTAACTGGCACCGTCCGTGGGTGCAGCTTGATGTTGTCGTGCGTGCCTGCAGGCTGATGGAGTCTGTTGATACCAGACAGACCGGGTAGGAGTAATGCGATGAGCAGATCTCGAACCAAAATTTCCAGGAACATCAGCAGTCGGTCGGTTCGCCCAAAGGAGCGCAAATTCAAAATGAAAACTTTAACCACTCAAATCAAGACAGCTGTGGTGGCGAAACTGGTGTTCGACAGTTTCAAGGACAGTCCATCTGTTGCCACGCGGGCAGCCGGGTCTGGAACGCGCCAACTGCTCTATCAATACGGAAATTTTAGCATCGACATGCAGCTGCAGCCGAAGCCGCGGTCGAATCGAATGCTTTTGATGGGACAGGTTCTCGACTCCGAAAAACCAGTGGAGGGGTTGGGGGCGATTCCAGTGACTTTGCTTGATCAGGAAAGTGCGATTTCCGAAACCACTACAAATCGTTTTGGCGAATTCAATCTAAACTTCGAGTCCAAAAACGATTTACGAGTATTTCTCGACATGAAAAATGCTCTGGTAGTTTCACTGCCGAATTCGCAAGTAGATTAGGGCTGAGTTTCGGGTGTCGGCTCGGCTTCCCCGTACAATTGCCGAACGTCCTCCAGCAGGACTTGAATTAGCACGAGACTGCGTTCGGCAATTTGCCGGCCGTGCGGACTAAGTTCGAGATCGCGTTCGAGAAGGGCCAAATTGATAGCCAGACTCTTCAGCGTGGAGCTGCGTGCTTCATCGGTAAGCTGCCGCTGCTGAAGCTGGCGTACCAGTTCTATATTTTCATCGTGCAATTCGATGGTCCGTTCGATCGCCATATGGCGCTCGCTCAGCGATTCGTTTAAATCGTCTTCCTTTTGCCGCCTGTCTATCGCGCTACGAAGAGAATCGTTCTCGCGTACCAGCGCTGTAGCGGAGTCGCTGTAAACCACGGAAGTGTGTTCCGCGCACAAACTCAAAAGAGAATCAAAGTCTTCCTTTGTGTCAAAACCATTCAGCGGATACGCACAGACCAGATCGAAAGGCTGACTCTCGGCCAGCTTGTTCCACATCCGTTCGAGTTGCAAAGCCGATTTTGATGCGCCTTGCTGCCACAAAAGAGCAACCATCTCGCCAAAAACCGCGACCGGCGTTTGCGCCGCTGGCGAGAGAGCGATGGCACGTTTGAGAATTCCTCCCATCACATCCACAAAGAGTTCTTCGTTGATCGTTCCTTCGGACATAAACGTTCCGAGTGTCTCCTCAGCGTCGAGAGCGATGTAACGCCCTTCGTTTACCAAACTGGTTGGGTCCAGGTTGTGGCTTCTGAATAGTTCGAGAAATCCGTCACGATGTGATCTGGTAGCAATAATCACCGCAGATCCGCCTGCACAAAGCGAATGAGCGAGAAAGCCACTGATCGAACTTAGAAGGAATCTTTCCTGGGAGTAAAACTGAACATCATGACGAGAGCGAGAATCCGAAGGCTCACGGGAAGAAATCGGCGGTTTTCCAGGATCGAAGGCGCCCATAGTCTAAAGTCCTCCGCTAAACG
This sequence comes from Terriglobales bacterium, assembly GCA_036271275.1. Taxonomy (GTDB): domain Bacteria; phylum Acidobacteriota; class Terriglobia; order Terriglobales; family Acidobacteriaceae; genus DATBAX01. The sequence continues at coordinate 1,775 of DATBAX010000200.1, forward strand.
TGCAGAGAATGCATTTGATTCCATTTACGGTGCGTACAACGGGGCCTTCTGCATACTACTAAATAAATCGCTCATAGCAATAGTAATTAAGACTGTTGTCGAGATATGTACGTTCGTTAAGCCAAACTTCGTTGAGCGTGGCCCAAATCGGAAAGGATTGTAAAGTTAGCGGCCGGCGGATGTGGTTTTGAATTGTCCACCGCTCGCGGTTTTCGCTTTTTGCTTCAGGATGGAAACGCAATCCGGGTCGAGTCGATGGGGAACGTCTTTTTCCATCATGCCCAGTACAACTTCCAGCGGCAAGCCGTCACGGTACGGACGTTTTTCCGAAAGGGCCTGGAAAACGTCGGCGACGGCGACGATTCTGGCAGGCAAAGTCATTTGCCCGGCAATTAATCCGTTTGGATATCCCATTCCGTCCAGACGTTCGTGGTGAGCGCCGGCGACGAAGGCAAGCTGCTCGAAGCCGGTTATCTTTTCGAGGATTGTCCTGGTATAGACCGGATGCATTTTCATGATCTTCCACTCCGCCTCGGTCAACTTTCCAGGTTTCTCAAGAATCGCATTCGACACGCTAAGCTTTCCAATGTCATGCAGTAATGCCGCGCGTCTGACCATGGTGATAACAGGCGGCGCCAACTCCATGCCTTCGGCAATTTCGACAGCAGCTTCCGTCACACCCACGGAATGATGAAAGGTGTAGGACGACTTGGCATCGATGACCTGCGCGAAAGCTTCACACAAACTGTCAATCCTCTGGGTAGAAGCGGGAATGGCGATGCCGGGTTCCATTTGCAGAACGAATTCACGCGCATTTGTTGCCTTCACCTGGGCCCACAAAGGTTCGTCACTTCCCAAAGAGCGGACCGCCCGAACAATTTCAGGATTGAACCAGGTCCCGCTTCGTTCGGACAAAACTTGAATCGCCGCCACTTCTCCATGGCGAAATGCATACACCTCTGCGGTTTGGCTGACGTTTATGATCTGGGCCAACAGAGGGATTTCCGCGCCTCTGCGGCCTTCGGAATATCCGTTACCGTCCCAATGTTCGTCCAACGCGCGGATCGCCTGCGCGGCGTTTTCACTGAGGCCAATTTTTCGTGCGATTTCCGCGCCTCGTTCGCATCGGGCGCCAATGAGCGCAGCATTGTTGCGTTTTTGCTGGAGACCGATCGAAACCATCCTGATCGCTCGACGCCAGAGCGGAGCATCGGGAAGAACGTTCCGGTTCAGATAGCGAAGACCGGAGAGAGAAACTTTGGTCCAATCTTCGAACTTCACTTCATTCTTCGCCTGAATCTCGTCAGCGCCCATAATCTGATACATGCGCGCCGAGTTGCTGCTGCATCCGGAATCTTTCAACAGCAGCGCATAGTAGAGATCGCTTCGATCTTCTCTGGAAATCTGTAACTCGTCTGCGATACGCATCCCTAGAATGCAACTGCGAATGGAATGCCCCATGGGCTGGCCTTCAGTCAGATCAAGCGCGACCGAAAGCGCCGACACTACGTCGGACAGGCGAATGGCGTCGAGCGTTTCGATAGCGGACATGAGGAAACTTAATGTTGGAGGTCATGTTCAAGTTGAACAAGTTACCTCAGTAATTGAAGCCGATTGGTAAGCGTTTTACGAACTTTGGCGGGCGGAGTGATCGATTCGAAACGTCTTGATTTTGTTGTAGAGGGTGCTCTTGGTCAGCCCCAGACGAGCCGCTGCTCGCCCAACGTTGGAGTGTTCCGCGGTTAGAGCCCGCTGGATGTGAAGTTTCTGCATTTCTCTGAAGGTAATTACCGGCTCATTCCCGCTGGTAGGAGCGTCTTCCTGGAGTTCCAAGCGCAAGTCTTTTGGACGAATAATTTCATCGGTGGCCAGCAAGGCAGCCCGTTCAATCACGTTTCGCAACTCTCGAATATTGCCGGGCCACCCGTAGGAAGACAGCCGTTGCAGCGATTCGTCGGAGAATGCCAAATGCGGCCGACTTATCTCGGAGGAGGCCCGATCCAGTAGCATCTGTGCGAGCGCAGGGATATCTTCAGTCCTCTTTCGCAGCGGCGGCATGTGAATGAGGAAGGTATTCACACGAAAATATAAGTCGCTACGAAATCGCTTTTGCTGCACTAAGTGGTTTAAATCTTCATGACTGGCAGCGATCAGGCGCACATCCAGTTGCCGCTCCTGCGTATCACCGAGCCTGCGAAATTTTTTCTCTTCCAGTATCTTGAGAAGCTTGGGCTGGATTTGCAGATCCATGTCGCCGATTTCGTCGAGAAACACCGTTCCACGTTGGGCAATCTCGAACAATCCGATCTTGCGTTGGACCGCGCCGGTGAAAGCTCCGGCCTCGTGCCCGAATAGTTCTGTTTCCAGAAGCTCGCGGCCAAAGCAGGCGCAATTGAGATTCACAAAGGGCTCGTCAGCGCGAGGACTCTGATCGTGGAACCATTTAGCCAGTACCCCTTTTCCGCTCCCAGTCTCTCCCGCAATCAAAATCGGCCAATTACTGGCAGTCAGCTTTCTGGCTTCTTCTTCCACCTCGAGAATTATCTTGCTCGATCCTAGAAAAGGATTTGCGACATCGCGTTGTTGGAGAGCTTCTCCAGCAAGCTGCTTTCTATGATTTCGCTGATTTTTGATCGAACGTTCAAGCACGAGAGCAATCGCGGACATTTCTACCGGCTTCGTCAGAAACTGTTCGGCCCCTTCTTTGATGGCCTTTACGGCAAGTTGAATGGTCCCGCTCCCGGTCAGCAGAATTAGCGGTACCGACGGATAGAGTTTTTTGAGATAAGGCAGAAGATCCATCGCGTTCCCGTCTGGCAGCGAATAGTCCAGGATCGCGGCATCAGGTTGCGATTGACGAAACGCCTCTTTGACCTCGGCGCAGGTTTCCGCTTCAGTTACTTCGTAGTCGGTAGATCGCAGGAATTTAGAAAGCGCCGTACGAACGGCCCTGTCGTCCTCGCCGATGATGATTTGTCTTTTTGACATACGCAGAGATTGGTAGCCGCCCGTAAGCAACGTAACTTGGTGGACAAACTTTAGACAGTTACTGCGGTAATAATTCATCGTCTAGAGGTTGAAACTGAAGTGTCGAAGGGCTGATTACCGACAAACGCAATCTGATGCCTGTTCAATTGTCTGCCCAGTTCAATTTCTAAACTTCGTATTCAAGGCCTTGGAGCCCGCTTCTACTCCTTTTCCCATGTCATTGAAAAGAAGCCGAAAGAACCGGCGACCAGAGTGGCTTCCCGAGTGCATTCACCGGGATATATGTTCACCTCAACTAACCTTTTCGAAACATCGGATTCCGATCTCGATTCCGTTCCGGCTTCCTTGCAATTGAGAAAGAATCGGCCGTTTGCCGATTTGGCCACGATCTCTGTAGGTGGAGTCTCGGAACTGGTCAGGGCTTGGCCGGGAACTCTTGAAAGTGGCCATGCTTGTGAAGATTGTGATGAGCACGTACGGGAAGCGAAGCTCATCCAGGATTCGCTTCTACCGAAGGCCGGCCTTTGCCATAAGTCCGTCGAACTCGAATATCGCTTTATGCCATTCCGCGATGTTGGTGGCGATTTTGTGGACTTTTTCCAATTGCCGGACGGGCTCATTTGTATCTATCTGGGGGATGTGGTTGGGAAGGGGCTGACAGCAGCAATGTTTGCCGCGCTGGTGATGGGCACCTTGCGTGGTGTTCATAAGTCAGGAACGGACACTGCCGCTGTGCTTTCTCGATTGAACGAGCGCCTGTTGCAGCGGCCCATTCGTGGACGGTTCTGCTCTACTTTCTACGGCGTTTACAACCCGGCCACGCGGGAACTGACATTCTCCAATGCCGGTATGCCATTGCCCTTGTTGGTTTCTGGAAACAAATGCCGGCCATTGGGCCAGGGTGGATTGCCCTCGGGATTGTTTCAGGGAGCCACCTACGAACAGCATGTCGTGCAACTTAAGGCCGGAGATTGTGTCTTGTTTGCGACGGATGGCCTTCACGAACTAACCAACAAAGCGGGAGTCGAATTTTGCGACGCTGAGATGAAAAAAGTTTGGGCTCAATGCAAAAACAGAACGGCAAGTGAATCGGCGGATTTCCTCTTCGAGCGCCAGGT
>DATBAX010000201.1:0-6854 GCA_036271275.1 Terriglobales bacterium
TGGAAGAAGCCTTCGAAATCATTGTTGGCGGCACTACTTTGGCTGGGAGGATCGATCGCATCGATGGTCTGGAGGGCGGTAGGGTCGCCATCACTGACTACAAAACGGGGAAACCGCAAATTCAGGAGGATGCCGACGAGAGCCTGCAACTCTCGATCTATGCGCTGGCGGCGCGCGAGAAGTGGGGATACGATGTGGCCCGTCTGGTCTTCTACAACCTGACGGAAAACAGTCTGGTCAGCACGGTGCGGAGCGATCAGCAGTTGCTCGAAGCCAGATTGAAGGTGGAAGAAGTTGCCGCAAAGATTGCCGAAGGGCGATTTGAAGCTAAGCCGGGGTTCTATTGCAGCTTCTGTTCGTACCGGAATCTTTGTCCGAAGACGGAGAAGAAGTTTTTCGCGCCTACTCCAAAACTCCAGTAGCAATAGTTGTTTGTACCAAAAACTTAGGGGACGCTTTTGGCGTCCCCTAAGCTTTTAACTGAAGGCCTTCAGTTAGTGCTTTTTCTTTGCGGCCTTTTTTGCCTTCTTCTTGGTTGCCATTTTGTCTATTCTCCCTTTTCCATTATTCATGGAGTGATGCAACGATCGAATGTTGCAACTAGATGAATGTATAGAGTCAATGAAAACTGATGTCAAGAAAAAAATGATGTATGCCGAAGCATTCGACCGATGCACGAAGGTCACCGAAGAGATTTCGAGAGGAAATTTTCGAAGATGAACGAAGAAAAATGTCAGATGCTCTCGAAAAATATCCAGGAAGGTGTGATGGCACGCAACACTTTTGCTCCGCCGTCGAGCACGCATGCTTAACTTGATTTATCGATTGCCGAAGTGAGATTTATTTTTTTAGGTGCGAGTCGCACTATAATCAAGGAGTCAGAAATTTTCGCAGGAGCATAGGAATGGCCGCATTAGACGAGGTTGTTATCATCTCCGGCTGCCGCACGCCGGTGGGGAAATTTCAGGGAAGCCTGTCCGATTTGACTGCCACGAAGCTGGGCGCGATCGCGGTGCGCGAGGCAGTGCAGCGCGCAAAACTTGATCCCAAACTTGTAGACGAATGCATCATGGGCAACGTCGTGTCAGCGGGTCTTGGTCAAAATCCTGCGCGACAAGCGGCGATCTTCGGTGGATTGGCTCCGGAAGTGGGTGCCATGACTATAAACAAAGTTTGCGGCTCCGGATTGAAAGCAGTGGCGCTCGCAGCACAAGCAATTCAAACCGGAAACAGTTCGATCGTGGTGGCAGGCGGGATGGAATCGATGACCAACGCGCCGTATCTTTTGCCGCAAGCGCGAAAAGGATATCGGCTCGGCAATGCGCAGGTGGTCGATTCGATGGTGAACGACGGCCTCTGGGATATCTTCAACGACTACCACATGGGCATCACGGGAGAGAACGTCGCGGAAAAATATGGGATCACGCGCGAAGAACAAGATCAGTACGCGCTGAACTCCCATCGCAAGGCTCTGGCCGCAACCAAAGAAGGACGGTTCAAATCGCAAATCATTCCCGTGGAACTTCCGGCGAAGAAAAAAGGCGGAGCACCCACGATCTTCGATACGGACGAATCGCCACGCGAGGACACGACCATCGAAGTTCTGCGTTCCCTGAAGCCAGCATTTAAGAAAGACGGGACCGTGACTGCCGGGAACGCGCCCGGAGTAAATGATGGTGCAGCGGCACTCGTAGTGACCAGCGCGCATCGCGCGAAAGAGCTTGGAGCGCAGGCGATGGTCCGCATTGTGGCCCAGGCTACGAGCGGAGTCGATCCCAAATGGGTAATGATGGCGCCTGTGGGCGCTGTCCGCATGATTTGGGAAAAAACCGGTTGGAAGAACGAGGATGTGGAGCTATACGAGTTGAATGAAGCATTCTCCGTGCAGGCGCTGGGTGTGATGCGCGAGCTCAAACTTGATCCCAACAAAGTGAATGTGAACGGCGGCGCGGTAGCCATCGGACATCCCATTGGAGCCAGCGGGGCGCGAGTGCTGGTTACGCTTATCTATGAAATGATCCGGCGGGATTTGCACCGTGGCATTGCGGCTCTGTGCCTCGGCGGTGGGAATGCAGTGGCGATGGCAGTGGAGCGGTAGGCAGCGCAAGGATTGAAACACCAAGGACACGAAGTTACACGAAGGAAGCCCAAGTAACGAACCGCTTGGGTCATTTGGATTTCCTTGGTGCGCCTTCGTGTCCTTTGTGGTTCAATCCTCGTGCATTTTCGCAAATCCAAGTTCTGACGTCACGCCCGAAGAGAACCGCGTTTACCGGTCGATGGCTTTCATGTTCGCCGCCGCATAACGATCACCTACAATTTCGTTTTCCGGAACCGCTGCTTCCAGTTCAGCTACTTCATCCGAACTCAATTTGATTTCCGCAGCCGCCGCATTCTCTTCCAGATACTTTCTTCGCTTGGTTCCCGGGATCGGAACCAAGTCATCGCCTTTTGCCAGTATCCAAGCCAAAGCCAATTGCCCAGGCTTTACTCCCCGCCGGTCAGCGATTGCGCGTACCCGCTCCACGAGTATTTGGTTCTTGTCGAAATTCTCGCCGGCAAATCGCGGATACCTTTGCGAACGAAAATCTTTATCTCCAAGGTTGGCGGGATTTGTAATCGTCCCCGTCAGAAATCCCCGGCCTAACGGACTGTAAGGGACAAATCCGATCCCCAACTCTCGTACAGTCGCAAAAATTTCTCCTTCCGGATGTCGCTCCCACAAGGAATACTCGGTTTGCAGTGCGGTGATCGGATGAACGTTATGCGCCCGCCGAATGGTCGCCGGCGAGGCTTCCGATAATCCCAGGTATTTCACCTTGCCCGCTTTCACCAAATCGGCCATCGCGCCGACTGTATCTTCGATCGGAGTCTCCGGATCCACCCGATGCTGGTAATACAGATCGATGTAATCAACACCCAGACGTTTCAGCGAAGCATCACACGCCGTTTTGACGTACTCAGGTTTCCCACTGAGTTGCCAAAATGCCGGATCGTCTTTCTTGCGGATATTGGCGAACTTTGTGGCGAGGAATACTTCGTCTCGTCGGCCCTTGATGGTCTTTCCCACTAACTCCTCGTTATCGCCGATACCATAGGCGTCGGCGGTATCCAGAAAAGTCACTCCTAGATCGAGTGCCCGCAGAATGGTCGCAGCCGATTCCACATCGTTCCGCTCGCCATAAAACTCGCTCATGCCCATGCAACCAAGTCCCATGCGGGAGACAATCGCGCCTTGCGAACCTAGCTTTACTTTTCTCATACTCATGTTTGTCTTAGATGCCGGGAGATCGATCTGGTTTCCGCTTATTCCGGGTACTATGCTCTCGCGCATGTCGTTGCCATTGCGCCGAATGGTTGTTTTGTTGGTGTCGTTCCCGAGTTTGGAGAGGAAAGGCCCGGCAACCACGTCAGTTCGATGTCTTTTGGGATAAACGCCCATGTATCACGGTTGGAGTTGATTCCTGTAGGTCGCATCCATTTTGATGGACCAGATCGAGAACGACGGAAACTTAGCCGATTGGCCCATTGGATACGGCTACCGTGCTGCCCGGATCCGCAACCGGCAGGGTGACCGTGAACAGCGCGCCACCGCCATGCCCGGAAGCTGCTTCCACGTTGCCTCCGTGTTCCCGCAGGATCGCTTTGCAGATGCTCAGGCCCAGTCCAGTTCCTCTGCCCGGCCGTTTGGTGGTGTAGAAGGGATCGAAAATGTTGGGAAGAATCTCTGGCGGTATGCCAGGGCCATCATCCTGGAAAGTGGCCGTGACGGAGCCAGATTTTTTTGCCAGACGAATGCGCATGGTGCCGCGGTCCCGAACCTCGCGAATGGCGTGCTCTGCATTCAAAACCAGGTTCAGGAACACTTGCATTAGCTGATGCGGATCTCCGCTGACGACAGGAAACGAAGTCTCGGGAAGAAAGTCCACCGTAATGTTGTTCTTGCGCAGGGAATAGGCGTGAAGATGGAGTGTCCGCTGCACCAGTTCACTCAGATTGATCGCGCTCTTTCCTGGGGCTGGCGGGCGCGAGAAGTACATTAGATTCTGGACGATCTCCGCAGCCCGGCGGCCTTGCTGCTGCAACATGATTAATTGCTTGTGAATGGTTTCGGACACTTCGGCGTCCTGTAGCAACTCGGCTACTCCCAGAATCGTCGTCAGCGGATTGTTCAGTTCGTGAGCAAAGCCGCCGATCATTTGTCCCATGGCAGCGAGGCGTTCGCTTTGGATAATCTGCTGCTCGAGTTTCTTCTCTACCGATATATCTCGCACAGAGACGATGACGCCGTTCAGTTTGTTCTGGGCATCGAAAAGCGGGCTCGCAGCGGCGCGCATGGTGCGCCAATTTCCGTCACGATGAAGGGCTGCATACTCGCAGAATCCGAACATTTTGCGTCCCGTGCTCACGTCGCGGTAGAGCGCAACGAATTCCGGGGAATGGTCCTGTAAGTCTTCCATCTTCTTACCCAGCAGGTCTTCCGGCTTATAGCCCAGCAGATCACGCACCCGGGCGCTCACAAAGCTGTAGCGTTCATCCAGGCCAATGACAAGAATGAGATCGGGAAAGCTTTCCAGCAGATAGCGTTGAAACTCCTCCTGTTGCCTTAACGCCTGTTCCATCTGCCGTCGTTCGGTAACATCCACCAGTGTTCCCTGATAGCGAATAATGTTGCCGCCTGCGTCCCAAACGGCGCGGGACGTGTCGAGGAATTCTGCTGCAGTGCCATCCTTTCGGCGCAGGGTGATTTCCCGCGTACGAATCCCGCCCCGATCATCGGTGGTTCGTCCCAGAACAGGCGGCCCACTCGGGTCAGAGTTCAAAGCCCGGGGATCGATGGATAAGAGTTCTTCTTTACTTTCGTATCGCAGCAGATGCACCAGGGCCGCGTTCAAGTCCTGTAGCTTTCCCTCCGGCGTGCTGAAATACACGCCTTCCTGCAAAGTCTCAAACAGTTCCGTAAAGCGGCGCTCTTTTTCGCGCTCCTCGGTGACATCACGGGCAAGCACACTCAAACCCACCGGTTCGTCGTCCTTGATGATCACATTGATGACGCAATCGAAATAGAGCACGCGGGTGGAATTCTTCAACCGGATCGGCACGATTCCGGACCAATGTTTTCGGTCAAGGAAACGGGGGATTCCGCCCTCCATCTCAGCCCGCTTCGGTTCGTCGATAAATTCGTGGACTTTGTGTCCCACGATTTCCTGATAGGGCACGCCGAGAAGTGAGGTCACCCGCTTATTGACGGTTCGGATGGTGCCGTCGAGCGAAACCGCACAGGCCACATCCTCCAATGAATCGATCAATTCCTTAAAACTGCGCTGCGAACGAGCAATCACCTGACCCAGCTGGTCAATTTGTTCTTCCGTGGGAGTCGTGGCACGTTCTTGCAGGCCTCGAACCAGGTCTTTGAGTTCGGCAACCCGCTTTTTTCGTCCGTAGGCAAAGCCGGCGAAGGCGATGGCGACGCATAGGACCGCAATAGAAAGCAGGCCAAGGTGGTAGGGAAGATTCTCCAGTCGTTCCCAAAGCACCGCCGCCAGCCCCGTGGCCAACAACACCACAAACATAAGGGCGATTCGCCACAGCCAGGCTTCTTCCTTCTCCAATTTGTTGGGTTTGCGGGTTGAGCGCGGAGGTTGTTGTTCTTCCAACATGATTGATTTGGGTCCGGTTTTGCCGATAGAACCCGTAGTTTACAGGGCAGTCAATGGCATGGGAATGCTTGATGCGGAACCTAAGTGCATGGCTCGGCCGTTGGCAAGTTCAGATGTCACACCACTGGTGTGACATCGGTCACCGTATTTAGGGCGCAATGAAGCGTATGGTTCGCGTTTATCCCCATGACAACTCATGCTCTATAAGACACTTAGCGCCGCAGTTTACGGTATCGATGCCAACATTATCGAAGTCGAGGTCGACGTTTCCGGAATCAAGACCAACGAAGACCACTTCCACACGGTCGGTCTGCCGGATGCCGCCGTGCGCGAGAGCCGCGATCGCGTGCGGGCCGCACTGAAAAACTGCGGATACGACATCCCGCTGACCCATATCACCATCAACCTCGCGCCAGCGGATATTCGCAAAGAAGGTTCGGGATTTGATCTGCCGATGGCGCTTGGCATTTTGGGCGCTTACGGTGGTCTGAATAAGAAGGAAGTCCCCGATTGCTTATTTGTGGGTGAACTATCGCTCGACGGCGGGATTCGCGGCGTGCGGGGAGCGTTGCCCATCGCCATTGAAGCGCGGGCCCGTAAAATCTCCCGCTTGATTGTGCCGGAACTGAATGCCAAAGAAGCTGCCATGGTGCAGGGAGTAACGGTTTATCCGGTGAAGTCGCTACTGGATGTGATTCGTTTCGTGAACACCGGCAATGGAATTCAGCCGCTTACCGTGGACAGCGAGCACCTGCTGACCGAGTCGCAACAATATTCTGTAGATTTCAAAGATGTTCGCGGCCAGCAAACGGCCAAACGGGCCTTGGAAGTCGCCTGCGCTGGCGGACATAACATCTTGATGATCGGGCCTCCAGGTTCCGGCAAGACCATGCTGGCCAAGCGCATGCCGACCATCTTGCCTCCATTCACTTTTGATGAAGCGCTGGAGACGACCAAGATTCACAGCGTTGCCGGGGTGCTCGATGCTGGCGCGGGATTGGTTGGCGTAAGACCTTTTCGATCGCCGCACCACACCATTTCCGATGCGGGATTGATTGGAGGAGGCGCGGTGCCGCGTCCCGGAGAAGTTTCCTTGGCGCATAACGGAGTGTTGTTCCTGGATGAACTGCCCGAGTTCCCGCGAAACGTACTGGAAGTCATGCGCCAGCCGCTTGAAGATGGGACGGTTTGCAT
>DATBAX010000202.1:0-6911 GCA_036271275.1 Terriglobales bacterium
GCTAGTTCTTGATTGCGGCGCCGGCTTTCTGCGCTATCAGAATAAAATTCTTGGCTTTCGCCTCTTGTTGCAGTGCTGACAATTCACCCCGTCCGGCGGCAGTCTGATTGGAATGCATTTCGATTTCGCCAACGGCGAGACGTGCCAGAAAATCTCCTTCCAAAAAGCCAGCCTTCCGTGCTTCCGCTGACGCTTCTTTCAGATCTCGAATGGACTGCGCCGGTGCGCCGGAATCCGCACGAATGCGGGCCGCAATAATTCGCGCGGAAAGATGAACGTCCCTACTGTGACTGCTAAGGGCCAACGCCAATGCGCGGTCAATCGCTTGCCGGGCCGCTGGAGTTTGCTGTCGCGCCAGCAACACGCGGGCAATTACCATTTGCGCGGTGGCTTCGTCCGCCGGTGCTTTCTGTTTTCGAAATTCGTCAGCCGCTTCCCGCGCGGAGTGCTCGGCTTCGTCCAGCTTGCTGTCTTCGATTGCCACGAGCGATAAAGCAACCCGGCTCTCGGCAGCTGTTTCTTTTTCTCCCAGCTGGTTTCGGGTAGAGAGCGATTCCTCGTATTTCTTCCGAGCGCCTTCCAGGTCGCCTTCCTGACGAAGAATGTCTCCCAATCCCAACACCGCGTACGACAAAATACTCTGTTCGCCAATTTCGCGCCCAAGAGATATGGCGTCCTCAAAGGCCTTTTGAGAAAGCGGCAAATCGCCCGATTCGAATAGCAGGCTGCCGAGATTCACCAATGCCAATTCCTGACTGATTTTGTTTTCGGCTTGTCGCGCCATCGCCAGCGAACCTTCGTACATGTTTCTGGCCTCGGCCAAGTCTCCCTGTTGTTGCAGGAGGATCGCGATATTCATCAGCTCGAGCCCGGCATCATTCACATTCCCGACTTCGCGATAGATTTTGAGCGATTGCTCATGCATCTGTCTCGATGCTGTCAGGTCACCCAGATTTTGTTCGACAATCGCGAGGTTTCCCAATGCTCCCGCTGTGTAGGTTTTGCTGCCGATTTGCCGAAAGACACCCAGAGCTTCCAGATACATCTTTTTTGCGTCGGTAAGATCGCCTTCATCGGTGGCTATGTTCGCAAGAATGTTGAGCGCCCACGCAGCATCATTACGATCGCCAAGCTTATTTGCGATCGTTCTCGCGCTCTCGCAAGCATCCTTGGCTTGCGGTATTTGGCTTAGCCCCTTAAACGCGTAACACTCTCTTTGCAGGGCGCGAGCGGTAAGCAGGGGCGCGCCGTGAGCTTCTCCTTTGCGCGCCGCACTCTCCGCAAGTTGTTGAGCGCGGTGAAAATCCGATAGCGATTCAGCGGCATCCGCTTCCGCCAGATCGATCCTCGGATCGTCCCGCTCTGGAGACGGAAGATTTCGCAGGCTCGCCACGGTCGCTAAAGAATCCTTCGAATTTCCTCCCCCGTCCTCGGCTGCAGCCAGGCGCAAACCATAGTCGAGGTTATCGGGAGTGAATGTGTAAAGCGTGCGATAGACATCACTCGCTTTTTTCCATTCCTTGCTGAATTCCCGATAACGCCCCTCGATCCAGAGCTGCTGCTCACGCGGGAGATCTTTCGATAGATCGAACGCGCTCCTGGCTTCCTCGCGGGCCTTGTCGTCATAACCTAGAACGGACCACGCTTGCGCCAACGCGGAGTGAGGAAGCGGATGCTTCGGATCGACAGCAATCGCCTTTTCCAGAAGATCGCGGGCGGCCAGAGCGTCAAGTACGCGGAGTCTCGCCAGCCCTTCGGAATATAAGCGAGCAGCTTCGGGGTTGGACGGTAGCGAAGCCTTCACGACTCCCGCGTCCGCCGGAGAAATACCGGGCACGCTTAGCTTTCCGCGCAACCGTGCTCCCGCGCGAGAGAGCAGGTCAAATAGATCGGCTTCCGTTCCCGTCTCGCCCAGTTCGGCGACGATCTCGCCATTCCGGGCATCCTGCAGGCGAAGATCGAGCCTCAACTGCTGCTTCCCTTTTTCTCCCAGCACCGTGTAGGAACCGAGGACCAGGAAATCGGAACCGAGGTCCCGGTGGATCCGCTCCAGGGTATCTTTGGCCAGGCTGCCTTCACCCTTCCAGGGCAATTCCTGCTTCATCCGGGCGACGTCTTCGCCGGAAACCATTCTCAGCTCCTCTCCGGCCGCCAGTTCTGTGCTCAGCATTTCGGAGATCGCCGTGGAAAGCCATCCTTCGTCGGCCTGACCAGACACGTTCTGGAAGCCAAGAATCGCAACCGAGCGCCGGACGGGAATCGTCGAAATACCTGGGTCGAATTGAATGCGGTGCGAGGTCATCCAAAAATGCCGGTAGATCAAACCTCCAGCCAGCAAAACGACCACGACCAAAGAACCGGCCAGCATAATAAGGAGTCGCGGTGAACGAATCTTTCCCGGAGCGACTTGAGGGCCGGCAAGGATTTCCTCATTTGGCCGCCCTAAGGGGGACTGGCTTGGGATTAGTTGACTTGAGATCGCTCGGTGCCGGTCCAACTCGCCCTCGGAAACCTCGGCGACCTTGATTGCGAACCTGTATCCCCGTCCGGGAACGGTCACAATGTAGCGATAACTCCGTCCACTTTCCCCCAATGCCTTCCTGAGCATGAAAATATTCTGGGTGAGGTTGGATTCTTCGACAAAACTGTCCGGCCATAGCTGCTTCATCAGATCATCCTTGAGGACGACCCTCTCACAACGCTGAACCAAGGCCACAAGAATCTCAAAAGCCTTTGGAGTCAATGGAATAGGAGTTCCAGCCTGCATGAGCACCCGCTCTTCGGGGTCAATGCGGAAGGAATCAAATTCGTAGAAAATCCTGGGTGGCCCGGCCATTTCCCTCTCAATAAGGCTGTTTTGAGACAGTCTTGAGTTGGTCTTGAGGACATTTAAAACCCTCAACTGGCATGATGGCCGCGTTCTTGAGGGAGATGTGCAGCGGTGATGTGCCGAAATTTAGCACGAATTGCAGCCAACGCATAGACCCTGGGGAGGGGCGAACTCGATGGCTACAGAATCCGCCAACATCACCCTCAAGACTCATACCAAGGCCGCACTTTTGAAGGTGGTGCGCAGTGGTGACGTGCCGAACCTGGCACGGATTGATGCCAACGCCAAACCCTGGGGAGGGACGACAGCGCTGGCTCGAGAAACCACCCGCACCATCCTCAAGACAAACCAAGGAGACCTCTTGCGAATCACATCCCTTTCCCTTGCTCTGGTTGCCGTCGTTTTCACCAGTATGACAACCGTCGCGGTAGCGGCCCATGTCAGGACCCACTCTACACTCATGCTAAACGTTCCTTTTCAATTTACCGTAGGCGACCGGTTATTGTTGCCCGGCACTTATAGCTTTGAACAATTGTTGGATTCCGCGCCCGGACTGAACATCGTTGCCATCCGCAGCGCGGATGGCGGCACCTATCAGGCGGCTGTGACCACCACCACCCAGGCGCCTGCCCTTCCGCGAATGTCGAGGCTGGTGTTTAAACGATATGGAAATTCCTTCTTCCTGTCTCAGGTTTGGACGAAGGGTAAATTGGTTGGCCTGCTGTTCTACCCCTCGCGCGGGGAGGCGCGTCTGGTGGAACAGCGGGTCGCCAATGAAGAAGTAAGCGTGCCGGGAGTTGCAGACGGAGCTGTGATCGCGGACTTGAATTCTCACAGGCCTGTAGCCCATTCGCCATCCGGCCATGGGCAATTTGAACCGGATCAACAATAACGAAAAAAGGGCCAGCCCGAAGGCTGGCCCCAAGCCGGGGAAAGAGAAACAGAATTACTCGATCGGCTGCAGTGACCCGAACAATCCATGCGCTTCCTGCCCTGGACCGGACGTGAAATACAACAGGTTTCTTTTTCCTGCTGCATGACCGTTCCCAAACTCAAGGGCCCAGAGACCATCCAGCACGATGGGTGCATTCTTCGAATCGCGAAGCGATCCGAGGAAAGCGCCACTTGCCGGATCATAGGCATTGATGCGGCCGTTGCCGAAGTTTCCGACCAGCAATGAACCGCTAAACTTTCCGAAACCAGCGGGAGCAAGAGTCAGTCCCCACGGATTGTTCAACGCTCCGTGCGAGATGAGCGTCGATAGCTTTTGCCCGTGGATGCTAAACACATCCACGAAACCACGCCCCGCTCCGGGTGACTGTTTCGCATAAGCCACGTAAAGTTTGCCTTTGATGTTGCGGATTCCGAACGGCGCGTAGCCCAGCGGAAGATCGGTGTCGGTAAAAGTCTTCACCAATTGAAAGTTGCTGTCATACATTTCAACGGAGCCGTCTTTGAAATTGGCGGCATACAAAAAGCTGCCGGCTGCGGTGTTGGCTGAGGCCAGGCCCGTATAGATGGAGCCCAAAGCAGAGTTATCCACTGCAGTGACTGCATGCGTACCATCCACAGTCGGGTTCCAACCCGCAATCGTTCCGTTTATGGTTACAAACAGGAACAATGCCGGCGCGGAAACCCCATTCGCGGTGACGACAAAATTGGATGTGCCATTGAATACTTGACCGGTCGGGATCGAAGGGATCGCACTTCCAACCGGAGGCGGAATGGTCACCACCAAAGGAATGATCGAACCGGTTCCGGTGTACAAAGTGGAAAGGCCGGTTCCGGCATCGGAGATCCAAAAGGGGCTGCTGGAACTGAATGACATCCCCCATGGATTGATCAGATTCGGATCGGTAACTGCCGCAACCCCAGGCATGTCTGACACGAGATTGGTTTGGGAATATTTTTGAGCAAAGGCTGTACTTGAAACGGCAAGAACCGCCATCAAGCAAATGGCAGCAAGGGAGGGCTTAACGCATAGTTTCGTAAGAGCACGCATATTTCTCTCCTGAAAGACGGAATTGTGGAATGGAGTCATAAACGACCGCTAACGGTCGAAGTCAATGCGACCGCCAACGATGAGAGTCGATCGGCTCGTTCGATTTACGAGTCTTCGATGAACCAGTTATAGAAAACCGCGGTCCCGGGACCCACGGCCTGGAACGGGCCAGCAGCGGCTACCCGTTCACATTGTTGATAGCCTAGGGGAGCAGGGGAGAGTAGTTGTCATCGGTTCTTAATACAAATGTCATTTCTTTGTTAAACACCGGAGAAAAGAGCAAGAAACCCTTGAAACAGGCCTGCTTTTTCAGGAAGACCCAGTCGTAGTCCAGTTTGAGATGACGGTCCGGGTCAGGGCAGAGGTTTTCAGCCCTGCCATTTTTCTGGTAAGTCACTTAAAGCGCCCATAGGCGGGACAGCGTTTTGCTGTAAGTTCTGTGTGGTTGCGCCTTTCGGCGCGTGCAATCCGTTTCTTTAGATGACTGGCCGCACGGCCAAAGGCCATGCCCTGACACGAGGCTTGTTTCATCAGACTGCCCCACTACTTAAGGATGTGGGTAGGCAGGGTTATCCGGGGCAGGGGGATCGTAGTCACGGCCATACTTGTTTTTGTGAGTGTGCGGGCCGCCCCCCGTGGCAATTCGCAAAATCCCCAGGGTAGAGGTGCTTTCAGAGACCGTAATTTCCCGGGTCATCGCGTTCAGGGTGTCCGGCAAGGCTTGCTCATACCAGACCCTCAAGGTGTAATGCCCCACCGGAACGTTCGGGATCACCACGTCGCCGTGCTGATTTGAGATTCCAAAGTAGGGAGTATCCAAAGCGATGATGACGGCGCTCATTTCCGCATGAATGTTGCAGAAGATAAACGAAATGCCAGGCTTGCCAAATGTCACTTCGCGGGTGGTACCGGCTTCATAAAGTCCCAGGTCGAAGCGCTTTCCTTCAAACAATGAGAACACGTTGTGAAAGAAGGGATCGCGGTTGGGGAATTCCACTACGGTCCCCACCGGGATCACCAGAACGTGGGGTTCGAAGTTCTTGTTTTTCTGGGTCAGCCGCGCGTGCGGCAATTTAGCCGGCAGAACTGGACTCTGGTCAGGACTTAGCCAAACCACTACGTTTCCAGATGGAGCTGTAGGGTTCGGATGCCCGTCGCTCGTCAAAGCAACATGACCGGAAATCGTGACCTCCTGCGCAAAAGCCAATGCACTCCACAATAGAAGCGCACCGATCGAGCTTCGGCGGAAGGCAAGGATTCGCATGCTTAAAACAAAACTCCCATGATCAGATTGAACTGTTCCGCGGAATTGTTGTCATTGTAAATCTGCGAAGTCCGCAGACGCAGGTATTCGGCAGAAAACAACAAGTCTGACCGCGGACGGAAAACAAAGTTAACCATGGCGCTTCGGTTCCTTAACAAAGGATGGGCATAATAGCTCTGGCCGCCGAGGAAAGCCAACGAATCCGACGCGTACGGATTGTCCAAACCGAAAGCGCCATTAAATTCCAGTTTGTTTGTAGCTTTGAACTTCAGTTGCGACCAGCCTCCGATGGTATTTAGACCGCGCACTTGAGTTGTTGGATCGAGAGGGCTGCCGCTGAAAATTACGGTCTGGCCAATCCCGCCGCCGAGACCACCGATAGCGCGTCCACGATAGAACTCGCCCGAAAAGCTGACGCGGGAAAGCAGCGGAATTTCCCAATCGGCCATGCCCGCCCAACCGTCGGTGTAATGCTCAAAACCCCAGTTCTGGCGCGAGTAATAAGCAGCAGTTCCCAGAGTGAGCGGCTGACCGTGGATGCTGCGCGTCCACGAGAGCCGCCCGGCGTATGCGGGTTGAGCGGAACTCTCTCCGGCTTGCGGCGCGCGAGAGAAAACAGTGTAAGGCGGTTCTCCCACAAGATTATCCAGGATGCCGCCCTGAAGCAGAATTTTCTGCTTATCGGTGAGATCAATGCGATGTTCAATGCGGACTTGTGGAATCCAGCCCCATAAATTTCCCGAATAACCGAACGCAGGTACGGCGAGAGACGCGAACGAAGTCGGCGAGTTCGGGGAGAAAAATAATGCGTCCTG
>DATBAX010000203.1:0-3297 GCA_036271275.1 Terriglobales bacterium
CTGGAACCTTCTTCCATGTATGCCTCCGTAGGACTACGAGTAATGCTGGGAATCTCTTCGTCGTCTTCGTAGTCGTCGTCCATCATTGAGATAAAATCCGGCAGAACATTGATGATAGCAGAGACGTGAGGGACGCCGGGAAGGTTCCAAAATTCATAAACCACCAAGGGCACGAAGGATCACAAAGCAAGTCCTTCGTGCCCTTGGTGGTTTAATGCACTCGCTTTACGCCGCTTTAGCCGCCGGACGCTCCGCCATGTAACTGACGCCGCGTCGCACTGACAACGACATCATCACTCGCGCCACGCCGCTAAAAATCAGGCTGACGCCCACCAGCGTGCCGATTGCCCACAGCGAACTTGAAGGCCAATGGGCGCCGATCATCACAGCCAATCCCAGGGTGATCAGCCCGTCCAATAACATCCATCCGGTCCCTCGCGCGGGACGCAATTGGAAAAACATCACCACATCCAAAACGCCCTCGACGAGAAACAGCGCTGCCAGCAGAAGCGTTAGGGTCGCCACCCCCAGCACGGGATGCAGCAGCAGATAGCCGCCGATCACTACGTAAGCCAATCCCACCAACACTTTCCCTATCAGGCTTCCCGCCCGGTGGGCATGAAATGCCAAAACCAGGTGCACCACACCGCCAAAAATAATCAGCCACGCGAGAAATACGCTCACCGTGACCGCCGCTACAAATGGAGAGGCGATGGCCAGCGCCCCAAACACAATCAGCAACATTCCCCAAACCATCGACCAAACTGAAGCTTGCCGCAGTGACACAGACGAAGTTTGTAAAGTCATGTTTCCTCCTAACGAGAATCCGACCCGGCACATTTTGCTCCTGCGGGCAGGATTACGCAAGTGGGGAAATCGGGGGGGAAGATACGCAGCTGGCTTTTGGTCCTTGGCGGCGATGGAGGGCGATACATATTTATCTCCGCGTCATCGGCTCGGAGCAATCTCCACGGCCGGCTGGCCAAATGCTAATTGCTAATTGCCACGCTATTACGGAAGAGACTTTCTAGGTTTCGATTCCCACGTAGGACACTCGTCCGACTATGTAGTCGTGCGCTTTCCTGCCTTCTTCCATCGCCAGCACTTCCACGGGATAGGTTTGATTGTGCGGACGCAGTACCAGGTGTTTTCCCGCCAGTTCCACATACTTGATGGTGAGCGTGCCGTTTTTGTTCACGGCGTACATGTTGGATTCGCCTTTACGGTAAGGCTTGAGCGAGTTGTAATGACGGTCGATCAGAACGGTTGCGCCCGGCAGCATGCGAGGATACATGCTCATGCCTTCCCGGCCATCGACTTTGACGATTACGAAACGTTCCCAGGCCTCACGATCGCCTTCCATTTCGGAGCGCAGGGCGCGCAGAAAACTTTTTTTGAATTTCAGTATCTCCTTCACGCTCATGCTCATGACCAGCGGAACGGTGGCGGCGGTCTTTTCGCTGACCAGGAGGACGTTCTCAAATTCGTCGTCACTGGGAGGAACAATGCTGGCACGTTTGTTGACTTCGGCGGGATCGAGTAAATCCAGGACGGAAAGGCGTTGCACTTTCAATACTTTGTCCATGCCTTCGACGCTGAGGCCGCGCTTGCGATTGAGGAAGTTGGAGATGTGAGCCTGTTTGAACCCTGTCTCCTTGGCCAGCCGCAAGCCAGTCAAGCTACCTTCTTCGATGCGTCCCCACAGGGTCTTGCGAAGATTGTCCTGCAAGACTTTGAATTTCATGCGCGGAGTATACACCGCACTATAGCGATTTGCTATTGTCGTTTCGAGTGCAACATCTGAAAGAAATGGTCGAAAGCACAGAAAAAAGACCGCAAATTCGATGTTTTGCACAGAAAATATGCCCGCGCCGGGTATAGCGTTTCGCTATTCTTAATGCAAGTACAACATCTGTAAGCAAATACAAAATCGTTGACGGGCGCGGCCTTTGAGCTATACGATGAGCGCCTAACTATATCTTTCCCTCCCCCGTCAGGAAGTACAGAATGGCGAGCAATCCACAATCCGAGAACAACGAGGAGAGCAGCTTCGTGGAATTCCGCCGCAAGGTGCGTTCCGCTGAAGTGCTGTCTTCCGCGATGGAGCGGCTTTTGGGCCAGCTTAACTTTACCGGCCGGGTCAGCGTAGTGGTGCAGAATGGCCGCGTGCTGAAATCCGGTTATGAGGAGGGCTACTTTCGCCAGGTCACCTAGGCGGAAATCCTAATAAGTATTCATAACTAAATATTTCTACTCAGGTACTCCGTAACAAAAAACGGGCCCTGTGACCGAGCAATCGGCGCAGGGCCTTTTTATTTTGGGAACGGCTGATCGCTCCAAGCTTTCAGCGATTTTTTGGAGGCAATCATGGACGTTGAACAAGCGGTTGTGTTGCTCGAATTGAAGTATTGCGAACGATGCGGAGGGTTATGGGTGCGTCCGCTGCGTTCGGAAGAAATTTATTGCGCTTCCTGCGCGCTCGAAATGGCAGAGGTGGCGATGCCGCGAAAACGGAAAAGCACGCCGCGCCTGCCGGGAAATCGCAACTCGGACTTGCGTCCTGGACTGCGATTAGCCCTGTGCCGTCAAGGAGGTGAGGCATGACCGCGACGGTAATCGCAATGATAAAAACCGACGCTAGCCCGCAAGAACCTTTCATCGCCGTGGTCGGGCCCGCGCCCAGGATTGTTGATCGCGTTCGCGGGGCTGATCCGGATTTGTGGCTGTATCGGGAACGTACGGTTGGGATGTTAAGGCGCTACCTGCGAATTTCGATCGAGGTGGGACGACTGCCATCCTTGTTGGGGCGGGAATTTTTCCGGACGCGGGTAACTTCGTACCGGGTTTCCACTTTCGAGGACGCGGTGATTTTCGTGCACGATGTAGAGCGCAGCCTCGATCGGCTCGATGCGTTTGAAAGGAAACTGATTGGGCGCATCGTGCTGCAGGAATATACGCAGGAAGAAGCTGCACGCCTGCTGCAATGTGGACGACGAACAGTGGGACGCCGTTTTCCGGAAGCGCTGGACCGGTTGAGCGAAGATTTCCTGGCGGGCGGCCTGCTGACACGGCTTCCAGCGACGGATTCGTCGCGAAGAAAACCCTGTCAAGGGGGTGAAAGGCCGGAAAGTTTCGCAAGTTGTTCAGCACAAAAGAAATAAAGTGCGACGCATCGTGGCCCATTTTCCCTATGCGACTTGTTATGCTGAATCTAGATCGAAAATAAATCGCGAAGAGCAGATTTCTCGCTCTCCGTCAGAACGACAGTCATTGCGAAATGGAGCGCGTCATCAGGAC
>DATBAX010000204.1:0-6342 GCA_036271275.1 Terriglobales bacterium
GCTTTCAATTCCCAGATCGTGATCGAACCCCATGTTGCAGATCTGACTCCGGCGAACATCGAATCCCTGCTGGCAGGAATGCAACTGATCCTCGACGGTACCGACAATTTCGAAACACGTTATTTGGTCAACGATTTCGCCGTAAAGAATTTTCTGCCCTGGATTTATACAGCTGGAGTGGGCAGCTACGGGGTCACGCTAAACGTGTTGCCGGGCCAAACTTCATGTCTGTCATGTATTTTTTCGGATTCACCGCGCGGAGCGGTCGAGACCTGCGAAACCGCCGGAATCCTGAACTCGACGGTGAATCTGGCAGCGTCCATTGCTGCGACCGAAGCTTTGAAACTTTTGATCGGCGCGCACGATCGCGTTCGCCGGACTTTGCTTTCGTTCGACGTGTGGTCAAACCAGCGAGCAGAAGTATCCGCTGATAAGCCACGCATCGGATGCCAGACATGCGGTGAGCGAGACTTCGTCCATCTCGCTGGAGAAGGCCGGCCGCACATCACACTGTGCGGACGAAACTCGGTACAGATCCACGAGCGGCATCGTCCCATCGATCTGGCCGAGATGAGTCTGCGACTGCAACCGCATGGTTCGGTTCGTCACAACGATTTCGTCTTGAAATTTTGGCCAGTTCCGTATGAAATGACCCTGTTCCCCGACGGCCGGGCGATCATCAAGGGAACCACGGACACCAGCGTCGCGCGCAGCCTGTACGCCCGGTATGTGGGAAGCTAGTTGCGGCCTGACACGAAGCAAGGTTTTCAAGATTCGCGTCAGGGCATGGCTTCAGCCATGCGGAAAGAACCAAGCGCGGAAAACGCGCTTCAGCGCCTGAGGCATCCAGCAAGGCTTTTGGCGAATCTGAACAACAGGAGACAGTCATGAAGAAATCGATAATGATTGCGTGCACGCTGCTTGCCTTATCAGGATTGGCCGCCGCACAATCAAATGGCCAAGCGACGGTAGTCTCAGGATACGCAACCACAGGCGTTTATTCTTTACCGGTCATGCCGTTGGTCGGCACTCCGTCAATGACCCTCGAACCGACGCCTCTGCAACTCGGCGTCACCAATACGCCGGCGGACAACGCTACAACGAGGTCCTCCGAAGGCTTCGATCTAGGCGCAGCGATGTCACAGGATAGCTACGGAGCGGCCGAACTTAAATCGTGGTCGCATCCTCGCAAAGCGGCCAAAATTTACACCAATCAGGATGTAACCCAGGTCAACGACACGAACGGCTTGGTGAAATTTGGAAATAAAACCGAGCACCTGTAAGCGGCTGAAAGGGCGGGAGAAACCGGTAGTGTTACAGTTCGAAAAAGATTCGTGTCGGGGCAGTGCCTTTCGGAGGCTGCGAAAAAACTGTGATTCGGTTGAACAATCACTTCTGTACTCGGTTGGAGCGCCGATTCGAAAGCATCGACTACCGTGGAAGAGCGGCGCCTTCAGCGCCGCGTCAATCGCGTCTTGCCCGGAAACGCGGGCCTGCAAGGCCGGCTCTTTCACGGCGGCGCACGCAGCATCGAAGTCTTCGCTAAATGAACGTTTTTCGTCCGGGCATGGAGTTTTTTCGCCTCTGAAGCCGTGAACTGATAAGAGTCTCATTTCAAGCTTCTCCACTAACGAGAAACCCTACCGCTGCACCAAACTCTCCAGCGTGTCGTAGAACGCCGGATAAGAAATGACCGCAGCATCGGCGCGGCGAATTGTGGTTTCGCCGTCCGCCCGCAACGCAGCCACCGCAAACGCCATCGCTATGCGATGATCGCCGAACGAATCCAGATCGGCCCCATGAAGCGTTTGCCTGCCGGGAATCTTCAACCCGTCCTCCCGTTCTTCCACTTCAGCGCCCATCGCGCGAAGATTTGTAGCCACGGCCGCAATTCGATCCGACTCCTTCACTCTCAACTCGCGCGCGTCACGAATTTCAATTCCATCGTTGGTATACGGCGCGATCGCAGCCAGCACCGGAATCTCGTCGATCAATGCAGCGCTGTCGGAACCGGCAATCGTCGCACCCTTCAGCTTCCCACCTTCGACTTGGACTGTCCCAACTAATTCCCCATGCTGCTCTTCAAGCTGGCCCACCGTGATTCCGACGCCCAGCGTAATCATGACGTCGAGCAACCGTGCCCGCGTAGGATTCATGAGCAATGCGGTGATCGCGAGTTGTGAACCTGGGAACAATGCGGCAGCACAAAGAAAAAACGCAGCACTCGAAAGATCGCCGGGAACATGAGCGTCAATGCCATGGAGTTTCTGTCCGCCTTTGATTCGCACCTGATCGCCAGCGTTGGTCAATTGGGCCCCAAATGCACGGAGCGCCACTTCGCCATGATCGCGGGTGCGGATGGACTCCTCAACTCCCGTTTCCCCTGACGCGTAAAGTCCCGCGAACAACAAACAGGTTTTCACCTGCGCACTGGGCACCGGCATCTTGTAGTTAATCGCTTTTAATCCGCCACCGGTGATGTTCAGAGGCGGTCGTCCGCCTTCAGTGGCGGAGATCTTCGCACCCATACTTTCCAGTGGTCCAATAATCCGGGCCATCGGTCGCTTCGACAAAGACTCGTCCCCGATGAGTTCGCTGCTGAATTCCTGCCCTGCGAGAATGCCGCTCAGCATCCTCATGGTCGATCCAGAATTGCCGCAGTCGAGTGGCGAAGTCGGCACCCGCAATTTCGATCCACGGCCCTGGATGATGATCGCGCCGTCTTTCTTTTCCCACTCAACGCCCAGAGTTCTCATGCAGGCCAAAGTGCTCGCGCAATCCGCACCGGTGGAAAAATTCTCGAGCTTGGTCGTTCCCTCTGCTATGCCGCCCAGCATGGCATAGCGATGAGAAATCGACTTGTCCCCGGGCAACAGCAACGATCCTGACAATCCGCGGGCCGGACGCACGACTACGCTGGCATCTTTATTCATTGAGCTTCCAATATAAGGGATAAGTTAAGAGTTGAGCGACGGTCAAAACAATTAACCATCAAGGACACGAAGTTACACGAAGGAAAGCCATGGGCTGGTTGGATCTCCTTGGTGTCCCTTCGTGTCCTTGGTGGTTCAAGCTCGCCTAAACTTCTTATCCGCCATGCACTTCATCGAGAAATTGCCGCAGCAACTTCCCCACTTCGGCCGGCTGCTCCCACGGAGAATAATGTCCAGCTTTCGCAACGATTTTCAAGGCGCTGCCGAAAATATTCTTGCGCATCACTTCCGCTTCGGCGACTCCAGTCATTATGTCTTCATCGCCGGTCAAAATTAGCGTAGGCACTTTGATTGCCGCCAAAGTCGACACCGAGTCCTGACGGTCCGCCATGCCGCGTTGCACCATGGCAACGTCTTCCGTGGACATCTTTCGCATCATCCGCAACGCACCTAACACTAGATCCGGGCGAGCAGTGTGCGTGCTTTTGCCGATTAACTTGGGAAGCATACTCTCGAAAAATACTTCCGTGCCACGTTCCAAAACATCGGCGGCAGCTTGCAGGCGAACAGATCGGGCTTCAGGAGTATCGGCCTGCGGTTTGGTGTTGCACAGGACCAGGGCCGAAACTCGGTTTCGAAACCGGCGCAGGAACTCAAACAAAACATATCCGCCGATCGAAACTCCTACGAAGACAGCGCGGCCAACTCCAACTTCGTCGAGTATGCGGACTAGATCCTCGGCGTGCTTCTCCATGGTCGCCGGGCCTTCACCGACGCCGGAAGCGCCGTGTCCGCGAAGGTCAGGCAGAATCAGCCGATAGCGTCCCTGAAGAGCCGCCGCGACTGGCAGCCAGAATTCGTGATGGACAGGAAAAGGATGGAGTAAAACAACCGGCGGGCCATCGCCCAGCACCTGATAAAAAATCTCAGCGTCGCGGCTGGTGACCTGGAGCATTCCTAATTATGAACTCGGTACGTGGTAGCCCGCTGGAGCGGACAGCATCAGTGGCTCCTCAGGGATGACGATCCAGGCAATCACGTAGGCGAGAAATCCGGTTCCGCCCAGGAACGCGACTACTACCCAAACCAGGCGAATGACGATGACATCAATGTCGAAATATTCGGCAAATCCGGCGCAAACGCCGGCAATCTTGCGATCGGCGCGCGGACGCACCAACCGCTGCCGCGCCACCACCGCGCCTACCCGTTTGCCACAATAGGCGCAGACGTTCGCGTCATCCTGAATGACTTTGCCGCAATAGTTGCAATACATGGTGATCTCCTACAGCTAGATACTATCGAATCGGCAAAAAAGTTCCCACTAATCTCCTTTATAAGGATCTTTCGAGAACTTTTTGGCGCCTTCCGCCTGCGGAGTGTTCGCATTGGCAGCGATGACTGCCTGATATTTTTTGAGCGCCAGATCTCGTTTCTTGAGCAAATCGTACATTTCACCTGCACCGAGATTGGCTTTCTGAAGTACCTCAGGAGACGGTGCGCTTACTTGACTGACGAGTTCATAGGCGGCCGCCGCGCCGGCATAGTCTTTCTGACCGCGCAGCAACTCTCCGAGCGCAAACGCGGCGATTTCATAATGCAAGCTGCCGTAGTGACCGTCTTTCCCCGCCTGCCATACTTTTTGATAGACCGCGGCCGCTTCCGGATTGTGTCCCGACGCTCGCAGAAGGTTTCCCTCTTCCACCGCCATCAGCAGATTGCGCGGATAGCTCTCCACCAACCCGCGGACCATCCGCAGCGATTCGTCATAACGCTTTTCACGCCGCAAAAACAGCACCAGCAAGATGCGAGCGTCAATGCTGGTTTCGCCGTTTCCAGCCGCGCATTCCTGCAAATATCGCAAGCCCTTCTCGGTATTTCCGCCCAATCCCACCATGGAAACCGCCGCCTTCACGCCCCAAGGCAGGTTTCCGACCACGTAATTGTGCGCGCCAACGATGAGCTTGGCCTCGGTCATGCCGGGAGAAAGCTCAAGCACGCGTTCGTGATCGTGCCGTGCGCCGACTGCATTTCGCAACGCGGAGAGCCAGGCATGTTCGACGAGCGCGGTGTAGGTGGAAAACTGAGCGCGAGTGACGCCGCGCGCGTAGAGTGCGTCTACGTTATTTGGACTGCCGTTTAACTGGTCTTCTTCAATCTTTAGGGCTTTTTGCACCAGATCTTTGATCTGCTGCTGCACTTTCGGGTCGGGTGGCTGGTGCTGCGCCGCCACAAAGCTGTCGTTGGCGTACTCGCCGGTATCCAAAACCCCCATTCGATAAAGTTCTCGGAATAACACAGCGGTCAGAAGATGGTTGATCGCAAACGGATCATCTGGATGACGATGCAAAATCTGGTCGAAATCCTGAATCGCGCGCTCGTAATCCTGATTGTAGAAATGATCGAAAGCCGCAGAATTCAGTGAATCAGCGGGACGGTAAGACATCTTGTCCGCGGTTCGATTGGCCGGAGAGGTCGTTGCCGGAGGATTGGCTTGGCTGGCTGCCGGCTTCGAGTCCAAAGCGAGCACCGCCAGACAAAAAACAAGGGCGAACCAGACTGGAATGACTTTGCTCAAAGGTGTCGTGGACTTCAGTTTAATGCACTTCCAGGCCGCGTCGAACCAAGACGGTCACTTTTAACAATCAGAGGGACAGACAAGACTATTTCCGTGATGCAAGTGAGCAAGATAAGTTTGCCGGGTCAAGAGTAAATCTTGCTCGTTCGAAGGGTCGTGGCAGTGTGCGAATTTGCCGAGCCGCTTTACTTTCAAGGGGTTGTAATTTGGTCACAAGCTTGCCTGTGGAAATGAAAGGCCAAATCCATGTCAGAAGTAATTCCTGAAGCCCAGCACGAGTTCTGGCGTCCTCCGGTCATGCGGCAGGACGTGGCGGTCATTCCTGGCATGGTCGATGTTTGTGCTGGTTGCCAAACTGAATTCATGGTCGGCTCGCACTTTTGCCATAATTGTGGCGTCGCCCGCAGCACCCAGGTGCTCGACGGATACTGGGCCCACCTTCTCGACTTCCTCCACGTTGTTGAATTCCAGGACCTCAAGTATTCGCTGGGATTGGGCACGGCTTCGATGATTGCGTTTTTGGTCGGTGTTTTTTGCTTTCTCTCCGCGATATTGGTTGGCGTGGTTTCCAGTAATCGCAACTTCGAGGACTTTCAGGTCATCCAGTATTGGCGGATGGAATGGCTCTTGGCCGCGATTGTCGCTTTTGTGGCGGGCGTTCTGCTCAAGACTTCAGCGACTTCAGCAAAGTAACACCCGGCACAAAAGCTGGCATCCCCCAATAATCTGTCATTCTGAGCGTAGCGAAGAACCCATGCATTCTGCATGCAGCAAGAGAATACATAGGTCCTTCGCCGCCCTCAGAATGACAATCACTGGTTTTTGTTCTTCTTC
>DATBAX010000205.1:0-3294 GCA_036271275.1 Terriglobales bacterium
GCTGGCGACCATGAACATTGAGAACCTGACGCGGCGAGACAAGATTCTCTTCACTACGAAACTGTCGCTCCAGTGGGACACCACGGCCGATCAATTGCGCTATGTATTGGCACTGATGCGGCGCCTCTTTTACGAACACGCTAAGGTAGAAACAAATTCGGCCCGTGCCCGATTAATCTCGTTCACTGACGGCGGGATCACCGTGGAAATCTTTTGCTACATCCTTACTGTCGATGGCGCGGAGGCTTTGGCCATTCAGGAAGATTTGTTATTACGAATCATGGACTTGGTGAAGAATGCTGGAACATCGCTGGCCTCTTCGTCGCAGACGCTTTTCCGCGGCCGCGATTCCGGGCCGGACAAAGAAAAGACCGATGCGGTACACCAGCAGGTAAAAAAATGGAGAGATGCGGGCGAGATGCCTTTTCCCGACTACGATCCGGAAGACATTGCGCGCTTCCGCGATTCGTTGCCGTATCCCGCTAAGGATTCTGCCAGGACCGACAAGTAGATTCGCGGTTTGAAGCGATGCGGGAGCGCGGGTCATCTAATGATTACTGTGACTGACCGGCCGCTAATTGCGAAGGCGCTGGTTTTAAGGAGTTCCTATGCGTGAAGTAGTTATCGCCTCTTCCGTACGTACGCCCGTGGGCCGCGCCATCAAAGGCACGCTCCGGGCTACTCGCCCCGATGAACTGGCGGCTGTCGCCATTAAAGGCGCGCTGGATCGCGTGCCACAGATTGACCCCAATGAAATTGAGGATGTGATCATCGGTTGCGCAACTCCCGAGGCTGAGCAGGGGATGAACGTTGCCCGTATCGCATCGCTGCGGGCGGGGCTGCCGGTTGAAGTGTCGGCGATCACCATCAACCGTTTTTGTTCTTCCGGATTGCAGGCGATTGCGATGGCGGCCGAACGTATCATGAACGGCGGCGCGGAAATTATTGTTGCCGGAGGAACAGAGTCGATGTCGATGATTCCGATGGGCGGTCATAAGATCTCTCCCAATCCCTGGCTGGTCGATCATTATCCTGATGCCTATCTCAACATGGGCCTTACCGCTGAACGGCTTGCCCAACGCTTCGGAATCACGCGTCAGGCTGCCGATGAATTTTCGCTTCGCAGCCATCAAAAGGCGATAGCGGCAATCCAAGCAGGAAAGTTCGACGACGAGACTGTTGCAGTGCCCGTGAGTTCTACAACTCCCAATGGTTCGAAACCGAAGCGACAGGAAATCATTTTTAAAATGGACGAAGGCCCGCGGGCCGACACTTCTCTTGAAGCTCTCGCCGCTCTTAAGCCGGCATTCCATGCGAAGGGCACAGTGACGGCGGGAAATTCTTCGCAGACCTCCGACGGCGCAGCGGCAGCGGTCGTGATATCGGCCGAACGCGCCAAGGCCCTCGGGATCAAGCCACTGGCGCGGTATTTGGCATTTGCTACGGCGGGATACAAGCCGGAAGAAATGGGACTCGGTCCGGTGTTCGCGATTCCGAAAGCTTTGAAGATGGCTGGACTCAAGCTTTCCGACATTGATGTAATTGAATTGAACGAAGCTTTCGCAGCGCAGTCGCTGGCGGTGATCCGGGAAGCAGGGCTCGATCTCGATCGGGTGAATCCAAATGGCGGCGCGATCGCGTTAGGTCATCCCCTCGGCTGTACTGGAGCAAAGTTGACTGCGACGGTTATTCGCGAAATGAAACGTCGTGGGGCCCGTTACGGTATGGTGACCATGTGCGTGGGTGGCGGGATGGGCGCTGCTGGGATATTTGAAAACATTAATTAAACCGCCGAGCCTGCAAAGAGCGCCGAGAACATAAGTACGCCACTACACAACAAACGCTTTGATTTCGTAACTATCGTTGGCGACCGCTTCGCACTAGAATTGATTCTGCTCGGCGTACTCCACGATCTCTGCGGTGAAAAGGGGTTTCATGGCTACAACAGCAATTCCCAGCACCAAGATTTCCGGTGGCAGTTTTCTCCTCGAAGAACGCAAGCCAAGCGAAGTTTTCACGCCCGAAGATTTCACCGAGCAGCACATTCTTATTGGCCAAACGGCGGAGGAGTTCGCTGTCAATGAAATCGTCCCCAATGCCGATAAGATCGAGCACAAGGATTTCTCTATCTCTCGTGACCTGCTAAAGAAAGCCGGCGATCTTGGGTTGAGCGCGGTAGAAATTCCGGAGGCTTACGGCGGCCTCGAAATGGACAAAGTTACAGCCGCCGTCATCGCCGACCACATTGCCAAGTATGCTGGTTTTGCGACGACATGGGGCGCCCACAGCGGCATTGGCATGTTGCCCATTGTTTATTTCGGAACGGACGATCAGAAGAAAAAATATCTGCCACGGTTAGCCGCAGGAGAAATCGTCGGCGCATATTGTCTCTCGGAAGCCTCTTCTGGTTCCGACGCACTGAATTCACGAACGCGCGCGGAATTGTCTGCTGACGGATCGCATTACACCTTGAACGGCGAGAAGATGTGGATCACCAACGCCGGATTCGCTGACTTATTTACCGTGTTCGCGAAAATCGACGGCGAGAAGTTCACGGCATTCCTGGTCGAGCGCACATTCCTTGGCCTTTCCATCGGCGGAGAAGAGCACAAGATGGGTATTCGTGGATCGTCCACTTGCCCCGTGATCCTCAATGATTGCAAAGTGCCCGCCGAAAACGTGCTGGGTGAAATCGGCAAAGGCCACGTCATCGCCTTCAACATTTTGAATATTGGCCGCTTCAAGTTGGGAGCGATGTGCGTGGGCGGCGGCCGCGTGTCTCTCGAAAGCGCGATTGGCTATGCCAAACAGCGCAAGGCCTTCAACAAGACGATCTCTGATTTCGGACTCGTCCGCGAGAAAATCGCAAACATGGCCGTGGGGATTTACGTCGGTGAATCTCTGGTCTATCGAACCGTTGGCATGATGGATGCGGCACTCGCGGAGGTCGATAAGGCTGGCGCGAATGCGGCCAAGGCGACACTCAAGGCCATTGAGGAATATGCCGTCGAGTGTTCGATCATCAAAGTTTGGGGATCGGAGATGATCGACTATGTCGTTGACGAAACCATGCAAATATACGGTGGCTACGGGTTCGTTGAAGAATATCCCGCGGAACGCGCGTACCGGGACGCTCGCATCAATCGCATTTTTGAGGGCACCAACGAAATCAACCGGTTAATCATCACCGGATTCTTGTTGAAGCGCGCGATGTCCGGACAGTTGCCGCTGATGCCTGCGATTAAGAAACTAATGGATGAAGTCTTGTCCGGCCCATCTCAGGGAGAAGATATC
>DATBAX010000206.1:0-8504 GCA_036271275.1 Terriglobales bacterium
GTGAATCGTCGAGGCTGCCAGCTCCGCCTCCATGTAAGTGGTGTAGGTCTTTTCAAAAAACTCCGTGACGAGCGCCTCGCCGGAATCCACCACGTTCGAGTTGACCTTTAGCATGAAGTCGTCGCGCCGGAGTTTCACGGGCCTCGCGTTGATCGCGTAATGCTTCTGGTCCTTGCTGCACAGACGATGGCTCACCCGCTTTCCATCGGGTCTATAATATTGGATGTAGAAGGCCTGGCTGGCCTCGTAGAGTCGGCCCTTCTGTAGACGTGGCATGGTGTCCTCCGGGTAGAAGTCTATCGCGTTTGGGTAGCCTCTGGGTAGTAGCTCGATAGCACCATGCTCTAAGTTGTAGATAACAAACGCGGAGGGATGTGAGAGTGGTTTAATCAGGCGGTCTTGAAAACCGCTGTACCTTAACGGGTACCGGGGGTTCGAATCCCTCTCCCTCCGCCATTCCGTAGCAGAGAAAAATACCCCAACAGATTGAAAAAAGATTTGTAGCGAAAAATTCTGATTTTGCGTCCGGGATCTAGCTCGAGAATGTTGGGATCACCAACAACTTCAGTGATCCCAACATTCTCGTCACTAATTCGGCCCTGCCTAATAAGGAAATACGAAAGTATTCGGCAATACGACTGGATAGAAGAAGTTCGTAGTCAGATCGACCGCAGCTCCATTTTCCTGCAGCGCAGCGGTGCCAGAGGTCGCAGCAGCGGAATTGTCGAAGAATCCAATCGCGACGTTGTTGCTGAAGATTGCCTCGATGGATCCGCTAAATCCTGCTGGGATCACATAATCGCCGCCGCCGGTGGTTGTGAATGGAGTATCCGTCAGATTGCTGACGTTCACCACATTCGCAGTGCCGCCGCCGAAGCCGCCGTTGGTGTCCGTAATGTTCGTTACTTGCCATACGCTGTCGAACACCCGTGTCGAGATGACAGCAAGCGGCGCGTAAACGGAATTTGCAATCAAAGGCCGGGCGGCGCCTCCGTTCAGCGGTATGGAGGCAGCGGAGTAGGCGATGGCCGGGGACGAAAGCGATCCACTCGCATTCCTCACAGTTCCGAAGAAGACGCTACTGGAAAGGCTGCCGCCGCTGGGCGAAGCCAGAAACGCCTCGACAAGCGCGTCGCCTGCTGGATAGCTGGCGAGTGTGCTCGGCGTGGTGGTTGTGGCTCCAACCGGGACAGTGTAGACCGTCGAGGTTGCCTTGGTCGGATCCTGGAGTCCGCCGGTGGTCGGCGTAACAGAGAGATAGAAGGCAAGAACTGAATCGTTGCTACCGATCAGTTGATAGCGCGAGAACGTGGTCGCATTAGTGTAGGCCGGCGTGGTGTAGAGAAGCTTGGGAGTTCCACCGGAGAGAGCAACCTGTTCAAAGGTAGCCGTAGTGCTGCTGCTCGCGCCCGGCGTCAGGACCATGTAATACAAGTTGTTGTCGTCCTGTGCAATGCCGCCGATAGTCCCGGTCATGATGTTCTGGATCAGCGTGGCCGCCAGCGAATCGCCATCGACGCGGTACAGTTCATTTGCAGATGCCGTGGTGGTCACCGAAAGGAAAACTGCGCTGGTGCTCAGGGTAGTCTCGTCTAACACGCTCGCAATCTCGGTGGCGTTGTTCAAGCCTGCGATCTTCTGGGTCGGAGATGTAAACGTGTCGTTGTCATAGACGTCAAGGGAGTTCGTGGCCGAATCGAACAGCAGCAACGCACTTAATTTGCCGTTCTGGTAAACCGAATCGAACTCCGTAGTGTTGAGGTTCACAACCGTCGGGGGTGTCGTTGCGGAATCCAGATAGTGGATGACCTCGAAGGTGCCTCCGCCCGAGTTGCACTGCGTTGCCGTACCAACCTCAATGAGAGCGAACAGCGTGGTCGGCTGGGCGATGTCGGTACTCGACGAAGAAGATCCGACTTGGCAAATCTGTTGAGTCTTTGGCAATGACAGGCTGCTGATCTGGACCGGTGTTGGAACAGCTGCGGTGCCGGCCAGCGTCAGCCCAAAAATCTTGGTGACGCCCGCGGCAGTAGTGTCGGAGTACATCATGACTTGAGGCGAGTAAATCACGGCCCCGCTCTTGATGGTGATCTGCGTTCCGAGGCCGAGAAGCTGGTTCGCGTCGGTGGTGACAAAAGTTGGAGCAGGCGAGGAAGCAAGCTTGTCCGATGGGATCAGGAACAGGCCGGTTTTGCCGGCCGGCGTCGCCCCTGAAGGAGTCGCGGAATAAGGGATCCAATACCCGCTGCCGCCACCGCCAGAACCTGTAGCGCAGGCAACTTTCACCGAAGTGACATTGGCCGAGCCCACTGTGCCCGAGCCGCCGGTTACTGTGCAGGTTTCACCTGTCGGCTGAACACTGACCGTGACGTTATAGGCAGCTCCGCTGGCCAAAGCTGTTGCGAAAGTAAATGCGCCATTCGCCGATACTTTGAGCGGGCCGCTTCCATTGTCGAGCAGCGTCACGGAAGTGCCGGTGCTCAGTCCAGAAACCGTTCCGCCGATGGTATGGGTGGCTGCCGCGGCGCACGCGACTTTCACGCCGGTGATGTTGGCTGAGCCCACCGTGCCCGAACCAGCCGTTACTGTGCAGGTTTCGCCTGTCGGTTGAACGCTGACGGTGACACTATAGGCGGCTCCGCCGGCCAAAGCTGTTGCAAAAGTAAATGCGCCGTTGGCTGATACTTTGAGTGCGCCGCTGCCATTGTCGAGCAGGGTCACAGAAGTGCCGGTACTCAGTCCGGAAACTGTCCCGCCAATGGTAAAGGTCGCCGCGGATGCACAAGCAACTTTTACCGTAGTGATGTTTGCGGAGCCCACCGTACCCGATCCACCTGTCACGGTGCATGTCTCGCCTGTGGGCTGAACACTGACTGTGACATTGTAAGCAGCGCCGCTGGCCAAAGCCGTTTTAAATGTGAACTTCCCGTTCGCCGCTACGACAAGCGAATCCGCTCCGTTATCGAGCAGAGTCACCGAACTTCCGGCGCTCAATCCGGAAACTGTTCCGCCGATCGTATGTGGCGTCGCGGCTTTGCAGGCGACTTTCACGGTGGTGACATTGATAGTGCCCACCGTGCCCGCACCGCCCGTCACGGTGCAGGTTTCTCCCGTTGGCTGAACGCTGACGGTAACGTTGTAAGCAGCGCCGCCGGCCAAACTTTTTACAAATGTAAATTTACCGTTGGCCGTCACTTTGAGTGGGCCGGCCCCGTTATCAAGCAGCGTCACGGAACTGCCGGTGGTTAATCCCGAGACTGTGCCTCCAATGGTGAACGTCGATCCGGCTTTGCAGGCGACTTTTACCTTCGTCACATTGACTGTGCCCACCGTGCCAGTACCGCCTGTCACGGTGCAGGTTTCTCCCGTCGGCTGGACGCTGACAGTGACGTTATAAGCGGCGCCGCTGGCCAATGCCTTCACAAAATGGAATGCACCATTCGCCGCCACTTTGAGCGCACCTGCGCCGTTGTCGAGCAAAGTCACGGAGGCTCCAGTAGTCAATCCCGAAACGGTACCGCCAACGGTGAAGGTTGCGGCCTTGCAGGCGACTTTCACTTTCGTGACGTTGGCTGTTCCCACCGTGCCCGAACCGCCTGTCACAGTGCAGGTTTCACCCTTTGGTTGGACGCTGACAGTGACACTATAAGCAGCGCCGGTGGCCAGCGCTTTCGCAAAGGTGAATGTGCCGTTGGCTGTCACTTTGAGCGCGCCGGCGCCGTTGTCGAGCAAAGTCACAGAGGCTCCAGTGGTCAACCCTGCGACGGTTCCACCGATGGTGAAGGTGCTGGCGTGTGCGTATGCCGCCGAGGCAAGAGCCACAAAACACGCGAATACGGCTGTGAATACCTGCGAACGATCGATACGCATTGCAATTCTCCGGTTGATGTCACGGCCGTCCCAATGGAACGGCGTGGCGCAGCTCTCAGGCTGCGGCAAAAGGCAGTTGATGAATGGCCAGGTCTTTTCGATAGTCCCGTGAGGAACCTATAGGGGCAGCGGCCTTTGCCCAGGGGAGATGAAGCATATCACCTCAGAAACCATAAGGGAAGCGGCATTGGCGGCATTAGACCAGGTGATTTCGGCAGGGAATCACTATTATCAGCGCACAAAAACTTCGATTTCTCCACGAGCGTGTATGGATGGAGCGCCTCGAAGCGAGTCGCCGAAAATAGCAGCCACTGCCCGTACGTTCGGAACAACGGCTCAATTTATTGATTGGCTGTCGTCTGCTTGTAGAGTTCCGCTGCGTTCTGTGGGGTCACGAGTTGCGGCGCCACCGAATACTCTTTCTCGGGATGGAAGTTTGGGTCTCGCATCATCTTCAATCCGAGTTCGACCGTTTTATCCACACATAAGGGATAAATAAAAGTGGCGGCTAAAATTCCATCCTGCACTTTCTTGATTCCTCCCGCGGGACCGCCAAGTCCGTCGACGCCCACAAAAATCATTTCTTTCTCCCGCCCGAGTTCCTTCGCAGCCAGATACGCCCCGACTGCCATGGGATCGTTGTGAGCGTAAACCGCGTCGATGGATGGATGTCCGCGTAATACCTCTGTCATCCTGTCTTTCGCGCGCGCTTGCACCCAGTCAGCTACGGGATCGGCGACAATTTTTATGTTGGGATAATTGGCCAGCGCCTCGGCTGCGCCTTTGTGCCGGTTGATCGCGGCCTCGACTCCGAGTAAACCCTGTATCTCTACGACCGTCCCTTTAGGCTGCTTATATTTGTTGGTCAGATAATCGCGGACGAACTCACCCGCCATGTGTCCGATCACAGTATTGTCGCTGTGAACCAAGGTGGTGTAGTTGGGTTGCAGAATATCGCGCTCCAGACAAATCACCGGAATCTTCTGCTCCATGGCTTCGCCCATGACAGCAGTGAGAGCGGCGCGTTCGTTCGGAGCGACAATCAGGAGATCGGGACGCTGGCGAATGAAGGTTTCCACCTGCGCTACCTGCTTGCTGTTGTCCTGTTGAGCGTCGGCGATGACCAGCCTTACGTCGCCGGCCTGGGCGAACAGACTTGTCATCAGTTCGTTCTGCGCAGCCCGATAAGGCTCCGCATTGTTGGCCTGGCTGAAGGCAACGAAGAATTGCTTCTTGCCCGGGTTCGTGCGGTTACACGAAAAAGTAAAT
The DNA here is from genome assembly GCA_036271275.1 of Terriglobales bacterium. Taxonomy (GTDB): domain Bacteria; phylum Acidobacteriota; class Terriglobia; order Terriglobales; family Acidobacteriaceae; genus DATBAX01. Next base: position 5,140 of record DATBAX010000206.1, read on the forward strand.
GCCGCAAGCAGGATCAAAAATAGAATTTTGAATGATTTCATTTTCATCGAAGTCGTTTCCCCTGTTTCCGAACCGCGGACCGCCGGCAGAACAATCCGCCTTTGACCATCATCTCGACATTGCTGGCGACATTGTTGAGACGCAACATATTAGTCACGCCTATGATCGGGCTGAATTGTTTCGTTGCCAGAAGTGCCGGAGCAACATGTTAACCGAAAAAGTGAATAGGAAACGCCCAGTTGATTTTGAACAGATCGAGTTTTTGCGAGAAACATTTCCGGAAAATCGCGGTTGCGCGACTCGCCCCAAATCGTTGCAAGCTGAAATGCGAATGGGCGAAGACGCAAGGACGTGCAAAATAAATGGGTACGTTCTCGCAACGTTTCCTCGACATCGATCTCTTCTGGAAGACGTTCCTCATTCGCCCCTACAGGTTGTGCCATTAAAAAGAAAGCATTAAACATACGCGGCAAAACGAAAGTCATTCCAGGGTGATTCGTTAGAAAAAGAAAGGAGTTGACAACAAACGAAACATCACGCAAAATCCAGTTATTATTAGTAAAGTAAGGTTTCAAGCGGCCCTGAATATGCTCGCAACATGCGCAAGAATCCCCCGCATTACGATCTAAGTCGATAATTCGTAAGAACAGACGAAACCAACGAGGAAAGAATTCAGGAATGGAGACAGAGTCTCGCTTTCGACGTGGAAACGGCAACGATGCCGGACCAGGACACATCACAGCGGCCGAGATTTACCATCAGCCGCTCCTGTGGCTTGACACGTTTGAACGCATGCAAAAAAAGAGTTGGCGAGGATGGGCCACCGGACATGGCATCCTTTGCGGCGCGGGCACTTCAGCTTATGTAGCGGGTGCCATTCAATCCGCATGGACCTCTTCGCTTTCCATTCCAACTACAGATCTCCTCACCGATCCTCGCGCTTTGAAGGATGCGGATTTCCTCCTCTCCATTGCTCGTTCCGGCGACAGCCCGGAGAGCGTCGCCGTCGTCGACATGGCCCGCCGTGATTTCCCGGCTCTCCCGCAACTCGCCATCACTTGCAATCCAGACGGCCGGCTCGCCCAGTATTCGGACATTCAATTGCTCTTGCTGGATCCGCGCACCAATGATCGCAGCCTGGTCATGACCAGCTCTTTTTCGAACCTGGCGCTCGCCGGACTTTCTCTCAGCCATCAGGAAATTCTTCGCGAGCATTTACCTGCCATTTGCAGACTGACCGAACACCGGCTCCCCGAACTGGATTCGCTGGCGGAGAAAGTTGCGAAATTGCGTCCAACTCGGGCTGTCATTCTCGCTTCTGCGCCGCTGTTCCCCTGGGCCGACGAAACCAGTTTGAAGATTCTTGAAATGACCGCCGGACGGGTTGCAGTGCTCGCGGAAACTTTTCTGGGATTGCGTCATGGCCCCATGAGTTTTCTGGATCGCGAAACATTGGTGCTCTGCTTGATTTCCAACGATCCGCGACGCCGGTTATACGAAATAGACTTGATTAACGAACTGAAAGCCAAACAGCTTGGCCGCATTGTTTGTATCGCGCCATCCGATCTCTCTTCCGATGGTCTGCATGCCCACAGCATGGCTCTCGCGCCTGGGATTCCTGACTATCTTCGGACACCCTTTGAAATCGTTTTTCCTCAACTGCTGGCGTACCACATGAGTCTTAATGCAGGGCTCAATCCTGACAGTCCCAGTCCGAGCGGCGCTATCAGCCGAGTAGTGAGCGGCGTAAAGGTGTACTGAATCTCAACTCCAGCGCAGGCATTGCGCATCGCGTCCTCATTGTTTCCAATGACGTGCCCCTGGTAAGTCCACTGTTCGCAATCGATTAGCGGCCTATATTTCGACCGTCTTTGGCGCAACTCCTTGCTTGCTTTGGGGTTTAATCTGATGTCGGGTGGTATTCAGTGGGGAATCAGTCTTCCAGACTGTTTCTCAGGAGAAGGTTTTATGACGACCCTAAAACGATTCACACTGGCAACTCTTATTTTTACCGTTTGGTCATTCACTGCAATGACGGCCGTGGCGCAAGACGAGCCCGCCGATCAGCCGATGGAAACACCCATGCCCCAGCAAGCTCCTCCGCCGCCGGATGGAGCGCAGTCGAATCAGCAGTATCCCGGGCCCGGTGGTCCAGGCAATGGTGGTCCCGGCTACGGTGGCCCGCAGCGTCAGGGGCCGCGTCGTCCCGATGCCCAGGGGCAGGATCAAAATGATGACGACAACAATGACGCTCCCGGCCGCGTTGCCCGTTTGCAGTTTATGAATGGTTCAGTTTCAATTCAGCCCCACGGAACTGATGATTGGGTGGAAGGCGCGATCAACCGTCCGTTAACCAATGCGGACAACATCTGGGCTGACAAGAATTCTCGCGTCGAGTTGAATCTTGGTACTGGATTGCTTCGTATGGGCGCCGAGAGCAGCCTTACGCTCACCAACGTGAATGACAATACCGCGCAAGTTTCTCTACATCAGGGAACGTTGAATGCGCATATCCGGCATTTGTTTGACGGAGAGACTTACGAAATCGATACGCCCAATCAGGCGTTTACGATTTTGAAACCCGGCGATTACCGCTTTGACGTTGATCCTAATGGCGATGCCACGATGGTCACGGTTTGGCGCGGCGAAGGCGAAGCCACTGGGGAAGGTCAGGCAGTGCGGGTAAAAGCACATACTCAGGCGCGCTTCACCAACGGCGATTCGATGACGGTGAAGATGAACTCCGCGCCGGATCCCGATAATTTCGACGAATGGTGCGAAAGTCGCGATCGGCGTGTCGATTCTTCCCGGTCCAGCCAGTATGTTTCTCCGGATGTCATTGGATCGGAAGATCTTGATGACCATGGAACCTGGCGCGAAACTCCCGAATACGGCAACGTCTGGATGCCGAACGATGTGGGCGCCGATTGGGCGCCATATACGAACGGCAACTGGATTTATCAGGATCCGTGGGGATGGACGTGGCAGGACTATGCTCCCTGGGGATTCGCTCCTTTCCACTACGGCCGCTGGGTAAGTTTCGGTGGCTCTTGGGGATGGGCGCCGGGCCCGTACTACGGTTATTGGGGACGGTCGTTCTATGCTCCTGCGCTGGTTTCCTGGTATGGCGGCGGATTTGGATTCGGCATCGGCTTTGGTGGATTTGGATGGTGTCCGCTGGGCTTCGGCGAACCGTTCTTCCCCTGGTACCACTACGGCTGGGGATATTTCCGAGGGATAAATATTTACAACTCGCGTTTCAACAACTTCGAACGCTTCCACGCTGGATTCAACAACGGCTGGCGCGGCGGAAACTGGCAGCGGACTTCGGTGAACTTTAACGCTCGCGGCGGATTCCACGCCGT
>DATBAX010000207.1:0-7792 GCA_036271275.1 Terriglobales bacterium
CTTGAACTCGGACACAATTCAATCGCCGCGTTGATCACCCGTGGTCTCGCCGAAATGACGCGCCTGGTAGTCGCTTGTGGCGGACGCCAGGAAACTATGTCCGGTCTTGCAGGCCTCGGAGATCTCGTCCTCACCTGCACCGGCGGGCTTTCGCGCAATCGCAGCGTAGGCGTAGAACTGGGTCGCGGAAAGAAGCTCCCCGAAATTACCGCCGGCATGCACGGCATGGTGGCGGAAGGAGTTTTCACGACGCACGCCGCCGTGGGCCTGGCTCGCGCTCATCAAATCGAGATGCCAATTACCGAGCAAATGCATGCCATCCTACACAACGGCAAATCTCCCAGCGATGCGATTCGCGATCTGATGACGCGCAGCGCCAAGAGTGAGCGGCTCTAGTTCAAACCGTTCGGATAAACTTTGCCAGCTCACGTTCGCTCTCCGTTAGTTGTTCGCACTTCTGATCGATAACCTGATATTCGTCGCGATGCTTTTTCCGAAATTCTCTATAAGCTTTCTCGGACACCCAAAAATCCAGAGTGACGTAACGGAACAAATCTCCCTGACCACGATTCAGCTCGGTCCCCAGATAGTTTTCGTCTTTCCGGAACAATCGCACCCAATCCCCGGAAGGCCCATAAACTTCTTCAAAACCCGCCTCCATCCCCGGCTTGACCACGAACTCCCACACCACCAGGTAACCCCACCGGTTCTGTTGCTGACTATCCAAGAACGCGCCTCCACGCCGCAATTCTAACGGATTGATTCTGCAACCCTCTTCGCCGATCCAGCCACGCCGCCATCTAATGCCAAACCCCGCAAATCAAGCGAAGGTAAAGTAACTTTCGTAACGGTTTTCACCCCGCAATGACGCTATCTTAAAGCCCTCGACAAAGTAGAATTCTTGCAGGAATCAGCCCAAGTTCGCCACCGGGTTGAAGGGCCACTTTGTCGCTAAAATTACCCTCACCATCGCGCATCCCGATTCTGTACGTAATCCTTGGCGTGCTCATTTTGGTCAGCGTAGTGCCGATGTATTTTTACTCGGCCCAGGTGGAATCGATCAATCGCGAACGCTTGATCACCAACGAACGCCTGCTGCAAAACACCGTCACCCGTTCGCTGGCCGACGATATTTCGCAACATCAGGAATCGCTACGCATGATGCTGGCGAACTTGTCCTCGGCGTTGCAGGTGGCGAGCGGCGGCGATCTTACCGGTGAAAATGTGCAGTCCCCGGAACTGCGCGCACTCCTGGAAAATTTCGTTTCTTCATCCGGCGACCTCGCCTACGCAACCGTCTTGAACTCGGACGCAAAAGGCATCTCCGCCGGCCGCATTGCTCCCGACGATTTTCTGCAAAGTGAATTGCAGCGCGCCTACACCGCATCGCGTGAAGGCCGCGCCTACAACGGACAAGCGCTCGTCATAGGCAGCGGCAAATCCGCCCGCACCGTGATGCTGGTCAGTACGCCCGTCATGTATGGCGGACGTTTCCTGGGCATGATCGGTTCGGTAGTAGATTTGCAATTTCTGATTCGCCGTCTGCAGGAAGTCAATGGCGGCGGACTCACTCCTTACGTGGTCGATAGCCAGGGACGACTCGTCGCCGGCGCAACCTCCGAATACGCCACTGGTCAGGATATGACCAACCTGGAGATCGTAAAGAATTTTGTGGACCAGGGCGGCAAAGCGCAGATGGTCGTCGCCACTCGCGAGTTTTCCACCGGCGGCAAACGCGGCACCATGATGTTGGGAACCTATAGTCCCGTCGGCAATCTTGACTGGGCGGTGATCGTACAAAAGCCGCGCGCAGAAGCTTACCGCGGGGTTTATGAAATGCAACGGGGCGCCCGAATCCTGGCACTCCTCGCCGTGGCCCTCAGCATCGGCATCAGTATTTTCGCCGCTCATCGCATCACCAGCCCGTTGGAAGTTTTGACGGAATCAAGTCGCGCCATTGCCCGCGGAGATTTCTCCCAGCGCGTGACGTTGAAGAGCCGCACCGAAATTGGTGAGCTCGCGGCGACTTTCAACACCATGTCGGAGGAGCTCGAGCATTTTGTGCTCGACCTCAAGCGCGCCGCGAATGAAAACCGCGAACTGTTCGTGAGCTCCATTCAAATGCTCGCAGGAGCAGTCGACGAAAAAGACCCATACACGCGTGGACATTCCGATCGCGTCACGCGTTATTCGATGATGATCGCGCGCGAGCTTGGACTGCCCGACGAATTTATCGAGATCGTACGAATTTCAGCTCAACTGCACGACGTCGGAAAAATCGGCATTGAAGACCGCATCCTGAAGAAACCCGGTGCGTTGACTCCGGCCGAGTTCGACATCATGAAAACCCACACCACCAAGGGCGCAAATATCCTGAAGGGGGTGGAGCAGTTGAAAGAAATGATTCCGGGAATCGAACTGCATCACGAATCGCTCGACGGCCGCGGTTATCCGCATGGCTACAAAGACGAGCAGATTCCACTTCTGCCACGCATCATTGCCGTGGCGGATACGTTCGACGCATTGACGACGAACCGTCCCTATCAGCACGCCTACGATGTGAACGAGGCTTTGCGAATCATTCATTCGCTTTCCGGCAAGCGTCTCGATCCGAAAGCCGTGTTTGCTTTGGACGCGGTTTACCAACGCGGCGAGATTCGCATTCAGCGCCAGGCCCCTCCGGCGCCGCTCCCAAAGCCCGTCGAGACGCCCGCCCCGGTCGAAGTCGTGGCAGCAGCGCAAACCTCCGGCGCATAAGGCTGAGGGCTTTTAACAACAAAGGACACTAAGGCACACAAAAGAAATCCTTGGGGTTCTCCTTCGTGAAACTTCGTGGCCTTTGTGGTTCATGCCTTGGACGCCCCTCAAAGCTTCACTCCCCGCGATTCAACTCGGCCAGACCGCTATAATTGATCATTACCCATGATTCAGACTCTTTTCGGCAGCACCGAACCGAAACCCAGCCTCTTCGATCGCATGAAAGAGGCGGTCACGCGCACGCGGGAAAACCTGAGCGAGCGCATTGAAGAAGTAGTTTCGTTCGGCAAGGAAATCGATCGCAACACGCTGGACGATCTCGAATCCACCCTCATCGGAGCCGACCTGGGCAGCACCACCACTCATGAAATCCTGCAGAAGCTGCGTGATAAGGCCGACCGCAAACAAATTAAAGACGTCGCCGAACTCAAGCGCCTGCTCAAAGAAGAAATCCTGGCAATCCTGGATGCAGCCAATAAACAATCAGTGCAACGCGTCGACGGCGTCCCCGAGGTCATCCTGGTCGTCGGCGTAAACGGCACTGGCAAGACCACCACGATCGGAAAGCTGGCCCAGTTCCTGCGCTCCGATGGAAAAACCGTGCTCCTCTGCGCCGCCGACACTTTCCGCGCTGCCGCCATCGATCAGCTCGAAGTCTGGGGACAACGCACCGGCACGGAAGTCATCCGCACCAAACCGGGAGGCGATCCCTCCGCCGTCCTCTACGACGCGCTACAGGCCGCCACTGCGCGACACAGCGATTATGTAATCGTCGACACCGCCGGACGTCTGCACACGAAAACCAACCTGATGGCCGAGTTGGAAAAGATGCGGCGCACCGCCCAACGAATCATTCCCGGCGCTCCTCACGAAACCCTGCTGGTCATGGACGCCACCACCGGTCAGAACGGCTTGCAACAAGCCCGCCTATTCACCGAGGCCGCGGGTGTGACAGGCATCGTACTTACGAAGTTGGATGGCACAGCCAAAGGCGGCGTGGTCGTCGCCATTTCCCGCGAACTGGGATTGCCCGTCCGCTACGTCGGTGTCGGCGAAAAAATCGGGGACTTGCTGCGATTCGATCCCAAAGAGTTTGTGGATTCCTTGTTTACTTAAACTCGAGCCTTGGCCGAGAAAACCACATCCCGCGAAACCGACGAACGCTTTCTCCGCCGTGCTCTTGAATTGGCGCGCGCAGGCATTGGCCTCACTTCGCCGAACCCGTGTGTAGGCGCCGTCATCGTGGACGATCAAGGCAACATCCTCGGTACTGGTTTCCATACTTATGACGGCAAAAAACACGCCGAAGTTCTAGCGATAGAGCAAGCTGGCAACAAAGCTCAAGGCGCGACGCTGTACATCAATCTGGAACCCTGCTCGCATCAGGGTCGCACTCCTCCCTGTGCGGACGCGGTCATCGCCGCCGGGATTCGTCGCGTAGTCGCTTCGATGCAAGACCCCAATCCGCAAGTCAGTGGAAAAGGTTTCACCAAACTTCGAGACGCTGGAATCGCTGTGGCTTCAGGCATTCTCGAAGACGAAGCGCGCCCGCTGAATGAAGCTTTCGCCAAATATATTCGAACCACCACGCCGTTGGTCACGCTCAAAACGGCAATGACGCTAGACGGCAAGATCGCGCCTCCGCCATCCGGAGCTGGCAAAACTCAGAATTGGATCACCAGTGAACCAGCCCGCGCCCATGTGCAGGAACTGCGTCATCAGAATGATGCGATCCTCATTGGAGTAGGCACCGTGATTGCCGATGATCCGTTGCTCACCGACCGCAGCCGCCGCCCGCGACGCCGTCCTCTGCTGCGAGTCATCCTGGATTCCCGGCTTCGTTTGCCGTTGGAGTCAAAGCTGGTCCAGACCGCCAACAACGATGTGCTGGTGCTCTGCTCATTCGCCGAAGAAAAAAGAAGAAAAGAACTGCAAGACCACGGCCTCCGCGTAGAGCAAATTTCCGATGTCACCGCCGACGGCCGCCCCGACATCAAAAGCGTTATCCGTTTTCTAGGCGGGATGGAAATCACCAGCCTCATGATCGAAGGTGGCGCGATGGTGAACTGGACGGCTTTGGCCGCTGGGATTGTGGACAAGGTATTTCTCTACTACGCTCCCAAGATATTAGGCGGAGCGAACTCCATACCGTTCGCCTCTGGCGAAGGCTTCCGTGGAATGAGCGATGCCGCTTATGTTAAGTCGTTCCGCCTGCATCGTTTCGGAGAAGACTTCGCGGTCGAAGGATATTTGCAAGATCCGTACGGAGAAATGGCGACTCGCTAGTTGTGATTTGGAGTTTGAAGCATGATAAAACCAGCTCCGGAGGAGCAGCCCAGCTTAGCCCCGGACGGAAGTCCGGGGTGCGACTGAACCAAGATCACGCGCCCAAGGGCGCCGCCACCACGATCCGAAAATTTCGTCGTTGCGGTAGCGGTCATACGACTACGCTCGGGATGACAAAATTTGGAGAAACTATGTTCACCGGCATCATCGAAGAAATCGGCCACGTCACTCGCATCGCGAACGAAAAAGGTAATCATCGCCTGACTGTCTCGTCCTCGCAATTGGTAAAGGAATTGAAGCAGGGCGACAGCATTGCCGTCAGCGGAGTTTGCCTCACAGCGGCAGACATCACGCCCAAATCTTTCACCGCGGACCTGGCCGAAGAAACCTGGAAGCGCACGTCGTTCTCGCGAATAAGAAAAGACGCGTTGGTCAATCTCGAACTCCCGATGCAGGCAAACGGCCGATTCGGCGGACACATCGTCCAGGGACACGTCGATGGCACGGGAAAATTCCTCGCGCTCAAGAAACTCCCCGCCGGCGGTTACGCTTTGCGTATCGAAATCCCCAACGATTTGGCCCGCTATGTGATCTTCAAAGGTTCCCTCTGTATCGAGGGCATCAGCCTGACGGTCGCCGCGATCGAGGGCACGGAAGTGACAGTAGCGATCATCCCTCACACCGTAAAGATGACGAATCTCAAATCACTGGAGCCTGGCGATCCCATAAATCTGGAGGTAGACATGATCGCAAAATACGTGGAGAAGATGTTGCGAGGAGAAACGGCAAGCACAGCAATCACGGTAGAGAAGCTAGTAAAAAAAGGATTCTAAGAAGTTGTAATCCGCGCAAAATCCGTGGCGCAGTCTACCCCTGCAGCGAAAGCTCATCCAGGCTCAGGAACTCCTGCACAATCGGCTCCTCGGACTTTTCCATTTCCGCATAGGTGCCAAAGAACAACACTTTAGCTTCATGCAGAAAGACGATCCGCTGCGCCAGCTTTTGCGCCAACCGCATGTCATGGGTCACGACCACGCTGGTCAGGTGTAATTGGATTTTTAGTCGCTTGATCAAATCACCCAGCAACTGCGCCATGAGCGGATCGACCATGGTCGTAGGCTCGTCATAGAGCACGCATTCGGGCTGGGCGGCCAAAGCCCGGGCAATTGCCACGGATCGCTTCATGCCCGTCGACAGATCGGAAGGAAGTAGATCGCGCATCTCGCCGACCCCTACCATTTCCAGCAGGCCATTAACGATCTGGAGAATCTGTTCTTCGCCCAGGCCTCTTCGTTCGCGCAAAGGAAATGCGACATTCTCGCCGACGGTCAGCGAATCAAACAGTGCGCCGTTCTGAAAGACCATGGTGATTTTTTTGCGAATTCGTTCCATCTCGGCTTCAGAAAAGTCGGTGATGTCTTCGTACGCAACAATCACGCGTCCTGAATCCGGCTTAAGAAATCCCATGATATTTTGCAGCGTCACCGATTTGCCCACGCCGCTGCGCCCCAGGATGCAGACAGTCTCTCCCCGCATCACATCGAAGCTGACGTTATCGAGTACTTTCTTTTCTCCAAATGATTTGGAGACATTCTTAAACTCGATATACGGCCCGGTCTGTTCGCTCTCGCCCATGGCTTAGTCTAACTTTTTTTCTCGAACTCTACTTTAGCTTCTTCCCATTCCGCCGGCGTATTCAGATTGCGAAATATTCCGGTTCCGAAACCAGCTTTACTCAAATCCGTTTCTTCGAGCACGTGCGTCTTCACTTCGCCGAACAGTGCACCAATCTTATTCTTCCTGGCGCGCAATGCACGTTCAGCGACTTCCCAGAACTTTTTTCTATACACCGCACACAGAGGCTGAAAAACTCCACCAGACCGTGGCACGGTGACCACCGCTTTCGAACTTTCTGCTTCTGAAATCAAATATCGTAAGAATTCAGGCCCAATAAACGGAAGATCCACCGCCAGCATTAGATTGAAATCGGTCGCCGAACTCATGAGCGCGGAATGGATCCCGCCCAGCGGCCCGCACTCAGGATAAACATCTTCAACCACCGTCCCGAACGCCGCGAACTTGTTCTTGTCTCCCAGTACCCTTACCTGAGGTGTTACCTTCCCCACGACTTCCAGAGCACGCACTAACAATGTCCGCCCGCCAAGCTCAAGAAAGGCCTTGTCAGCGCCCATACGCGAGCTCTTGCCGCCCGCCAGAATGAAGGCTGTCACGTTTTCCACGCAGCGATCATACACGGTGCACTTCCGTGTCCACGTTCTTACAACAAAAGCTCCGTAACTCATTCTTCCTCATGCGCTTGCCCCGAATACTGAGAGGTACTACACGAAAGTAACCTACCCAATTTAACCCGCCCGTTAGATGATGGGTTGTCCGGTGTTCCCTGCCGGAAAATGCCATGGCTCAGAAGTTACTGGACGCCCTCATGCTTCGCAGTTGTTCTCACGAATTCTCCTGGCCACGGCGAGCCGCCGACAGTCAGTATTACCAGGTGTGTCTGTTGTGCGCGGTTGAATACAAGTACGACTGGCAGACCATGAAGCGCATTGAGCGCGTGGATCGTGCCGCCGAATCGACTTCCACCCGCAAGGGACGCACTACGACCAAGAAGCCAAGCTGGGTGCCTCGTGCACGCCGCCTGAAGCTCGACGCGGCCGTGCGTTATCGGGTGAAAAACCTTGGCACCTGGTATGACGGCATTGTGGAAAACCTGAGCCAGTCCGGTGTGCTG